>NZ_JBEXHZ010000007.1:104101-256391 GCF_040608315.1 Streptomyces sp. NPDC005195
CACTCAACACCCCATGTCTACTGTGGTTGGGGGGGGGTGCGCTCCCCCCCCGCGGGGGGGGGCGGCGCGGGGGGGGGCGGCGCCCGCCCCCCCCCCCCCCCCCCCCCCGCGGCCCCTTCGTGATCGTGAAGCGGTGCGTCGTGTCAGGCAGCGAGGACGAGAGCGGTGGAGCGTGGCGGTCCGCGCCGGACGACGGAGTGCTGAAGAGTGATGGTGCGCGGCTTGCGCGCGGCGCGCGGCGCTGTGCGCGGAGTGCGCGGTGCCGCGCCCGAAGTCCCCGGGAGTCCTGCCCGCAGGGCGCGTACGAGCGCGAGCGCGGCGCGCAACGACCGTACGAGCGCGCCTTCCGCGACCCCGTGCGCGGACAGCCGCATGAGCCGCAGCAGCGCCATGTCGCCGTGGCGCAGGACCCATCCGGCGGCGACGGCCGCGAGGAGGTGGCCGAGCAGCATCGGCAGTGAGGGCAGCAACCCCATGGAGGAGCCCGCGGTGGACGACATGGCGTCCGCGGGGTGATGCGCGGACATCGACGGCATCGACGGCATCGACGACATGGGCATGGACCGCGTCAGGTCCGTGTCGAGCCGCGCGTCGGCCAGGATCCTCTGGGCCTGGGCGGGGCTGATCGCCGCCGCGGTCGTGCCGCACACGATGCGGGCGGCGCGCTGGACGAGTGACGCGTCGGTCATCGGCATGGAGCCGGAGCCCGTTGCCATGGAACCGGACACGCCGAGTCCGAAGAGCGTGTGCAGCGCGGTCTGCCCCACGGCGAGTACCGCCGCGATGCCCGGCAGCGCCCGCTCGCGTCCCGCCAGGGGGGCGGCGACGGCGAAGACGGCGAGGAAGCCCGCGCCCAGGGTCCACAGCGGGACGGTCGTGCAGGAGGCGATTCCATGACCGGCCGCGGCCAGCACGACGCAGACCGCGGCGAACACCGCGGCCCGCAGAATCCGGAGCTCTTGTCCGGAGCGCGCCCTGCGTGAGTGGGGGGCAGTCATGGCCGGCCCATCATCGCACTGGCCGACCCCGCACCCCACGGCAGGTCCGCAAGGTGACGTCACGCGAGGTACCGATGCGAATCGGACCATATGGGTGAAACTGTCCCCACATACACCCTCCCTGACGCGCACGCATCCGCCGTATGGGCGGCATCACGTCATCCGGGCGATTGCACACGGGTACTCGCGGTAATACGTAACGGTATGTCGAGTCGCGGCCTGGAGGCTGGAGCATGAGCATCTGGTGGTCACTCCATCTGCGGCGCGAGGCTGCGAGCGTTCCGCTCGCCCGACGGCTGCTGCTCGGCACGATGGAGACGGCGGGCGTCGACCCCGACATCTCGTACGACCTCTCCGTCGCGCTCACGGAGGCCTGCGCCAACGCCGTCGAGCACGGCGGCGACACCGCGCACGGCGCGGCCACCGAGGCCTACCGGGTCACCGCCTACCTCGACGGCGAGAAGTGCCGCATCGAAGTCGCCGACTCCGGCCCGGGATTCCCCTCCGGACGCGCCCGCCCCCCGCTCCGCCCGGCCCGCGCCGACGCCGAGCACGGCCGGGGGCTGTGCCTGATCCAGGAGCTCGCCGACCACGTCAGGTTCGACAACGAGCCGGGGCGGGGCGGCGCGGTGGTCAGCTTCGACAAGGTCCTCAAGTGGCGGGAAGACGCGCCTTTGATGGCTGTGTGACCGGGCGGTTCTCCGCGACGACGGCTGTCCCGGAATCCCTGCCCCGCGCACGGCCGCGTCCCGTGTCCCCGTCCGCCGTGCGCGTGGCGGCCCACCGCGCCGCCGGCCCGGTCCCGTACGACGCGCCCAGCATCAGGACCCCGAGCAGCAGCCATCCCGGCGTTCCCCAGCCGACCAGCAGGGCCGTCAGGACCAGCGGACCCATGGTGCGGGCCACCGTGACGCCGGTGCCGAAGAATCCCTGGTACTCGCCCACGCGGTCGGCCGGGGCGAGGTCGAGCCCCAGTTGCCAGGAGCCCGCCGACTGCTGCATCTCGGCGACGACCTGGAGCACCGCGCCCGCCACGAGGATCCCGGCCGCGATCCACGGCGGGGCGCCGGACGACAGGGCGAACACCGCGCAGGACGCGAGCATGACGAGCCCCGAGCGGCGGATCGCGCGCGTGGCCGAGGCGAGGCCGGTGACACCGCGGGCCGTCCGCACCTGGAAGACCATCACCACGACGGTGTTGAGGACGAACAGCGCGGAGACCAGCCAGGCGGGCGCCGAGGTCCGCTCCGTGATCCACAACGGGACGCCCAGACTGAGCAGCGGCATCCGCAGCAGCAGCACGGTGTTCAGCAGGGTGACGAGGACGTAGGGGCGGTCGCGCAGGACCCCGGTCCCGTGCCGTCGCGTCACACCGGCCGCCGGCGGGGAGGGCAGCCGCAGCAGCAGTGCCGCACAGAGCAGGAAGCTCGCCGCGTCCAGCGCGAACACCCCGAGATACGCGGCCCGTGTCCCGGCGTGCAGGGCGAGTCCGCCGAGGCCCGCGCCCACGGCCAGACCGGCGTTGAGCGTCGACTGGAGGTGCGCGAGCAGCCCGGTCCGCTCCCCGGCGGGGACCAGGCCGGCGAGCAGCGCCTGCCGCGCCGCCGCCAGCCCCGACTGCGCGGCGGCGTACGCGCAGGCCGCCGCGACGAAGGGAACGAAACCGCGTACGACGAGGAAGGAGGCCACCGCGAGCCCGGTCGCGAGCGCCAGCAGCACCGCCGTGCCGCGCGGCCCGCGCCGGTCCGCGAGGCGTCCCAGCGGCACTCCCACCAGGGAGCCGACCGCCCATGCCAGGGTCAGCCCGAGCCCCACGCGCGCGGGGGCGAGGCCGACGACGTGCGTGAAGTAGAGCGCCGAGGTCACGTAATAGGCGCCGTCGCCGACGGAGTTGGCCAACTGCGCCAGGGCGAGGACGCGCCGGGGGCCCGCGGGCGGGACGAGGGGGTTCGTCATGACAGCGACCCTAGAAGCAGGGTGGACCCCTGGGCAGGCCCAATCGCCGCGCCGATTCATGACCCAATCGCTCACCCTCGCGGCCCGCGCGGGAAGGGGGTTGACCTCTGTGCGGCGAAGCCGGGTGCGCCGAGAGACACAACCGCGTCTTCCCGGGAGAGCGCCGCGCCTTCTCCGGGGCGGAGCCCGCCACCTTCTCCCGGACAGCCCCGCCCGCCGCTCAAGTCCCCTCCAGCACCCGCCCCAACACCTCCAGCGCTTCCGGGTACGCCCGCTCCCGTGGCGTCCCGTACCCCACGACCAGCCCTTGCGGCCGACCCGCCCCGGGCGTGTGCCAGTGGTCCCCGAGCCGCCCCACCGCGAGCCCCAGCGCCTGCGCCCGTGCCACCGCCTCCGCCTCGTCGGCGACCTCCACCAGCGCGTGCAGTCCGGCCGCGATTCCGCGCACGCTCCGGGATGCGCCGAGCCGGTCCAGGAGCTGGTCCCTGCGCCGCCGGTAGCGGAGGCGACAGGCGCGCACATGGCGGTCGTACGCGTGACCGCTGATCATCTCGGCCAGCGCCAACTGGCCGATGACCTCGGTGTGATGGTCACTGTGCAGCTTCGCGTCCGTCACCACGTCGACCAGGTGCGGCGGCAGGACCATCCAGCCGAGCCGCAGCGCCGGTCCGAGCGTCTTGGAGGCCGTGCCGAGATACGCGACCTGGCCCGGTGCCATCCCCTGGAGGGCGCCCACGGGCTGCCGGTCGTAGCGGAACTCCCCGTCGTAGTCGTCCTCGACGATCAGCGCGCCGTGTGCGCGGGCCCAGTCGGTGAGAGCCCGGCGGCGTCCCGGATGCAGGGTGACCCCGGTCGGGTACTGGTGCGCGGGCGTGACGACGGCCGCACCGGCCCCGGTCGCCGCCAACTCCTCGGCGCGGGCACCCCGTTCGTCGACCGGCAACGGAATCACCGTTCCGCCGCCCCGCCGCACCACGTCCCGGTGGAAGGGCAGCCCCGGGTCCTCCATCGCGACCACTGCGCCGCCCAGCACGCGGGTGAGGAGCGCGAGCCCCTGCACGTACCCCGAAGTGATCACGATCCGCTCGGGCGGCGCGATCACCCCCCGGGCCCTCCCCAGATAGCCGGACAGTGCCGTGCGCAGTTCGATCCGGCCGCGCGGATCCCCGTAGCCGTACGCGGAGGAGGGCGCCGTCGCGATCGCGCGGCGCAGCGCCCGCAGCCAGGCGGCGGCCGGGAACGAGCCGACGTCCGGGCTGCCCGGCCGCAGATCGAGACGAGGGGCACGCGCGCGTGCCGCTCCCTCGGAAGCCTCAGGAGAGGTGGCCGGCAACAGCGCCACCTCGGTGCCCGATCCCTGCCGCGCCGTCAGATACCCCTCGGCGACCAGTTGGTCGTACGCGCCCTTCGCGGTGCCGCGTGAGATGCCCAGCCCGGCCGCCAGCCGCCGGGTCGCGGGCAGCCGGGTACCCGGCGCGAGCCGTCCCTCGCGCACCGCGTCGCGCAGCGCGCGTTCGAGCCCCGCCCGCCGGCCCGCCGCCACGTCCGGCTCCAGATGCAGATCCACACCGACACCGGACCAGAAGTCGTCCATGGAACCGGCCCCTCCTCCTGAGTACCGCGCCCGAAGCGAGCGCGCAGGCCGCGCGGCCGCCGACCGCGGAAGTACGCCGTCAGGCCGGGTGGGACCCGGTCACCCCCGCGAACCGGAAACGGCCGGGCACCCGTGGGGGTACCCGGCCGTCCTGTTCCGGATCAGCCCTTCAGCGCGGCCATCCACGCCTCGACCTCGTCGGAGCGCCGCGGCAGTCCGTCCGACAGGTTCCGGTTGCCGTCCCGCGTGACCAGGATGTCGTCCTCGATGCGGACGCCGATGCCGCGGTACTCCTCGGGGACGGTCAGATCGTCGGCCTGGAAGTACAGACCCGGTTCGACGGTCAGGCACATGCCCGGCTCCAGCGTGCCCTCCACGTACGTCTCGGTCCGCGCGGCCGCGCAGTCGTGGACGTCCATGCCGAGCATGTGGCCGGTGCCGTGCAGGGTCCAGCGACGCTGCAGACCGAGTTCCAGGACCCGCTCGACCGGGCCCTCGACCAGACCCCACTCGACGATCTTCTCGGCCAGCACACGCTGCGCCGCGTCGTGGAAGTCGCGGTACTTGGCGCCGGGCTGCACGGCCGCGATACCGGCCTCCTGGGCCTCGTACACGGCGTCGTAGATCTTCTTCTGGATCTCGGTGTACGTGCCGTCGACCGGCAGCGTGCGCGTGACGTCGGCGGTGTAGAGGGTGTGCGTCTCGACGCCCGCGTCCAGCAGGAGCAGGTCGCCGGAGCGGACCGGTCCGTCGTTGCGCACCCAGTGCAGCGTGCAGGCGTGCGGACCGGCGGCGCAGATGGAGCCGTAGCCGATGTCGTTGCCCTCGACGCGGGCGCGCAGGAAGAAGGTGCCCTCGATGTAGCGCTCGCTGGTCGCCTCGGCCTTGTCCAGGATCCTCACGACGTCCTCGAAGCCGCGGACCGTCGAGTCGACGGCCTTCTGCAGCTCGCCGGCCTCGAACTCGTCCTTGACCAGCCGCGCCTCGGAGAGGAAGACCCGCAGCTCCTCGTCGCGCTCGGCGGTGACCTTGTCGGTCAGGGCCGTCTCGACGCCGGCGTCGTAGCCGCGCACGACGCGGACGGGACCGGTGGCCTCCTTCAGCGCCGCGGTCAGTTCGCGGACGTCCGACGCCGGGATGCCGTACAACTGCTCGGCCTCGGTGAGGGAGTGGCGGCGGCCGACCCACAGTTCGCCCTGGCCGGACAGCCAGAACTCGCCGTTCTCCCGGTCGGAGCGCGGCAGCAGGTAGATCGTCGACTTGTGGCCCTCCGACGCCGGCTCCATGACCAGGACGCCGTCCTCGGTCAGGTTGCCGGTCAGGTACGCGTACTCGACCGAGGCTCGGAAGGGGTACTCCGTGTCGTTCGACCGGGTCTTCAGGTTGCCCGCGGGGACCACCAGCCGGTCGCCCGGGAAACGCGCGGAGAGTGCGGCACGGCGGGCCGCGGTGTACTCGGCCTGCGCGATCGGCTCCAGGCCGCGCAGCTCGGTGTCGGCCCAGCCGGACTTCATGCTCTCGGCGAGTTCATCGGACACGCCCGGGTACAGGCTGTTCTTGCGCTGCTTGATCGGCTCTTCTTCGACCGCTTCGTCAGCGGCATCGTCGAGCACGGCTTCCGGGGTCTCCGGGTTGAGCGCCTCCGACACGGTCTGCCTCCTTGATACGACTCTGGACCGGTTCCATCGTACGGTCGTACGGGAGCGGGCCCGGGGCCGGAACGGCTTTACGCCGCGAGCTCACCGCGTGTGCCGGGGAACTCACCGCGTGTGCGGGACGAGGCGCCGCGCGCCCGCACACCGCGGTCCGCGCAGCGGTCACACACCGTGGTCCCGCGCCACGGTCACTCGAAGCGGGCCGCCAGCAGCACCACGTCCTCGTCGCTGCCGCCTCCCGGCCCGGGTCTCTTCGGGCCGACAGGCACCCCGGCGCCGGCGGCCCCGGACCCGCACTCGTCCGGGAGCACGGTCCGCAGGACATGGTCGGCGATGGCGCCGGGGTCCTCGCGCAGCGACCTCGGCACGCTCGCCGCCGCCGCGTGCAGCCGGGCGAAGGCACGGTCCATGGGGTCGCCGGTGCGGTGCAGCAGGCCGTCGGTGTAGAGCAGCACGGTCTCACCGGGCTCGGCGGTCAGTTCGACACTCGGCGCCTCCCAGCAGGCGAGCATCCCCAGTGGTGCGGAGAGTGAGGTCTCCACGAACTCCGTGCGCCGCGCGCCGATGAGCAGCGGCGGGCTGTGACCGGCTCCGGCGAGGGTGATCCTGCGCAGCGCGGGCTCGCAGTAGGCGAAGAGGGCGGTCGCGGAGCGGGCGGGCTCGGTCAGCCGCAGCAGCAGTTCGAGGTCGGACAGGACGGCGACCGGGTCCTCGCCCTCCATCACGGCGTACGCCCGCAGGGACGCCCGCAGCCGGCCCATCGCGGCGATCGCGCTGGGTCCGGACCCGGTGACGGACCCGACCGAGAGGCCGAGCGCGGCGTCGGGCAGGGGCAGCGCGTCGTACCAGTCGCCGCCGCCGCGCGGACCCGTGCGATGACGGGCGGCCAGCTGGATGCCGGGGACCCGGGGAAGCCGTGGGGGAAGCAGCTCCTCGGAGACGGTCGCCACGCACGCGCGGGTGCGCTCCAGTTCCACCAGCCGGGCCAGGTGCTCGCTCGCGTACCGGGCGTAGAGGCCGACGAGGTGGCGCCGGCGCTCCCCCGGTTCGGCGGGCTCGTCGTAGAGCCATACGGCGGCGCCCAGCCGGCCCGTCGTCCTGGTGGACAGCGGCACCGTGTAGCTCGCGGCGTAGCCGAGCCGGGCGGCCACCTCGCGGTGGCGGGGGTCGAGGCCGTCCTCGGAGAGCAGATCGGGCTGCGCGATCTCGGCATCGCCGCCGGGCAGGCCGTCCAGGATCCGCCCGTACGACATGGAGCTGCGGGGAATGGTCTCGATGTGGCCGAGATCGGCGCGCCCCAGACCGAGGCCGACGGTGGTGTCCGGGCCGAGTCCGTCGCCGGGCTCCAGGACGACGAGACCACGCCGCGCGCCCACGAGGGAGGCTCCGGCGCGCAGCAGTTCCTGCAGTGCCTCGCTGAGCGCCGCGGTGCGCGCCAGGCGCTCGGTGAGTTCGTGGAGCGTCGTGAGATCGGAGACCCAGCCGGCGAGACGGTCCTGGAGGACGAGCCCGGGGCCGGTGGCCGGGGCGGCCGGAGTGGCCGAAGTGGCGCCCGGGGCGGAGGATGTAGGCGCGACAGTGTGTGCGGGAGCGGGAACCGTTGAATCGATTCCGGCCACTTTCGGAAGGTGAGGGGCGTTCATGGCGTCCGGCTTTCCGACCTGTGCGTATTGCTCAATAGCATCGCAAACCCCCATGTCGTTCTGCGCCGCTGGCAGAGTCTCCACATGTACACGCACTCGTGAGGGGATGTCCAGCATTGTCCTGCTGGGATTCCTGGTGTCCATGAGACCCTCGGTAACCCTTGCGGGAAAGCAAAGTTGGCTTAAAACTGACTCGGGTAACACGTTATTGAGGTCGACTGGCCTCGTTCGACGGAGCGTCACAGCGGTCGTGGTGGGTACGTACTCGGTGAAGGCCAGGGGCGGTTGGTATCCGCTCGGAACCTGGAATCGGACCCGGGCGTCTTAACTACCGATGACCGTGCCCCATCCTCCCGTGGCGGAGGCGGCAAGCAATACGCGGGACAGCAAAACGCCAGGCGCCGCCACCCCACGCCATGCCCGTGCTTCAGACAGACGCAGTACGGACGCGGACGCAGCCAATGCTCGGCCCAGATGGGTTCCCCTTGCCGTGCGCGAGGGTGTGATGCGCCAGCAGGTACGCACAGTGAAGTGATCGACACATGACGTGATGTGATCCACGGTGTTGCCAGGCGTGCAACGGAAAGGAACGAGCGCTCATGCGCGAGATCCTCGGAAGGCGACGCAGGCTCCTGTCCAGGCGGAACAACGGGAGGCCTGAGATGCTCAGCGCGGCCCTGACCTTCGCGGCCGATTGGCACTGGCCCGTACTCCCGGGTGTGGCACCGGACCCGCAGGGGCGTGCCCGCTGCGGCTGTCCGGACCCGGAGTGCACGGTGCCCGGTGCCCACCCCTTCGACCCCGGCCTCCTCGCGGCCACCGCCGACGAGCGCATGGTGCGCTGGTGGTGGACCAACCGGCCGTCGGCACCCATCGTGCTGGCCACCGGAGGCAGGGCGCCCTGCGCGGTGAGCCTGCCCGCCCCCGCGGCGGCTCGCGCGCTCGACGCGCTCGACCGCCAGGGCATGCGCCTCGGCCCGGTCGTCGCGGCCCCCACGCGGTGGGCGATCCTCGTCGCGCCGTACTCCATGGAGCAGCTCGGCGAGCTGCTCTACGCCAAGGACTTCGTACCGGGTTCCCTGCGCTTCCACGGCGAGGGCGGTTACATCGCGCTGCCCCCGTCCGAGACCGCCCAGGGAGGGATCCGCTGGGAGCGGGCCCCGCTGCCCGGCTCGGCGGCGCCCTGGGTGCCCGGGGTGGAGGCCGTGGTGGACGCCGTGGTGGAGGCGCTCACTCGTACGGGTGTGAGCGCGCCCGAGTTGTAGGGCGCTCCGGCGCGCGGCGAGCCGCGCGCCCACCCCGGCTCGTTATCTTCCGCGGTATGCAGCGTCATCTTGGCCGACACAGAGACTCCTTGCCGCTGCGCGGCGGGCCGGGCCCCCGAAGCGTTCGGCTGGGGGCGTTGACCGCTGCCGTGGCGTTCATCGTCGCTCTGCCGCTGACCGTGGCGTCCGCGGGGCCCGTCGGGGACGAGGGTCCCGCGGTCGTCCGTACCTCCGGGCGCGTCGACGAGAAGGGGCGTGCGCCCGGCTCCGGGGGCCGCCCCGCGTCCGCGCCTCGGCTGCCGGGGCTGGGCCTGGGCCTGGCGACCGCCGCCCGGTGCGGCCCCGAACTCTCCTCGCCGGACGGCATCGAGGCGCAGACCTGTGTCCTGACCCGGGGGGCGGACACCTGGGCGCGCACGTACTACCGCAACGCGACCGGCGACGAGCTGAGCTCCGTACTGAGCCTCATGGGGCCCGCCGGCCGCACCGTGCAGATGAGGTGCGTGGTGGACGCGGAGGACGATCCGGGAGCGTGCGAGACGCCCAGGGAGCGCACGGCGGGCGGGGCGGGGGCCTACACGGCGGTCGCGGAGTTCGCGAAGGGCGCCGGTGACGGGCCGCTGCTGCTGCGCTCGGGCAGCAGTACGGGTTCGTAGCAACTTGCCTCTGTGGCAAGGGCGTTGAACGTCGTACGAGGTTCCGGGCATGAAAAAGACCCGGTTGCTGGCGACGGGGGATGCACCAGCAACCGGGCTACTCGAACGGTAACAAGAGATCGGCGGTTCGCAAATTCGATCTCGGCTATTCGGACACGGATTCCGCTGTCACAACCGGGAGTTGTGACAGGGGTCACCTGTCCCTCAAGGGCCTGGCCCGGCTGACCGGTCGGTCAGTGCCGCGACCGGGGATCAGCTCAGCGTGACCTGTCGGTTGGTGAGTCCGCCGCGTGCCCGGCGTTCGTCCGGGGTGAGCGGTGCGTCCGAGGCCAGGGCGGTCGCCAGGCGTTCGGCGAATTCGGCCGCCGGCTTCTCGACGTCGTCGGCCGTGACACCGCTCGGCAGGTCCCAGACCGGCACCGTGAGTCCGTGCGCGCGGAAGGAGCCGACCAGCCGGGTGCCCTCGCCGAGACTCGACCGGCCGGCCGCGTGCAGCCGCGCGAGCGCGTCCAGAAGCTGTTCCTCGGGGTGCGGCATGACCCAGCGCAGGTGGTTCTTGTCGGGGGTCTCGCACCAGTACGCGGCGTCGACGCCGGAGAGCCTCACGGTGGGGATGGCGGCGGCGTTGGCCCGCTCCAGGGAGGCGGCCACATCCGGCGTCGAGTTCTCCGCGTCCGGGACCCAGAACTCGAAGCCCGTGTGCACAACTGGCTCGAAGGCACCTTCGGGGTCGAGCAGTTCCTGCAGACGCGGGCCGTCGGCCGGGGCGCGGCGGCCCGGGACCGGCGTGCCGGGCTCCGCCGTGAGGGCGCGCCGCAGGGTGTCGGCGAGGTCGCGGCTGATGTCGCCGGACGCCGTGTCGTTCTGCAGGCCGAGCAGGACCGAGCCGTCGTCGCGGCGCAGCGCGGGCCAGGCCATCGGCAGAACGGTGGCGAGCGTCACCGAGGGGACGTCCTCGGGGAGGCTCTCCTTGAGCTTCAGCTCGACGGTCGCGGCGGGCACCAGCTCGCGCAGCGCGACCCAGTCGCCCTCGCTGGGCAGGCCCTCGAAGGGGCGCTGCACCAGTTCGGTCACCGCGTGCGCGGCCGCCCGGCCGTGGCAGGCCTTGTAGCGGCGGCCGCTGCCGCAGGGGCAGGGCTCGCGAGCGCCGACAACCGGGATTTCCCCGTCTTGCAGCTGAGGCCGCTGGGCCTTCGTCTGGGGTCGCTTCTTGGCCATCGTGGGTGTCTCCCGATCACGGCTCGACTCGTACGGGCGCGAGCCTAGCCGCTCGTGCGACGGCCGAAGGGACCCTGTGGACAACGCCGACCACCGCACCGGGTCCTTCCGGAGGAACGGGGGTTTTCAGTCGAGGTCGTCGAAGGCGTCCGCGAAGTCCAGCTCGGGTATCGCGGACACGGCCGGTGACGCGACGCGCGTAGCGAAGTCGTCGCGCCGGTGCCCGGTGGTCGTGTCGGTGACGTCCTCCTGGACGACGACCCACACCGTGACCTCCCCGCGGGTGTCGTCGCGGACGCCCCAGTCCTTCGCCAGCGCCGTGATGATGTTCAGCCCGCGGCCGCCGTGTGCCGTGACCGAGGGGGTGGCCGGTACCGGGCGGGTGGGACCGCCGCCGTCCGTCACCTCGACGGTGAGCCTTCCGGAGGCGTCGACGCGCCACGCGGCCCGCACGTCGCCGTCGCCCGACAAGGCGTCGCCGAGTGGCCTGCCGTGCCGGCACGCGTTGCTCAGCAGTTCGGAAAGGATCAGTACGGCGTCGTCGACGACCGATTCCGCCATTCCGCCCGTGCGCAGCTGATCCCGCATCCGACGTCTTGCCTTCCCTACGCCCGCAGGGCCATGGGGAACGGCCATGCTCGACGACGTGGGCACTTCCCGTGCCACCACCAACGCCACCCCCGAGACCTCCTTTGCCCCACGCCACGGTGTGGATGCCCCACCGGACTGGACCGGAAACCGGCCAATCCACGTCTGCTGACGCACTCGTAACGATCGAATACGGAACGAACGCGCCGGTGCACTCCCTGTCACCGAATGGCTGGATTTCGACGGCGGTTTCGGGGGTTCGATCAGTGACTTCCGGAGTGGCGCGCGCGAGGTCAGCGGCCGAGCTGGCGCAGGACCGCGCGCGGGCGGTTGGTGATGATGGCGTCAATGCCCAGTTCAACGCAGAGGTCGACGTCCTCGGGCTCGTTCACCGTCCAGACGTGCACCTGGTGCCCGGCTCGTTTCAGCCGTTCGATGTAGCCGGGGTGGCTGCGTACGATCCGCATCGAAGGGCCCGCGATCCGGACACCCGCGGGCAGCCGTCCGTCGCGCAGCCGGGGTGAGATGAACTGCAGCAGATAGACCGTCGGCATGGTCGGGGACGAGGACCGGACGCGGTGCAGGGAGCGGGCGGAGAAGCTCATGACACGGACGGGCGAGGTCGTGGCGCTCTCCGGGGAGTCCAGCCCGAAACGCTTCAGGAGCAGCAGCAGCCGGTCCTCGACCTGCCCGGCCCAGCGGGTGGGGTGCTTGGTCTCGATGGCCAGCTCCACCCGGCGGCCCGCGTCCGCGACGAGTTCGAGCAGTCGCTCCAGGGTGAGGACGGACGTGTCCTGCGGGTCCCCGGGGCCGTACTCCCAGTCGGGGGACTCGTCGCGGTTCCTCCAGACGCCGAAGTCCAGCGCGGCCAGATCGGCGAGCTCCAGGGCGGAGACCGCCCCGCGGCCGTTGGACGTACGGTTGACGCGACGGTCGTGGACGCAGACGAGGTGTCCGTCCGCCGTCAGCCGTACATCGCACTCGAGGGCGTCGGCACCGTCCTCGATCGCCTTCTTGTAAGCGGCCAGGGTGTGCTCGGGGGCCTCTTCGGAGGCCCCGCGATGGGCGACGACCTGGATCGGGTGCTGTCGTGCGTGGGTCACCGCGTCATGGTGCCACCGCTGCGGGGTGTCCGCCGGGTCGGATACGCCACAAATGAACCCATTGCGCCAGAAAAGACCTATGTAAAGAATAGACCTGGACCCACAGCCACCGCTTATGGTGCTCTGACGTCCTGTGGGAAAAGCTGACGGCGTACAAAAAGCACATGCACACCAGCACAGCTGCATCGCGCCGGACGCGTCGACAAGCATGAGCGAGCGTGACCGAGTGCGACCGAGAACAACAGCCGTGGATCGAGGAGAAGAGCTGTGAGCACCGAGAACGAGGGCACCGCAGTACCCCCGGCCCCGTCCGCACCTCCCGTGCCGGTGGAAACTCCCGCTGCTTCCGCGCAGAACGCTGCGCCCGAAGGGGGCGCGCCGACCGCTCAGATCCCGTCGGTGCCTCCGGGCGCCCCCGGCGCGCCGGGGCAGACACCGGCGTACGCGTCGATGAGCGCCGGGACGCCCGACCCGTACGGGCACGGCGCGGGGACTCCCGGTGCGCCGGGCTACGGTTCCGGGACCCCAGGGGCCGTCCCCGCGGCCGAGGCGGGCTGGCCGCCCCCGCCGCCCGCCACCCCCGCGTACGCGGACGGTGGCGGCGCCGGTGCCGGCGGGTGGGGTTCCACCTACGGGCAGCCCGCGCCGAAGCCGAAGAACGGGCGGGGCGGCCTGGTCGCCGCCATCCTGGTGGCCGCGCTCGTCGCGGGCGGAGTCGGCGGCGGTATCGGCTACTCGCTGGCCAAGGGCAACGACGGCTCCGGCGGCTCGACGACGGTCTCCGCCCCGAGCAACAGCGGCGACGTCAAGCGCGCCTCGGGCACGGTCGCGGGCGTGGCGGCCAAGGCGCTGCCGAGCACCGTCACCATCGAGGCCGAGAGCACCAACGGCGAGGGCGGCACCGGCACGGGCTTCGTCTTCGACAAGCAGGGCCACATCCTCACCAACAACCACGTCGTGGCGGACGCGGTCGACGGCGGCAAGCTCACCGCGACCTTCCCCGACGGCAAGAAGTACGACGCCGAGGTGGTCGGCCACGCCCAGGGTTACGACGTCGCGGTCATCAAGCTCAAGAACGCGCCGTCCGACCTCCAGCCGCTCGCCCTCGGCAACTCCGACAAGGTGGCCGTCGGCGACTCGACGATCGCGATCGGCGCCCCCTTCGGCCTGTCCAACACGGTGACCACGGGCATCATCAGCGCCAAGAACCGCCCGGTGGCCTCCAGCGACGGCAGCTCCAGCAGCAAGGCCTCCTACATGAGCGCCCTGCAGACGGACGCCTCGATCAACCCGGGCAACTCCGGTGGCCCGCTCCTGGACGCCCAGGGCTCCGTCATCGGCATCAACTCCGCGATCCAGTCGACGAGCGGCGGCGGTCTGGGCGGCAGCAGCCAGTCCGGTTCCATCGGTCTCGGCTTCGCGATCCCGATCAACCAGGCGAAGAACGTCGCCCAGCAGCTCATCAAGACCGGCAAGCCGGTCTACCCGGTGATCGGTGCGTCCGTCTCCCTGGAGGAGGGCACCAGCGGCGCGAAGATCACCGAGCAGGGCGCGAGCGGCTCCGCGGCGGTGACCTCCGGCGGCCCCGCCGCCAAGGCCGGTCTCAAGCCCGGCGACGTCATCACCAAGCTCGACGACCAGGTGATCGACAGCGGTCCGACCCTCATCGGCGAGATCTGGACCCACCAGCCCGGCGACACCGTCAAGCTCACGTACACGCGCGACGGCAAGGTCCGCACGACCGACGTCACCCTGGGCCAGCGCGACGGCGACAGCTGACCGGTCGGTCTTGTCCCCGCGCCACCGGTAGACGTGGGCGGCGCGGGGTGGGTTGCCCGAGCGGCCTGAGGGAACGGTCCTGAAAACCGTGAGGACGTCAAAGCGTCCCCGTGAGTCCGGGTCTCGCTCACTCCGCGGGTCATGGACGTGCTGGTCAGAAGGGGTGCCCCTCACTGAGGGGCACCCCTTCTGCGTGGGCCCCCTATCACCTTGATCCGGCCTTGTCGCGTTGTGGATCAGTGCGCGTGGAGCAGGCGTGGACCACCATTGCGAGACAAACAACAGGTCAGCACCCGGTCGGAGGATCGGCGCTGCCGTGGGCCAGGGGGCGCAGCGCGCTGTGACGTGGGAGACGACGAGCCCCCGCCCTGCGGCTCGTTCCGGGGGCGGGGGCTTCGGGTGCTCGTGTGATCAGGTGTTCTTCGTCCTGGAGCCGGATCCTCCCGGCTCCTTGGGCGCCCAGCTGGGAGCGTGGGTGGCGTCCTTGAAATCGGTCGACTTCATCAGAACCCGCCAGTCCTCCTTGCCCGCGTCGCCATCGAGCCGAACGGTGAACTCCTTGACCTGGCGGGTGTCATGGAAGTACAGGACCACGACTTGGCGTTCTGAGCCGCCGTCATAGAAATCGCCTGTCACTCCGCCACGGGCGCCGGCACCGAAGCCCTTGATCCAGCGCTCGGCGGTCTTCCCGGCGTCCGTCTCGCCGCTGTCGCTGGTCGCCAGCTTGCGGAGTTCATCCGTTGTGCCGTCGGCGATGTCCCACGCGAGCTTCTGCACCACCAGCCCGTTGGCCAGGAGGATGGAGGGGCGGATGTGCAGGTTCCCAGTTCGCCGGTTTCGAGCGGCATCGGAACCGCAGCACCTGCGTGAAAGACGGAGACGGCACCCCTTCTCAGCAGGTGGGGTGACGCCTCGGTGGCCGCAGGCAGGCTTGCTGATCCATGCCGACGAGACCGCCACAGCCCTGGGCTCGCCCGCGTTGGCCTGGGGCCGCGGGGCGGGCACTGATGATCGGCGCAGTAGGCATGGGGCGTGGAACAGAGCCGGTGGACCCGGTGTGGACCACGGCCGCTGTGAAACGCTCGGAGCCGGTACGCTGTACCCGCTCCGCCCCTGGTGGGCGGCGTAGAGGTGGGTTGCCCGAGCGGCCTAAGGGAACGGTCTTGAAAACCGTCGTGGCAGCGATGTCACCGTGGGTTCAAATCCCACACCCACCGCCAGCGGAAACGGACCCTGACCAGGTACATCGGTCAGGGTCCGTTCTCGTGCCAGGCGTCCGCCGGCGCCCGTGACTCCCCGCTGTTTCCCGACGGAACGGGCACGGAACGAGCACGGTAGGGGCACGTTGCCTTCAGCCGGCCGCGATCGTGCAGTACTCGGAGGGGACGGAGGCAAGTTCGCACACGGCAGCGTCCTGCTCGCCTTCGGTTCGGTGTTGTTGAAGGTACGCCGCTGTCGCCCGCGTCCCGGCGCCGAAACAGGTCGGATTCTGCACCACGATCAGGCTGAGGATCTTCACCTTGGTCGACTCCATCGCCCAACTTGCCGCAACGGAGTCGGAGTACTCGGCATCACGGGACTCCCGTTGCCTGTGCTTCCGGAACTGGTCAGCCCGCTTCTCGAAGTCCTGGTCGGCCTGCTCGCACGTCGCCGACCGCTCGGACGCGCCGTCGTGTCGCATCGCCCCGACGGCATAGCCGCCCGACGCGAGGGTGATTGCTCCTGCGCTGACCAGCGCGATCATCGAACGCTTCATGGCCGGGGATGGTATATGCCCAGGTGGGACGACTTGCCTCCGGCGCTCGTCGGCCTGCGGTCGACGACGTCGAGAGGTGTTCTGATCTCCGGCGCATCGTGCCATGCCACGGGAGGGGGCGGCGGCATCCCGGCATGGTGCGAAACCGCCGCCCGCCCTTCGTCCGACCCTTGCCTTGCCTATCGATATTCGATAGATTTCCATCGTAGCTCGATGGAAGGACAGGACATGGGAAAGCTGGCAGTGCGCGCGCTGCGCGCCGTGCTCGCAGTGGTGCTCACCGGCACCGTGTTCGTGCAGGCATTGATGGTGTGGGCGCTTGTCAGCGGGAGTGACCCGGAGGACGGGTCGCTCCCGCTGACCCCGCTGCGCGTGATCACGATCCTGGGCATCGGGGCGGCCCAGGTCGCCCTGGTCTGTGTATGGCGACTGGTAACGATGGTGCGACGCGGAACCGTGTTCTCTCCCGCCGCCTTCCGGTACGTGGACGTCATCATCGGCGCGATCGTCGCGGCTGCTCTCGTGTGGTTGGCGGTCACGGCCCTGAACGCGCCCGGCCAGCGGGACGATCCGGGCGTCACCCTCATCATGGGCGGGATTGCCGTGGCCATCCTGGGAGTCGCGCTCATCGTGCTCGTGCTGCGGATGCTGCTCGCCCAGGCTGTCGCCCGCGACGTCGAAGCGGCGCAGATGCAGGCCGAGTTGGACGAGGTGATCTGATGGCGATCGCCGTCGACATCGACGTGATGCTGGCCAGGCGGAAGATGTCCGTGGGCGAACTCGCGGAACGCGTGGGGATCACGCCCGCCAACCTGGCGGTACTCAAGAACGGCCGCGCCAAGGCGGTGCGTTTCGCGACGCTCGCCGCGCTCTGCGAGGTGCTCAAGTGCCAGCCGGGCGACCTGCTTCGCTGGGAGGCCGAGGACACCGCGGGCGAATGCGCCGAGTCCTAGACGTGACGTTCGCCGAAAGGGCAGCACCCCGGGGAAGCGTGACCCCTGGAGCGCGCCTCAGTTCCGGGGGAGCCCGGGTTGCCGGAACGACATGCGGGACGCCGACGCGATCGTCGAGCGGGCCTCGTGTGCGGTGAGGCCGGTGCGGACGGCGGCCTCCACGAGGGCGGGGGCCAGGTCGGGACCGATGCCGTTCTCGTAGGCGCGGCAAGCGGCCCAGAACAGGCGGGTGTTGCGCTGGCCCGCGTGGGCGGCGAGGACGAACTGGATCAGCCCCTCGCCCTGATGGCCGGTTGTGGGAGGCGTGCGGTGGCGCGTACGGGGTGGGGGCGTGAGCAGGCGCAGAAGTTCACCCGGGCAGGGCGCGGGCGCGAGGTGGGCGGTGCCCGGAGCCGTGCCGTACACACCGTGTTCGGTGCGTGAGCCGGGGCCGACCAGGTAGCCGCCGGCGCCGCGGATGTCGATGCCGGGAGCCAGCCGGCTCGCCGAGTTGGGGACGACCACGTCCGGTGGCCCGGTCAGCCAGAGGTGGCGGCCGCCGCTCGGGGTCACGACGACGACGGTGTCGGGGATGGTGAACAGGTGGCGCAGGGCCAGTTCGCGCAGCGCGGTCGAGGAGTCCGTACCGGCCTTGGTGTCGAGGTCGATGCCGATGAGGCGGTGCGGGTCGAGGCCGCAGGCGATGCCGTAGCCGGTGGACCAGGGGGCGGCGGCGAAGAGCGCGCGGATGCGTCGGGGGTCGGTGGAGGCGTCGTACACGCCGTGCCCGAAGCGGCCGCACTCGCCGTGGCAGGGCGGGGTCGTCGGGTCGGGGTCGGCGCGGTGGGGTGAGCGCAGGGCCGGGAGTTTCGTACGGGACAGCGGGATCACCGCGAGGCCGCGCTCGGCGGCGGACAGGGCATGGGCCAGGGCCACGGTCGTGGCCTGCCGGTCGATGGTGGCCATGACTCCATGTTCGTACGAGTGTTCGAAAAAGGGAAGAGTGCGCCGACCGGGAACCGCGGAGCGGGGACTCTGGGTGGCCTGGGGTGGAAATGTGACGAAACGCTTCATCCCTTGCGGCGCCCGGTTTCGAGTCGTCCGATCCCTGCTGAGCTGCGGCTTTGGTCTCACGAAGAGGGTTTATCGACTTGTCCTCACGCTTGAGGGGGAATCACGGCTTCCGGGGTGGTTCGCCGGGGATTCGGTGGGCAACTCTGGACTCGCGACGTCGTGAACGGCGACGGGGCGGTCGGCCGGCCACCTCGGAGCAGGCCGTATCCCCCGTACCGCCCGGCTCACCGCCGGTCCGTACATCCGGTTCATGGAGGAACTCACATGGCAAGCATCCGTACCGCCCGCGTTCTCGCCGCCGTCTCGGCCCTGCCCCTCGCCGCCGCCCTGTTCGCGGGTGTCGCGGCGGCGGACAACGGCGCGATCTCGGACAACGGATCGAACGCGGGTGTGGCGACCGTCAGCGGCAGCGGGGTCGGACGCGACAACAGCGGAAACTCCTCGACCACGCAGCAGCAGGCGGTGGGCTCCGGTGCCTCGAACCAGAGCAATACCGCGCAGGTGAACGGCTCCGCGTTCACAGCCATCAATCAGTCGCCCACCGTCGTCCACTTCACCAAGCTCTGGTGAGCGCCGGCTGATGAGCCCCTGTCGGGCTCATCGGTCCGGCCTCCCCTCGCGGGGGCGTGCTTCCTGGGGTCGTGACGCGTCTGCGCGACGGTGCTTCGGTGCCGTCGCGCAGACGTTTCCGCGTTCCCGCGCGCGTCCCGTCACCTCCCGGCCCGTCGCCACCCGTCACCTCCCGGCCCGTCGCGCGCGGGCGTCCCGCATGGACGACGCGCGTATGGCGGACGTTTCCCGCGGGCGTGCGCGGCCCCCTCCGCCGACCTTGACAGCCCACCGTATCTGACGGACAGTCAGAAACCCCTGTCCGTACGAGGTCCGGGAGGGCCGCCGCCGTGCACCTCGCCCCCACCGAGCGCCAGCGACGGCTGCGCGCCGAGCTGCGCGCGTACTTCCGGGACCTGATGCCCGACGGGCCCCCGCCCGCCCGTGAGCCCGACCGGCAGCGCGCGCTGCTGCGCCGCATCGGTGCCGACGGACTGCTCGGCATCGGCTGGCCGGCCGCGTACGGGGGACAAGGGCGCGGCGCCGACGAGCAGTTCGTGTTCTTCGACGAGGCGTACCGGGCCGGCGCACCGGTGTCGATGGTCACGCTGAACACGGTCGGTCCGACGCTCATCAAGTACGGCAACGAGGAGCAGAAGGAGTACTTCCTGCCGCGCATCCTGAGTGGCGACCTCGTCTTCGCGATCGGCTACTCGGAGCCCTCGGCCGGAACGGACCTGGCCGCGCTGCGCACCCGGGCGCAGCGGGACGGCACGGACTTCCTGGTCCACGGGCAGAAGATCTTCACCTCCAACGCCCAGCACGCCGACTGGATCTGGCTCGCCTGCCGCACGGACCCCGACGCTCCCCGGCACCGGGGCATCTCCATCCTCCTCGTCCCCACGGACGACCCCGGGTTCTCCTGGACTCCGATCGAGACGGTCGGCGGCCTGACCACCACGGCCACGTACTACGACGGCATCCGCGTCCCCGCCTCCCGTCTCGTCGGCGAGGAGGACCGCGGCTGGCAGCTGATCACCAACCAGCTCAACCACGAGCGCGTCGCCCTCGCCGCCATCGGCATGCAGGCCGAGGACTTCTACGCGGCCGCGCTGGAAGCGGCGCGCACACCCGATCCAGTGACGGGGCGGCGTCGTGTTGACGAGCCCTGGGTGCGTTCGCGGCTGGCCGAGGCGCATGCGCGGCTCGCGGCATCGCGCCTGCTCAACTGGCGTCTGGTGGCGGATGTGGGGGCCGGCCGCCTGGCGCCCGGCGACGCGGGCGGAGTGAAGGTCGCGGGAACGGAATCGGCCGTCGAGACGTATCGCATATGTCAGCACATCGTGGGTGCCGACGCGCTCGTGCGTTCCGGTTCACCGGGGGTGTTCGGGGACGGCGAGCTGGAGCGGATGAACAGGGCGGCGCAGATCAACACGTTCGGGGGCGGGGTGAGCGAGGTGCAGCGGGAGATCGTGGCGACCATGCGGCTGGGGATGACGAGGGGGCGGCGGTGAGCGGCGGACCGGCCGGGCCGACGGCGTGGCTCAAGGAGTACGAGGGCCGGGTGGCCACCGTCGCGGCCGTCGGCAGGGACCCGGTCAACCGGCCGATGATCCGGCACTGGTGCGAGGCGATGGACGACACCAATCCGGCGTACGAGGGACCCGACGCCATCGCGCCGCCCACGATGCTCCAGGCGTGGACGATGGGGGGCCTCTCCGGACAGGTGAGGCGCGCGGGACCGTTCGACGACCTGCTCGGACTGCTCGACGACGCCGGGTGCACCTCGGTGGTCGCCACCGACTGCGAGCAGGAGTACCTGCGGCCGCTGCGGCCCGGGGACGAGATCACCTACGACACCGTCATCGAATCGGTCTCCGAGCGTAAGACGACCCGGCTCGGCGCGGGGTACTTCGTCACGACCCGGATGGAGGTGCGGTCGGCCGGCGAGCTCGTGGGCACGCACCGCTTCCGGATCCTCAAGTACGCCCCGGCGCGGGACAGGCCGAGGAGCGCCCGACCACGGCCGGTCGTGGGCCGGGACAACGCCGGGTTCTGGGAGGGCGTGAGCCGGCACGAGCTGCTGATCCAGCGGTGCGCCGCCTGCGGGACGCTGCGCCTTCCCTGGCTGCCGGGGTGCGGCGCCTGCGGCTGCCTGGAGTGGGACACCGTCGCGGCGGGCGGTGAGGGGACCGTCTACTCGTACGTCGTCATGCACCACCCGCACTTCCCGGCCTTCGATCCTCCCTACGCGGTCGGTCTGATCGAGCTGTCCGAGGGCGTGCGGATCGTGAGCAACGTGACGGGAGTGCCGTACGACAAGGTGCGGATCGGGATGCCGGTGCGGCTGGAGTTCGAGCGGTACGACGAGGAGGTGGTCCTGCCGGTCTTCCGGGCCGGGGGCGGCACCGAGGGGGGTGGGCGCTGACATGGACTTCACGCCCACGCAGGAGCAGGCGGCGGCTCGCGACCTGGCCGCCCGGATCTTCGGGGACCTCGCCACGCACGAGCGGCTGTCCGCCGCCGGGACCGGCAGCGACGCCGAGTTGTGGAAGGCGCTGTGCGCGGCCGGGCTGATGGGCGCCGTGGCGGAGACCGGGCTCCTCGGTCTGGTGCTCCTTCTGGAGGAGCAGGGGCGGACCACGGCCCAGGTGCCGTTCGCGGCGAGCTGTGTGTACGGACTGCTGGCGGTGGCGGCGCACGGTTCGCCGCAGCAGCGGGAGCGGCTGCTGCCCGGGATCGGGGACGGGACGGTGGTGGTGTGCGGCGCGGTCTCCTCGCCGTCCCCGGTCCGCGCGACGGATTCGGGGCGGTTGAGCGGCACCGTCCCGGTGGTGCCGTGGTTGCGGGACGCCACCCATGTGCTCGTCGCCGACGACCGGCGCCGGCTGTGGCTGGTGCGGACCGTCGAGGCGCGGTGCGAGCCGGTCGAACTGACGGCGCCCTGGTCGGCGGGACGGCTCACTCTCGACGGCGCGCCGGGCGAGCGGCTGGGTGAGGGGCTCGGCGCGGGGACGGTGCGGGAGCGGGACAGGCACGCCGAGGGCGTCCACACGGACGTGCTCGCCACCGCCCGGACCGCCTTCGCCGGGCTGCAGGCCGGAGTGTGCGCGGGGTCGCTGGCGCGCGCGGTGGAGCACACCAACACGCGCGAGCAGTTCGGGCGCCCGCTCGCCACCAATCAAGCGGTGCAACTCAGGGCGGCCGACGCGTACTTGGACACCGAGGCGATCCGGGTGACGGCGTACGAGGCGGCCTGGCGGCGTGACGAGGGGCTGCCCTACGTGACGCACGCCCTGACGGCCGCCTGGTGGGCCTCCGAGGCGGGGCGACGGGTCGTGCACACGGGCCAGCATCTGCACGGCGGCACCGGAGCCGATCTGGAGCACCCCGTGCACCGGCACTTCCTGTGGGGCCGGCAGCTGGACGCCCACCTGGGATGCGGGGACGAAGTGCTGCAGGAACTGGGGGAGTTGCTCGTACGAGGCGAGGGAGGGACATGACGGCCGACGAGGACGCGCCGAGGACGGAGCGCGCCGACGATCCACCGAGGGCGAAGCCCGGTGACGAACCGCCGGCGACCAAGCCCGGTGACGAACTGGCGGCGACCAAGCTCGGTGACGTATCGCCGGCGACCAGGCCCGGTGACGAACTGGCGCCGCTGGAGATCGAGGTCACGCGCACGCTGATCGTGGCCGGCGCCCTCGCCTCGCGGGACTACCAGGACGTGCACCACGACCCGGAGCTGGCGCGGCGGAAGGGGTCCCCCGACATCTTCATGAACATCCTGACCACCAACGGCCTGGTCGGCAGGTACATCACGGACCATTTCGGACCGCACGCCGTCCTGCGTAAGGTCGTCATCCGGCTCGGAGCGCCCAACTACCCGGGAGACATCATGGTGTTGACCGGCACGGTCGAGGAGGTCTCGGGCGGCACGGCGACGGTCCGGGTCGTCGGGGCGAACGGCATCGGCAGGCATGTGACCGCGACGGTGACGGTCACCCTCCCGGCCGGGGGCGCGGCATGAGCGTACGGACGAGGGACCGCCTCGGCGGACGGGCGGCGATCGTCGGGATCGGGGCCACCGAGTTCTCCAAGGACTCCGGGCGCAGCGAGCTGCGGCTCGCCGTGGAGGCGGTGCGGGCGGCGCTCGACGACGCGGGTCTGACGCCCGCGGACGTGGACGGGATGGTGACGTTCACGATGGACACCAGTCCGGAGATCACCGTCGCCCAGGCGGCCGGGATCGGAGAGCTGTCCTTCTTCTCGCGGATCCACTACGGGGGCGGCGCGGCCTGTGCGACCGTCCAGCAGGCGGCGCTCGCGGTGGCGGCGGGCGTGGCCGAGGTGGTGGTCTGCTACCGGGCGTTCAACGAACGGTCGGGACGGAGATTCGGTGCCGGGGTGCGGCAGCGGGATCCGTCGGCCGAGGGGGTGGCGCTCGGCTGGGCCCTCCCGTTCGGGCTGCTCACCCCGGCCTCCTGGGTGGCGATGGCGGCCCAGCGGTATCTGCACACGTACGGGCTGACGCCCGACGCCTTCGGCCCGGTCGCGGTGGTGGACCGGAAGTACGCGGCGACGAACCCGGCGGCGTACTTCCACGGCAGACCGATCACCCTCGCCGAGCACGCCGCCTCGCGGTGGATCGTGGAGCCGCTGAGACTGCTGGACTGCTGCCAGGAGACGGACGGCGGCCAGGCGCTGGTGGTCACCTCGGTGGAGAGGGCCCGGGATCTGCCGCGCCCGCCCGCGGTGATCACGGCGGCCGCCCAGGGCGCCGGCCGGGCACAGGAGCAGATGACGAGCTTCTACCGGGACGATCTGACCGGGCTGCCGGAGATGGGAGTGGTGGCCCGGCAGCTGTGGCGGACCTCGGGGCTGACCCCCGCGGACATCGACGTGGCGATCCTGTACGACCACTTCACGCCGTTCGTGCTCATGCAGCTGGAGGAGTTCGGGTTCTGCGGACCGGGGGAGGCCGCGGAGTTCGTCGCCGCGGAGAGCCTGCCGCTGAACACCCACGGAGGGCAGCTCGGGGAGGCGTATCTGCACGGGATGAACGGGGTCGCGGAAGCGGTACGGCAGCTGCGGGGCACGTCCGTGAACCAGATACGGGGTGCCCGCCGCACCCTGGTCACCGCGGGTACCGGGGTTCCCACCTCGGGGCTGATCCTGGGGACGGACGGGGAGGAACGGGCGCCCGGGGTCCCGTGAGGACACTCCGGGCGCCTGTGCGGCGGCCGCCGTGCCACCGCCGTACGGGTCTCTCAGGGGTGAACCCTCAGGGTGTGGGTGCCGCTCGTCCACCCTCAGGAGGTGGAGCGGGCCCCCCTCCTACAACCTGAGGGGGACATCGCTTCGGGACCTCCGGCCGATCCGAAGGAGTAGGGGTCACTCCTAGCGTGGAGTCATGACCACACCCGTCTGCACCAGCGGTGCGAACGTCGCGACGCGGACCTTCCCGTACCCGTCGCACCCGTCCTACCCGTCGTTCGCGTCGTACATGAAGGCCCGTCAGCCGGTGCTGCTGCGTACCGCCCGGTCGCTGACCCCCAACCCGATCGACGCGGAGGACCTGCTGCAGACCGCGCTGACCAAGACGTATGTCGCGTGGGAGCGGATCGAGGACCACCGGGCACTCGACGGTTACGTACGGCGGGCGCTGCTGAACACGCGTACGTCGCAGTGGCGCAAGCGCAAGGTCGACGAGTTCGTGTGCGACGAACTGCCGGAGCCCGAGGGGGTGCCGGCCGGGGATCCCGCCGAGCAGCAGGCGCTGCGCGACGCGATGTGGCGCGCGATCATGAAGCTGCCGACGCGGCAGCGGGCCATGGTCGTCCTGCGGTACTACGAGGATCTGAGCGAGGCACAGACGGCGGAGGTGCTCGGCGTCTCCATCGGGACGGTGAAGTCGGCCGTGTCGCGGGCGCTGGGCAAGCTGCGCGAGGATCCCGAACTGGAGCCCGTGCGCTGACTCCGGACCGGTGCTCCCTGGCCCCCGCGGTCAGCTCCCTCCGGCACCCCCTCCGCGGTCCCTACTACCGTCCCTTCCACGGCCGTCCGACCCCCGTGACTTGATCGATCACCCGGACCTAGTGACATACCGAGCGGTATGTGCGCAGAATCAGCGCAACCCTTACCACCGCGTAGGCAATGTCGCCCCGGGAGGACGCCGTGCTGAGCACGATGCAGGACGTACCACTGCTGATCTCGAGGATCCTGACCCACGGGTCGGCCATCCACGGCACATCACAGGTGATCACCTGGACGGGTGAGGGAGAGCCGCAGCGCCGTTCCTACGCCGGGATCGGTGCCCGCGCGGCCCAACTGGCGCACGCGCTGCGCGAGGACCTCGCCGTCGCGGACGACGACCGTGTCGCCACCCTGATGTGGAACAACGCCGAACACGTAGAGGCGTACTTCGCGATCCCCTCCATGGGCGCGGTCCTGCACACCCTCAACCTCCGCCTGCCCGCCGAGCAGTTGGTGTTCATCGTCCAGCACGCCGCCGACCGCGTGATCATCGCCAACGGCTCCCTGCTGCCCCTGCTCGCCCCCCTGCTCCCCCAGCTGCCGACGGTGGAGCACGTCGTCGTGTCGGGTCCCGGCGACCGCACGCTGCTCGCCGGAGCGAGCGTGCGGGTGCACGAGTACGAGGAGCTCATCGCCGGGAAGCCGACCAGGTACGACTGGCCCGAGCTGGACGAACGCGCCGCCGCGGCCATGTGCTACACCTCCGGCACGACCGGCGACCCCAAGGGCGTCGTCTACTCCCACCGCTCGATCTACCTGCACTCCATGCAGGTCAACATGACCCAGTCGATGGGCCTCACCGACCAGGACACCTCCCTCGTCGTGGTCCCGCAGTTCCACGTCAACGCCTGGGGGCTGCCGCACGCCACGTTCATGTCCGGCGTGAACCTCCTCATGCCGGATCGATTCCTCCAGCCCGCGCCGCTCGCCGAGATGATCGAGGCCGAGCGGCCGACGCATGCCGCGGCCGTCCCCACCATCTGGCAGGGACTGCTCGGCGAACTGCACGCCAAGCCCCGGGACGTCTCCTCCCTCACCCAGGTCACGATAGGCGGGTCGGCCTGTCCGCCCTCGCTCATGGAGGCCTTCGACAAACTGGGGATGCGGGTCTGCCACGCCTGGGGCATGACGGAGACGTCCCCGCTGGGCACCGTCGCCCGGCCGCCGGCCCATGCCGTGGGCACCGAGCGGGAGTTCGCCTACCGCCTCACCCAGGGCCGGTTCCCCGCCGGTGTCGAGGCCCGTCTCACCGGTCCCGGCGGTGAACGGCTGCCCTGGGACGGCGAGTCCGCGGGTGAGCTGGAGGTGCGCGGCCCGTGGATCGCCGGCGCCTACTACGGCGGCCAGGGCACCGAGCCCCTCCGGCCCGCCGACAAGTTCAGCGAGGACGGCTGGCTCAAGACCGGTGACGTCGGCACCATCAGCCACGACGGCTTCCTGACCCTCACCGACCGCGCCAAGGACGTCATCAAGTCGGGCGGCGAGTGGATCTCGTCGGTCGACCTGGAGAACGCGCTGATGTCCCACCCGGACGTCACCGAGGCCGCCGTCGTCGCCGTCCCCGACGACAAGTGGGGCGAGCGCCCCCTCGCCACCGTCGTCCTCAGGGAGGGCTCCACCGCCGACTTCGCGACACTGCGCGCCTTCCTCGCCGCCGAGGGCCGGATCGCCAAGTGGCAGCTCCCCGAGCGCTGGACGATCATCGGGGCGGTCCCCAAGACGAGCGTCGGCAAGTTCGACAAGAAGGTGCTGCGCAGGCAGTACGCCGAGGGCGTGCTGGACGTGACCAGGCTCTGACCCCCGTACGCCGGGCGGACGCCTCCACGGCTCCCCGCCCGGCCTACGCACTGGTCGTCACCGTACGGACGCGGCGGCCCTGTACGAACGCGGCGGCCCCCACGGAGCCCGGAGCCAGGAGCTCGGAGCCGGGCGCGCGGGGTCAGTTGGTGCCGATCCGTGCCAGCAGGTCGACGATCCGGTCCTGTACCTCGGCGCTGGTCGAACGCTCGGCGAGGAACAGCACCGTCTCCCCCGCGGCGAGCCGCGGCAGTTCGGCCTGGTCGACGGCGGCGGTGTAGACGACGAGCGGGGTGCGGTTCAACTGCCCGTTCGCCCGCAGCCAGTCGACGATTCCGGCACGCCGGCGCCGTACCTGCATCAGATCCATCACGACCAGGTTCGGCCGCAGCTGCGAGGCCAGCGTCACCGCGTCCTCGTCCGTGGACGCCCGCGCGACCTGCATGCCGCGCCGCTCCAGGGTCGAGGTCAGCGCGAGCGCGATCTCCGCGTGCTCCTCGATGAGCAGCACACGCGGCGGGTGCTGCTCGGAGTCCCGGGGCGCCAGCGCCTTCAGGAGTACGGCGGGATCGGCGCCGTACGCCGCCTCGCGCGTCGCCTGCCCGAGCCCCGCCGTCACCAGCACCGGCACCTCGGCGGCCACGGCGGCCTGGCGCAGTGACTGGAGTGCCGTGCGGGTGATCGGACCGGTCAGCGGGTCGACGAAGAGCGCGGCCGGGAACGCGGCGATCTGCGCGTCGACCTCCTCGCGCGAGTGCACGATGACGGGCCGGTACCCGCGGTCGCTGAGCGCCTGCTGGGTCGTCACGTCCGGTGCGGGCCACACGAGCAGCCGGCGCGGGTTGTCCAGCGGCTCGGGCGGCAGCTCGTCGTCCACGGGCCGCGGGTGCGGCTGGTCGGCGACCTCTACGGCGCCGCCGGGACCGTCCAGCGGCTCGGGGCCCTCGTCGGCGTTCTTGTCAGGGGCTCCTATGGCGTACGAACGTCCGGCACCGTCGGTGGCGCCGGGCAGCCGGGCCCCGGGGGCCTGACCGGCCGACGGGTGCGCACGGGCGGCGGTCTCCGGGCGCTCGACGACGGGCTGCGGGGGCGTGCCGAGCTTGCGGCGGCGGCCGGAGCCGTTCGTCTGGTGCGGGGGAGGCGTGGCGGACTGTGCCTGCGCCGGCGATCCGTTCGCGGCGGCCTGGCGGGCGAACGGGACACCCTGCCCCAGCGTCCGCACACTGATCGCCCGGCCCTGCGTCGAGTTGGGGTCGACGGGCGCGGCGGCCTCGGCGGGCAGCGGCTGGGCGATCCGTGCCTGCGCCTGAGGCTGGGGTCGCAGCGGGGGCTGGGCCTGGGGCTGCGCGGGCAGTTCGGGCGGGAGAGGGCTGCCCGGTCCGGGGCTCTCCGGCCGGGGCTGCGGCCGGGGGGCGGCCCCGGCCGGAGGTACGGGGGCCCCGGCACCGGAGGTGTCCTCGGTGTTCGGGGCCGGCCAGGCCTGGGGAGCTGCGGGCACGGCGGCAGCGGCGGGCCGGGCCTGCGCGGGGAACCCCGGCACAGGGGGCGACTGCGCCGGAACGCCGCCTTGCGCGGGTGCGCCCACCGGACCGGGCGGGACGGCACCGCGCTGGACCTGAGCGGGCTGGACCGGCGTCGGCCGGACCTGGGGCGCCGGGAGCGCACCGGGCAGGAGCGCATGCGGCGGGATCGTGCCCGGCTGAGCCGGAGCCTGCTGTGCGCGGCGCCGGCCCGACGGTCCGGAGACGGGGTGCGGCTGGGGCGGGGTGTGCTCGTCGGACGAGCCGGCGGACATCACGTCGTGACGGCCTGCGTCGCCGCCCTGCTCCAGGAGCCGCTGCTGGGCGAGTTGGGCCTGCTGGGCCTGCTCGGCCTGGATGTACTCGGGTGAGCGGTCCGCGTCCGCGGGCGGGAGCGCGAACACGGGACGGGCACCGGTCTCCTGGGCGGCCGCGGCGCGTTCGGCCGCGGCGGCCAGCGCGCGTCGGCGCCGCGCGCCGGCCTCCGTACCGGAACCCTCGGCGGACCCGCCGGCCTCGCGAAGCCCCTGGCCGCCCGGAGTGTTCGGGGCGCCGGCGGCCACGGGCAGCGCGGGCGGCAGCGCGTGCTGTTCGCCGTCGCGCCGGGCACGCCGCCCGGACGACCCGGACCCGGACGGCACAGGCACTCCCCGCGGAGGCACCGTCCCGCCCAGCCCCGTACCCACGGCCGCGGTCCCCGCCCCGTACTCGCCCGCCATGACGACCGCGCCCTCGGAGACGGCCTCGGTCTCGCCGTCACCCGCGTCCTCGACGGCACTCGGCTGCCCGCGCCGGCGGCCGGTACCACCGGAGCCGTCGTCACCGGAGAGCTCGGCGCCCGAGCCCTGCGCGGGCACGGACGCCTCGCCGGTGTCCTGCTCGCCGGCCGCGCGCCGACGGCGCCGTCCGGTGGGTGCGACCGCGCCGCTCTCGGGCGCGACCGGCTCCGCGGCCGCGACCTCGCTCTCCAGGAAGGCGTCCACGGAGGACCGGCGGGCCCGCCGCCTGCCGCCACCCTGGTGCGAGGCCTGCTCGGGCAGCGCGACCTCGGCGCCGGTGGAGGCCGGGGCCTCGAGCTGCGGCATCGCCGTGACGGGGGCCACGACCGACCCGGCGCCGGTGCCGATGGGCACTTCCAGCACGAACGCGCTGCCGCTCATGCCGGGCACCTCGTGCGTCTGCAGCACACCGCCGTGCGCGCGCACGATCCCGCGCACGATCGGCTCGTGCACCGGGTCTCCCCCGGCGTACGGCCCGCGCACCTCGATCCGTACGACCTCGCCGCGCTGCGCCGCCGCGACCACGACGGTGTTGTCCATGTAGCCGCCCGCGGAGACCGGCGTGTTGCCGGTCGCGTCGACGCCCGCGACGTCCGCGACGAGATGCGCGAGGGCCCTCGCCAGCAGCCCGGCGTCGACCTGGGCCTCGATGGGCGGCGCGTGCACGGCGAACTGCACACGCCCGGGCCCGATCAGTTCGACGGCGCCGTCGACACCGGCCGCGACGACCGCGTCGAGCATCACGTTCGTACGGACGATCTGCTCGGCGCCGGAGTCGAGCCGCTGGTAGCCGAGCACGTTGTCGACCAGCGTCGTGATCCGCGAGTAGCCGGCGGCGAGGTGGTGCAGGACCTGGTTGGCCTCGGGCCACAGTTGACCGGCGTCGTCGGCGGCGAGCTTCGACAGCTCGCCGCGCAGCTGGTCGAGCGGCCCGCGCAGGGACTGCCCGAGCACGGCGAGCAGCTGGTCGTGCCGGGCGGCCAGCGCCTCGTAGCGGTCCTTCTCGCGTTCACCGAGTGCCGCGTACCGGTCGTCGCCCGCGGCGAGTTCCTCCTCGTGCCGCTCGCGCAGCTCGGCCAGCTCGGCCTCGTGCTGTTCGCGCAGCGCGTCGAGTTCCCCGGCGTGCTCCTCACCGAGCCGCTGGAGCTCCTCGGCGTGGAGGGTGGCCTCGGTGTCCTTCTCCTCGACGAGGGTGTCGTACGGCCGGCGGTCGGTGAAGGTCATCACGGCGCCGACGAGCTGGTCCCCGTCCCGGACCGGTGCGGTCGTGAGGTCGACCGGAACCTTGTTCCCGGACTTGGACCACAGCACCTGCCCGCGCACCCGGTGCTTGCGCCCGGAGCGCAGGGTGTCGGCGAGCGGGGACTCCTCGTACGCGAAGGTCTCGCCGTCGGCGCGCGAGTGCAGGATGAGGGAGTGCAGGTCCTGGCCGCCGAGGTCGCTGGCCCGGTATCCGAGGATCTGGGCGGCCGCCGGATTGACCAGGACGACCCGCCCGTCCGTGTCCGTCCCGACGACGCCCTCGGCCGCGGCCCGCAGGATCATCTCGGTCTGACGTTGTGAGCGCGCGAGTTCGGCCTCGGTGTCGACGGTGCCCGACAGGTCGCGTACGACGAGCATGAGCAGTTCGTCGGCGGTGTAGCCGTGGCTGTCGTAGGCCTGCTGGCCGTCCTCGAGGTTCGCGCTGGTGACCTCGACCGGGAACTCGCTGCCGTCGGTCCGCCGCGCGACCATCCGGGTCGGCTTGGTCCGCCCGCGCTCGTCGATGGTGTCGGGCCTGCGCATGGACCCGGGGATCAGCCGCGAGTCGAACTGCGGAAGCAGATCGAGCAGTCCCCGTCCCACCAGCGCGGTGCCCGGGGCCTCGAAGGCCTCCAGGGCGATGGTGTTGGCGTTGACGACGGTCCCATTGGCGTTGACCAGCACCAACGCGTCGGGCAGCGCGTCCAGTATGGCTGCGAGGCGAGCAGCGCCTCGGGATGGCCTGCTGCTCACGAGACGCTTCCTCCCTGTTACCGCACCTTGCCGACCGCGAGGGCCATCTTGCCAACCTGCCCGCAGCGTGTCACGCGAGGGAGTCTACGGGCAGAGGTTCCCCTCGCGATGCCGGATGAGAGGGAGGTCGCACGCAGAACCGACGCGGATGAGACGCAGAACCTGTGAGCGTGCGTGTCGCCTTCCCCTCCGGACCATGATCCCGCTGCGCCCCCCGCCGGGCGCCGGTACGGGCCGGCAGTGGCCACCGCGCCACCGCCCGCCGGTGTCCGGCAGCGGCACCGCGTCACTGGGCGCCGGTGTCCGGCAGCAGCGGCACCAGGGCGTCCCAGCGGGCGATCTGGCATCCGTCGGCGCGGTCGAACCGGGCGTCGACGGGCCGGCCGGCCCAGGTCCCGGTCACATGGGCGGTGGCCGGTCCCCCGTAGAGCATCGTGCAGATCGTGCCGGGCGCGACGGGGGCGAAGAGGTCCTTCCCCCAGGTCGTCCGCCGGTCGAGCGTCTCGCAGGCCTGCTCGGGGGCGGGGTGACTGCCACCGGCCGGATGACACCGCAGCTCGTACGTCCGGTCGCCGGTGCCTCCCAGGTGGCGGACGGTGACGGTCAGCCGGTCCCCGGAGTCCTCCGCGCGGACCGGCGGGGGCGCCAGGACCGCGGGGGCGGGTCCTGTACGGGATTCCTGCGGGCGGGTGGCCTCCGTGTGCGGGCCTTCTCCCGGCGCGGCGTCCGCGTGCGCGGCGGCGGGCACGGCGGACAGGACGGCGGAGACGGACACGGCGGTGGCGAGCGCGAGCCGGGAGGTGAGGGGAGGCCGATGGACGGAAGAGGGCAGGGGGACGGAAGAGGGCGGGGGGACAGAAGAAGAGGAGCGACGGCTGGGAGAGAACAGAGAGGCGAAGGAGGACAGGGGGGACAGGGGGGACAGGGAGGACTGAGAAGACAGAGAGGAGGGAGAGGCGGGGGAGGACTGAGGGGTGGGGGCGGAACGACGCGACATGACCTGACTAACGCCCCGCGCCCCGCACGGTTGCGCGACGCCCCGAGGGCCTGGGGGACTTTGCCCTGCGGCCCGCCTGCCTAGTACCGTAGGAGCCGATTGGTGACAGCCCACCCGGCTGTGTCATCATCTGCAACGCACCACTCGCGCTCGCGCGGGAGGTTGTGCTGGAGGCGTCGCCTAGTCCGGTCTATGGCGCCGCACTGCTAATGCGGTTTGGGCCTTCAAGCCCATCGAGGGTTCAAATCCCTCCGCCTCCGCAGCAAGACCCGAAGCCCCGGTCCCTCTGGACCGGGGCTTCGGCGTTACCGCCCACAGAAGTGCGTTTCCCCAGCTCACAAGGGGTGTGGCTAATGGATTTCACATGGCGGCGGCAGTCATGTAATGTTCTTCCTGTCGCCGCGAGCGGGTCGAAAGCCCGGAAGCGAGACACTGGTAGAACAAGAGAACACGCACTCGTAGCTTAACGGATAGAGCATCTGACTACGGATCAGAAGGTTGCAGGTTCGAATCCTGCCGAGTGCACACAGGTGAGAGGCCCCGGAGAGATCCGGGGCCTCTTCCGTTTCCCTGCTGTACAGCAGCGAAGTACAGCAACCGTGCTAGCCCGTACCGCCCATGGCGTCAGACAGCTTGCCGATCGCCGCGCGCACCGCTTCCTCGCTCGCCTCGGCGTAGACCTCCACCGTCATGGCGATCTGCGAGTGCCGCAGGATGCGCTGCGCCACCTTCGTGTGCACCTTGAGCGCGAGCAGGAGCGAGCTGCACGTGTGCCGGGTGTTCCGCAGCGGGATCATGCGGAGGCCGGCTCGGCGAGCACGCAGCGCGAACATGCGGGTCAGGTTGCCCGGCTCGATCGGGGTCCCGTGCTTCGTGGTGAAGATCAGGCCGTGACTGTCCTGCCAGAGCTCCCCGACTGCTGCACGGTCGCCGGCCAGCCGGCCATGACGCATCCGCAACGCGTACGGAGCGAGGTTGCGTGCAAGACAGCGCGAAAACTCGGTTTCAACCTTTGCTGCGCGGCAGCGCTCTACAGAGGGGTGACAGGACACAGCCCCTGACAGGGACCGGAAGGGAGAGCAGATGCCGCAGAACGGTCGAGGTTTCGAAGCGCCACAGAGATCCCAGGCGCCTGAGAGCTTCGAGGCCTTCGCACAGTCGCGCCAGAGATGGCTGTACCGGACCGCATACCTGCTGAGCGGAGACCCGGACACGGCCCGCGACCTGACACAGACCACGCTCGCCAAGCTTTTCCAGCACTGGGGGCGAGCGAGGGCAGCCGACCACATCGAGGCCTATGCCAGGACCGTACTGACCCGCACCTACCTCGCCGAGCGTCGCCGGCGGCTGCGGGACCTGCTGGCTCATTCCCGCCCCGACCCCCGGCCGGCGCCCGACCACACCGACCTGCGGGTGACGCTGATGTCGGCACTGGCCGGGTTGCCCCCCAGAGCACGGGCCATGGTCGTGTTGCGGTACTGGGAGGACCAGAGCGTCGAGTCCGTCGCCGAGCTCTTGAAGTGCAGCGAATCCACGGTCAAAAGCCAGTGCTCACGCTCTCTGGCAAAGCTGCGTACCCAACTGGACGAAGCCCACATCTACAACACGGGGAGCTGAGGAACCGCCATGAAGGACAACATCACCGAAGAAGACCGCCACAGCGCCCTACTGGTCCGCGATGCGATGGAAAGTGCGGTGGCGGAGCTGCCCTCGTTGCACGGCCTGGTGTCCGCCGCAGTCACCCAGGGCCGGCGCCGCAAGGCGCGTGCCCGTCTCGCGATCGCCGCCGGGAGCGCCTGTGCAGCCGGGGTGGTAGTGGTCGCCTCCTTGACGCTCTCCGGTGGGGACGGCGCCCGCTCGACAGTCCGTCCCGCCGCGACCTCGCCGCACGAGTCGCCCGGACCGGTCCGGCCGAAGCCCTACCGCACACCGGTCCACCGGTATTCGACGGCTCGGGAGGAGCAGCGCCTGAAGGGCCTGACGTCGGTCGAGCGGACTCGACAAGCGGAGTTCCAGCAGAAGGCGGCAGTTCTGCTCGACCAACTCCTGCCGGACACTGTCGGCCTGATCCGTCCGGTCTACGATGACCGCGTGGAGTACCAAGGCGAGACAGAAGGCGGCAAAGTGTTCCACGTCGATTTCTTCGTGGCGCCCTCCGAAGGTGGCTCCGGCCCAAGGCCTTGCTCCGGGAGCTTCATCAAGGGTGGAAGCTGTGAGAACGTCACTCTGCCGGGCGGTATCAAGGCCACGTCGCTTCGCTTGTTCGTCAGATCGCCTGATGTCATGTCCACCGAGGTCGCTTTCGTCTACGCGAACAGCGATGTCATCTTCACCGTTTACCCGGACGTGGGCACCTCGGGTTCGTCCCCGATCACAGGGAAGGAACTGCTGGCGGCTGCAAGCGACTCTCGGTTCCTCGGCCTGGTGCATGACGCTACCCAACTTCCCTCCTACAAATGACACACCACCCCGTAGGACGCGCGTCAGGAGCGGTTGATCCGAACTTCCAGCTGCGTTCCCGTCGATGCCCGTCAGATCGCCGACTACGAACGGCGGCTGCGACGTGAAACTCCCGCCGGAATCTGGCAGCGAAGCAAGCGGTACAGCAGCGCGGTACCGCAACTCCAGCGACTGCCCCCGCCCACCGACGTCCCTCAGAGGCATCAGAGCGACCGGAATGACCGTCGTTGACCGAACTGGCTAGATACGGATCAGAAGGTTGCAGGTTCGAATCCTGCCGCGTGCACACAGGTCAAAGGCCCCGTCAGTTCAACTGGCGGGGCCTTTGACATCAACTGGTGACATCAACACCTAGCGTGCTGGCTCCTTTGGATCTTCGCCCCCAGGGTCCCGGACGAGCGATACAGTGCGCGCCGTGGACATACCCGATTGGTTCGCCTGGATCTTTCTCGGCCTGGCCATCTTGCAGATCCTCGGTCTCGTGCCCATCATCCACCGACTGCGCGGACTCGACTCCGCGGTGCGCTTCAAGGCGCGTCTCGACCTGCTGGATGCAGTCGGTGGCCTGCTGCTCTTTGGCGGCTCGCTTCTGAGTCTCGTGGTGGCAGGACCCTGGTTGTGGATCGCGGTCCCCGGCTGGATGCTCATGGCCGCCGGCTACGGCATAAAGGGCGTCCACCGGCTCCGCGCCCGTCGGCCCGCGGCCTGATCCGGGCGACAGGCTGTAGATCGGCCTCAGTGACGACGTCATCAAGGCGTCCGGCTACAAGATCTCCTCTTCAGGCTCGTGGCCCAGTGCGTCGTCCATCCGATCGGCGGCGGCCTTGAGCGCCGTACTCATGACGTGCGCGTAGGTGTCGAGGGTGATCGTGCTGTGCCCGAGGGATTCCATGATCGTGCGAGCGTCCACGCCCTGAGCGAGCCGGAGTGACGCGCACGTGTGTCGGAGATCGTGCACACGCACGCGTCGTACGCCGGCGTCCCGGCACAGGACGGTGAGCATCCGATTGAGGCTGCGCGGTTCACCAAGGCGTCAGGCATCGCATAACAGACCACTTCGGAGGGCGACGGCCGGAGACGCGAGGAACTCGCGGATACGAGGATCAGGCTTCGGTACGGATGGCGGGTACGCGGGCAGCGCTCCCCCCTTGTTTCGCCTGCTCCACGCGTGCGACCAGACTTACGAGGTCGGCGCCGACAACGACGGCAACTCGCCGTCGATGCCGGGAATCCTGGCCGGGCGGTGAAGTGACGGCGCCGGTCCGGGCACCCTGTTCTCGGGTGTCCGGACCGGCGCCGGCTCGCTTGTCATGCGGCCCGGTCAGGGCCTGTGGCCGCAGGTGCTCAGGTGCTCAGGTCCTGACCGTCAGGTACTGCCAGCCGCCCCACGTGCTCACGTTGGTGGTGTCCTTCGAGCTGTGGACGTACTCCGAGCGCACCCGGAACTTCTGGTTGACCGCCTGGGAGAGGCTCAGCTGCGCCGCCACGGTGCTCTTGGAGTTGAGCGTGAAGCAGCCCGAGGTGCTGAGGGTGTGCCAGGCACCGCTGTAGTACTGCTGGACCTGGAAGTGCACGCACTGGCCGGACTTGTTCGGCGACACGGTCGTGGTCACCGTCGGCCGGACCGTGTGGTGGTAGACCCGGTAGGTGGTGCCGCTGTACGTGGTGGTCGTGTAGTAGCCGTTCAGGGCCTGCGCGACCTTCACCTGGTCGCTCACGGCGCGGGTGGCCGTGGCCGGGGCGTAGCGGTAGTCGCCCGCGTAGGACGCGGTGAACGTCGTGTTGGCGGCGAGCTTGTACGTGGCCGTCAGGTCGCCCTTGCTGTCCACGGTGCCCGTCTTGACCAACGTCTTCTTGCCGCCGGCGGGCGTCGCGTAGAGCGAGACCGTACGGCCGTTGTACGTGGTGCCCAAATGGGCGGTGACGGTGGCCGTCGCGCCGTACGCGTAGGTGGAGGCGTTGGCGGCCACGGACAGGCTCGTCGTGGCGCGCGAGACCTGGACGATCGCGGAGGTGGCGGCCGCCCGGTGGCTGGTGTCGCCCGCGTAGCTGACCGTGTAGGTGTTGGCGCCGCCGGTGGACGGGGTGTCCTTGACGGTGATCGTGCCGTCGGCGGCCACGGGGGCCGTCCACGTCACAGGCGTCGTGGTGTGCGCCGCGTCCGTGCGGGTCACGGTGACCGTCTCGCCGCTGTCGTACGGGCCGTCACCCAGCACGGCGCCGAAGTTCAGCGCGGCGCCGCGCGTGGCGGTGGTGGGGGCCTTCAGCGTGAGGGCCGGGGCGTAGGGGGAGATGGCGGTGCTCACGTCGTTCGCGCCCGGCTGGTGCGTGATGTCACCCCCGAACGACAGGCTGTAGGTGAACCATCCGGCCGTCCCCGGGGCGTCGGTGACCGTGAAGCGGCCGGTGGCCGGGTCGACCGGGGCCGCGGGGAGCTGCGTCGACTGGTGGGTGTCCTCGTTCGTCCGGGTCACCTGGACGGTGTCGCGCTGTGCGAAGGGGCCGCGGCTCAGGTCGGTCATGACCGTGCCGGTGAAGGCCACGTCGTGCGGCGTCGCCGAGCTGAACTCCGGGTACGGGATGAAGGTTCCGAGCCTGGACACCCCCACCGTCAGCGAGGTGGTCGCGGGCCGGTGCGTCGCGTCGCCGGCGTAGGACACCTCGTAGGTGTACGTGCCCTCGTCCTGACGGGTGTCGGTGATGTGGAACGAGCCGTCCGCGCCGACCGTGGCGTCGGGCAGATCGGTGCCGTCGCGCACGACCTTCAGCGTGGCGCCGGCCGGCGCGAAGCCGTGGCCGCCCACCGTTCCGTTCAGCGTGAACTGCTGGGTGGGGATCGCGTACGGCGACGGGTTGTTCAGGGAGAGCTGGGTGTCCGTGAGCTTGGCGTCGCCGAGGACGTCGAGGGTGTAGGACCCGTTGTCCCGGGTGACTGCGTAGAGCGTGCGGCCGTCGGCTCCCCAGGCGAGGCCGCCCGGGGCGACGGTGCCGGCGAAGGCGAAGTGGTTCTCGGCGATCTGGTCGGCCGCGTAGACGTAGGCGCCCGCGCCCTGGCCCGCGGTGCTGCCGAGGGCGATCGTGCCGTCGGAGTCGACCGCGACGGAGTCCGGGGAGGAGCCGACGCCGCCGGTGTAGTACCCGTAGGGCTTGGCGGCGCTGAGGTCCGCCGTGCTGTACACGTACACGGAGGCCGACTGCGGAACGAGCAGTTTCGTGCCGTCCGCGGTGACCTGGACGGGGCCCGTCGCGGCGCCGCCGAGGCCCATGTCGACCTTGAGGGAGGCGGTCCCGGAGGAGACGTCGTAGGTGGCGACGTGCGTCATGGAGGTCTGGGCGTCCTGCACCGCGAGCACCCCGCCGCCCGTGCTGAGCAGGGGGGTGGTCGACCAGTGCGGCATGACGGGCTGCGGGGTCGGCGCGGAGTCGGCGGCGGAGGGGTCCACCGAGCCGACGGTGCCCTTGCCGTCGTCGGCCGTGTAGCCGTACCAGACCTTGCCCCCGGCCACCGCGACGGAGACCGGGGCGCTGGCGGTACCGGTGTGGACGCGGCGGGTCTCGGTGAGCGTCGCCGTGTCGACGGCGGCGATCGCGTCGCCGTCGGTCAGGGCCGCGTACAGCGTCCTGCCGTCGGCGGACAGCGCGAGACCGTCAGCGCCCTGCTCGCCGTCGATGGTGGTGACGGGGTTGCCGGACAGATCGGTCACCACGATGCCGGTGGTGCCGGCGCCCTGGCTGAAGAAGAGGTGCTGGTGAGCGCCGTCGACCACCATGTGGGCGTAGTGCGACAGCGGCAGCGCGGCTGTGTCGGCGCCGTCCGCCCGAGCGACAGGACCGGTGAGGCCGACGGTGGCGGAGGTCAGCCCCGCGACGACGGATATCGCCGCCGCGAGCGAGACCTGCTTGAAGCGCATGGTGCTCCTGAAGGGAGGGTGAACAGGCAGCCGCACGACCACGCTTGTCGCTGACAGGGCAGCCGAGCGGGTGGACGCCGGACCCACGTGAGACCGCTGACCACTCCTATTGGTTGTACCGCTGCGTCGTCAGGCTCGGGGCTGCGTCGTCAGGCTCGGGGCAGACCGCGGTCGGATGCCAACTGCGGGGCAGCTCACCGATTTGATCGTTCAGACCGGGACCACGCGGACGTGGACCGGCTCCGGGTGATCCTGGCGGCGCCGAAGGCGTTCTCGGACTCGTCGAGGCAGCGGCCCGCGGCTTGCCCTGTCGCATACGGCGGCAACCAGCAGGGAGGCGCCCGGCCGGGAAATCCTGCCGGGCGCCTCCGCTGCTTCCTCCGGTGGGAGCTAGTCCACCGAGGCGATCGCCGTCTCGCGGGCGGCCGTCTCCGTGCCGTCGGCGAGGGTGGCGGTCACGCGGTAGTACGTGGTCGTGCCCTTGGGCATGGTGGTGTCCGCGTACAACCAGCTGCTGCTGTCACTGCGCGGCTGGACGCCGACCTTGTCGAAGACGTGGGTCGACCGGTTCCAGCGGTAGACGGTGAAGCCGGTCACCTTGCTGCCGTTGGCGCCCGTGTCGCCGGTCGACCAGAGGACCCAGCCGTGCACGTCGGCGCTGAGGTGGCCGAGCGGGTTGTCGCCGACGGCCGGGCCGGCGCCGGCGTCGGGGCGCAGGTCGAGCTCGGTGACGTCCTGGACCGGGACGCCGGTCTCGAGGGTGAGCTTGTTGCCGTACTGGTCGACGGCGATGACGCCGTAGCGGACCTGCTCGCCATCGGCGACCGTACGGTCGAGGTGGTGGGTCTCCGTGAACTCCTGGGGCCTGAGGGTCCAGGAGTCGATGAGCGGCTTGTAGACCCACTCGCCGTCGACGAGGGTGCCCCGCATGATGCGGTAGTGGTCGAGACCCGGGTCGTCACTGGCGTCCCAGCTCAGCGAGACGCCGTTCTCCCGGGGGGTGGCGGTCAGGCCCGTCACCGGGGGCGGCGGGGTGCTGTTCCCTGCGACGGCGACCGGCATCTCGACAGAGGAGGTGCCCCCGTTCCCCGCGCCGTCCACGGCCACGACCGAGTAGTAGTACGTGGCGCCCGGCGGCGGGGCCGCTTCCGTGAAGGACGTGTCCCGGACGCCGGTGGCGACCACCACGACCGTGCGCCCACTCTGCGTGCGCGGCTTGTTGTAGCGCAAGACCATGTACCCGACGAAGTCCTCGCTGGTGGCCTCGGACTTGTCCCAGGTCAGCGTGACCCCGCGCTCGTCCTCGACCGCCGTCGCGTTGTACGCGGTGTTCACGGGACCCGTTTTGTCCCGTGTGTAGAACTCCGCCGTGCCGGAAGCCGCCGACTCGTTGCCGTGCGTGTCGACCGCCGTGACGACGTAGTAGTACCTGTCCCCGGTCTGCGACAGCGGCTGCTCGTACCAGGCGCGGCTGAGCGGCTTGTCGCCGTTCAGCCGGTTCGCCGCGGTGAGCGCGACCGGCCTGCTGGTGGTGGAGCGGTACACGTTGTACCCGGCGAGGTCCGCCTCGGTGTTCCCGTACCAGAAGAGGGCCGCTTTCTCGGAGTGGCCGGGCTTCGAGGCGTCCTCGACCCCCTTCGGCGCCGCGGGAGCGATCCCGTCGAAAGTGGTGACGGACTTGTCCGCCGTACCCGCGGACTCCTTGCCCGCCTTGTCGTAGGCGCGGACCTCGTAGTAGTAGACCGCGCCGTTCTTCGGCAGCGTGGTGTCCGTGTACGAGGTGGAGGTCGTCGTGGCCAGCGGCTTGGTGCTGTACGCGGCGCCCTGGAGCCGGCGGTACACGCGGTAGCCCGCGAGGTCCATCTCCTTGTTGGCCGTCCAGTTGAAGGTGGCCCGGTACGAGGAGTTGTACGTGAGGGAGGTGCCGGTGGGCACGAGGGGCTTGACCCTGTCGACGGTGGCGGACGTGCGGGGCAGGTAGTCCGCCTTGACGTTCGCGTCGCCCGTCCAGTTGACGAAGTCGAAGCGGAGAGTGTGCGTCCCGGACGGGATGGTGATGTTGACGGTCTTCGTCTGGGTCGTCGAGACGTTCTTCCAGATGTCGACCTTGCGCGTGCCGTCGAGATAGACGCGCAGGCCGTCGCGGGTTGCGACGGGGATCGAGAACGGGCCGCCGGAACCGAAGTCCCGGGTGACCGTCCAGCGCACGCCGAAGTTGTTGCTGGGCAGCCCGGCGGCGGGGGCGCCGGTGCCCCAGTTCTGATCGATCTTCGCATCGCAGGCGGTCTTCTTCGGCGTACCGGAGAAGGTCGTGTTCGCGTAGAACTGCTGCGTGAAGACGGGCGACTTACAGGCCACGGTCGCCGTGGCGGCACCGGCGGCGGAGGTGCACGTCAGCAGGGCTCCGGTCGTCGCGAGGACGGTGGTCGCGGCGAGGGCGGACGCACGAGTGGCTCGGTTCATGCCTTCCTTCGTTCTGGGGCGGCGGTGGAAAGACACCGTCTTCCACCGCCGCCCCAGACCTCCGGGAAGGGCGGAGGGTTGTGCGGGTTCCGGGTGTGGCATCCCTCACATGTGTGTGCCGCTTCGGGTTCAGGGGCCTGGCACGGCCTGATGGCCCGAGGAGCGCGGATTGGCGCACGTCGGCCTGGCCCCGGGCGATTCGCCGTGCGGCCGCGTCCGCCGCGTCCCGTCAGATCTCGACGGCCGGATAGGTCTCGGTGTAGCTGTCGCCGTCGGCTCCGTAGTAGACGCACTTTCGCGCGTCGAGGTCGACTTCGTACCGGACGACGCCGGCCTCCCAGCAGCCCTGGACGAACTCGGGGAACGTGCTGTCGCCCGCCTGATCGACACGGAGTGCGGTGAGGAGTGCCCGGCGGTCGAACGGCGGGACGTCGACCATGCCGGTGACCAGGGGCTCTCTCTGGACGGCGACGGGTCCGGCGTCGGTGAGGTAGAGCATGGTGTTCGACGGCACGGCCATCCGGCAGTGGGTGACCCCGGCCTGCCGCAGGGCTTCTGCGAGACAGGAGAACCCGCCCTCCTTGGGGCGGATGGCGGCGGCGCGGTCCAGGGCGGCCCTCAGGCGGTCGATCGCGGTGTTCATGGCGTCTCCGGAGAGGGTGATCGGGCAGGCTTTCGCTTCCTATACTGACAGTAGGTTCACAGAGTGACAATATGTTGTCAATTGAGGATGGTGGGGCATGCCGGACGAGATCGCGCTGCTGGTGGCGGACGTGTTCGAGGCGGCCGGACTTCTGCGCAGGTCGGGTGAGGCCATCGCCGCGACCGAGGGGCAGACGCAGGCCCGCTGGCAGCTGCTGAGCGCTGTTTCCGAGAGTGCGCAGACCGTGGCACAGTCGGCCCGCCGTCTCGGCGTCACCCGGCAGGGGGTCCAGCGCGTCGCGAACGATCTCGTCGCTGAGGGCCTCGCCGCCTTCCGGCCCAATCCCGATCACCGCGGTTCGCCGCTCCTCGCCCTCACGGCCGACGGTCATCGCGTGCTCGACGGGATCACGACCCGCGCCGACGAGGTCCACCGCACACTCGCCGCCGACATTCCGCCCGGAGAGATCGCCGGTGCCCGTACGGCGCTGCGCCGTCTCATCGAGCAGGTGCGCCGACACGGAGCCGGCGATCGGCAGTCGGGAACCGGCATTCGGCAGTCCGGTGCCGGCGATCGGCAGTCGGGAGCCGACGGCCGGGCGCAGGGCGCCTGACGCCCGGCCTCCGCCCCTTCCCCACCCGGTCGATGCCTCCGGCCCCGTCCGGCGCGCCGGCCCGGCCCGGTCGGTGGGCCTCCGGGGTGGGGGTACTTGCGCCGAATCGATCCTTCTGTCGCCTATCGGGTGAACGTCATTGTTTTCTACGGGAGTTGCCTGCTTCCTCGCCTAATTTCCGGCGTGGAGGTGATGCTCGATGTACGAGCAGGACGCGATCGACATCAACGACTTCGTGTTCGCGGCGACCGGGGCGCGGGTGCGGAGGGTGACGTTGCCGGACGGGGAGCACTGGTTCCCGGCGGCGGACGTGGCCAGGGTCCTCGGGTACGCGGACACCCGCCAAGCCCTTCTCCGGCATGTCGCGGCAGAGTGCCGGCAGCGTCTGGAGGATCTCGCGCGAAGCGTCCACGGAGCGGACGCCTTGAGCGGGATCGCGGGTCACAGACTCAAGAAGTCGATGACGATGGTGAATCTGCAGGGGCTCGTCAGGCTCGTCAACGGGTGTGCCAAGCCCGAGTGCGAGCCCTTCAAGAGCTGGGCAGCCGAGGCCGTCGTGAGCATCCAGCGCGACGGCTGCCACGCCCTCGAACCGGCCTCCGTGCAACCCGCCTCCGACGGGGGCGTCGCCTACGCGGTGCCTCAGCGGGTCGCCGACGCCCTCGTACGGTTCGAGGAGCGGAACATCCTGGCGGACGAGGAACTCGCGGCGCGGGCGGCGGCGCGCAACGCCCGGGTGACCGAGCGCGACGCGCTGCCCGCCGAGGGCACCCGGCCGGCGGCCCGGCGTGAACGGTCGGCGGCGGAGGCGAACCGGCCGCTGGGGGAGTCCGGCCGTGGCGGGCGTGCCGAGCCCCGGGGCCAGGACGCGCTCGCGCGAGGCCAGGAGGCGATCAGGCGCGGACAGGAGATGATCGACCGGAGCCAGGACGCGATGGCGGCCGCCCTGGGGCGCATGGCCGAGTCGTTGGACCGGATCGCCGGGCGGATGGGGGCGGGAGCCGGGGAGAGGAGCCGCTGGCGATGCCGCGCGGGAGCGGCGTGTACGCGCGGAGGCGTCCGGGAGTGGGCACGGGCGGGCTCGGCGTGAGCGGGCCGGGCGCGTTGTCAGTGGCAGCGCCTACGCTCGTGAGTGATGGCACAGACGTGGAGATGTTCGGGTCTGCGGTGGTCGGCGGGCGGCCCCGTGCTGGTGTGGGGTGGCGGGCGGGAGAGTGCGCTGACCACGGGGAAGCGGGTCGCCTTCACCGTGGCGGACGGCGGCGGGCGGACGTGCGTGGGAGCGCGGGGCAACGCGTGCCCCGCGCGGGCGGCCGTGTCGGGGCGGAGTACGGGGGCCCGGTGCGAGGAGTGCGCGCGCCTGGACCGGGCGCATTCCGTGGCCGCCGACACGATGGCCGACGACCCGCGTCCGTACCGTGTGTACCTCGCCTGGTTCGGACCCGGCATGGTGAAGGTCGGCATCACCGGCTCGGCACGCGGCTCGGCGCGGCTGCTGGAGCAGGGAGCCGTCTGCTTCAGCTGGCTGGGAGAGGGGCCGTTGATGGCCGCGCGGCGGACCGAGGAGTTGCTGCGGGCCGCGCTCGGGGTGCCGGACCGGATCCGGTACGCCGACAAGCGCAGGGTGCGGTCGGCGCTGCCGGACGCGGCTGAGCGGCTGGAGGAGATCCGAGAACTGCACGCGCGCGTCGCGGAGCTCGACGGCTGGCCCGACTCCCTGGAGCGGGCGCCGTTCCGGGCCGTCGACCACGTCGAGGTGTTCGGGCTCGACGGAGTCCCGGCAGCCGTGGGCGCCGTGAGCGAGCTGACGGGAGGCGGCGCGGTGAGCGGAGAGCTGGTCGCCGCCGCCGGCCCCGATCTGCATCTGGCGACCCCGAGGGGAGTGGTCGTACTCGACACCCGGCTCATGACCGGGTGGGACCTGACCGCCGGGGCGAGCGGATTCACCGTACCCGTACGGGAGTTCCGCGAGGTGGAGGACGCCGTGGTGCAGGACGGGCTGTTCTGAGGGGGCGCTCGGGCGGCCGGGAGCGTGAGGTCCGGAGTCGGCCTCCTCGGGGCCCTTTTCGGAAAGGGGGTGGACCTGCGGTGACACCGACGACCATGGTGGGCGGCATGAGCGATCAACCCCGGACACCTGTCGGCATCCAGCGCGGCGGGGGGTCCGAGCATGCGCACGGCTGACGGGGAGGACGTACGGCGGTTCTGGGAGCGGCTGGGTCTCCCGGGTCTCGTCGACGTCCACACCCACTTCATGCCCGAGCGGGTCCTGCGCAAGGTGTGGGACTACTTCGACGGCCTCGGCCCGCTGACCGGCGGCATCGAATGGCCCATTACCTACCGCGGCGACGAGGACGAACGGCTCGCGCTGATCCGGGAGTTCGGCGTACGGGCCTTCACCGCGATGCTCTATCCGCACAAGCCCGGCATGGCGCGATGGCTCAACTCCTGGGCCGTCGACTTCGCCCGCCGCACGCCCGACTGCCTCCACACCGCCACCCTCTTCCCGGAGCCGGACGTCGAGGCGTATGTGCGGGAGGCGGTGGAACAGGGCGCCCGCGTCTTCAAGGCACACGTCCAGGTGGGCGCGTACGACCCGGCCGACCCGCTCCTCGACACCAGTTGGGGGCTGCTCGCGGAGGCCGGTGTCCCCGTAGTGATGCACTGCGGGTCCGGACCCACGCCCGGCAAGTACACCGGGCCCGAGCCGGCCGGCCGGGTTCTCGCCCGGCATCCCCGGCTGCGGCTGATCGTCGCGCACCTGGGGATGCCCGAGTACGAGGAGTTCCTCGCTCTAGCCGAGCGGTACGCGGAGGTGCGGTTCGACACGACGATGGCGTTCACCGACTTCAGCGAGCGGCTCGCGCCGTTCCCACCGGAGGCGTCGGCCCGGCTCGCCGCCCTCGGCGACCGGATCCTGCTCGGGACCGACTTCCCGAACATCCCGTATCCCTACGCCCATCAACTGCACGCCCTGGAACGGCTGGAGCTGGGGGACGACTGGCTGAGGGCGGTCTGCCACGACAACGGTGCGCGTCTCTTCGGGATCGCGCCCCCGCGCGCGGACGGCATCGCGGCCCCGTCCGGAGGCGCGCCGGGAACGGCGTGATCCTCCCAGGGGTTACCTGAGAGGCGCCTGTGTGTTTCTCAGAAGAATCACAGGTCTCCGAAAGGATGCTCTCAGCGTTGCCCAGCAAGGTGTCCGCTATGACCACGACCTCGCCCCAGGGGCGCACCGAACTGCTGAGGCCGGACGGGAGCCCCGTCCGAGTCCTGGTGGTGGACGACGAGCTGTCGATCACCGAACTCCTGTCCATGGCCCTTCGTTACGAGGGGTGGCAGATCCGCAGCGCGGGTGACGGACAGGGCGCGGTGCAGAGCGCGCGCGAGTTCCGGCCCGACGCCGTGGTGCTGGACATGATGCTGCCCGACATGGACGGGCTCGCGGTCCTCGGGCGGCTGCGCCGTGAACTGCCGGACGTGCCCGTCCTCTTCCTCACCGCCAAGGACGCCGTCGAGGACCGCATCGCCGGTCTGACGGCCGGCGGTGACGACTACGTCACCAAGCCGTTCAGCCTGGAAGAGGTCGTGGCCAGGCTGCGCGGACTGATCCGCCGCTCCGGTGCCGCCGACCGGCGCTCCGACTCCACGCTGGTCGTCGGGGACCTCACCCTCGACGAGGACAGCCACGAGGTGTTCCGGGCCGGGGACAACATCCACCTCACCGCGACGGAGTTCGAACTGCTCCGTTTCCTCATGCGCAATCCCCGGCGCGTGCTCAGCAAGGCGCAGATACTCGACCGCGTGTGGTCCTACGACTTCGGCGGCCAGGCCAACGTCGTCGAGCTGTACATCTCGTATCTGCGCCGCAAGATAGACGCGGGGCGCGAGCCGATGATCCACACCCGGCGCGGAGCCGGATACCTGATCAAGCCCGCGGTGTCATGAGCGGACGACGACGGCCGCGTAGACAGGGGCGGGGACGACAGCCGCGCACACTGCGGACGCGGCTCGTCGTCTCCGCGGTGACGCTGATCGCGGTGGTGTGCGCGGTGATCGGCACGGTGACGACGTTCGCCCTGCGGTCGCATCTGTACGAGCAACTGGACGGCACGCTGGGCGAGGTCGCCAAGCGTGCCACCGGCCTGTTCACACCGGGGGGCGGGGACCACGACGGTGACACCGGCGTACCCCCGAACTCCAGGTCCGAGGGCGCCGGCATCGTGTCGGGCGGCGTCTTCGACTTCCTCACCAGGGGGCCGAACCAGGAGGACACCGTCGGCGCCGTCGTGTCGAACGGCGTGATCACCCGCGCGGTCGTCTCCAAGCTGCCGAAGACCACCACCGTCGGCGGTGTCTCGGACATGGGCACGAAGGAACTCGGTGCCGCCCAGAAGGCCGCGCTCGCCGCCGTGCCGAGGACAGGCGCGCACAACGTGGACATCCCGGGCCTCGGCGAGTACCGCGTCGAGTACCAGGAGGGCTTCCGGGGCGCCTACTACGTCGGCATCCCCACCCGGACCGTCACCAACACCGTCAACACCCTGATCCTCGTAGAGGTCAGCGTCACCGGCGCCGGTCTCATCGCCGCGGGCATCGCAGGCAGTGTCCTGGTCGGACTGGCCCTGCGCCCCCTGCGCAAGGTCGCCTCCACCGCCACCCGCGTCTCCGAACTGCCCCTGCACACCGGCGAGGTCACCCTCTACGAGCGGGTCCCGGAGTCGGAGGCCGACCCGCACACCGAGGTCGGCCAGGTCGGCGCCGCGCTCAACCGCATGCTCGACCACGTCCACGGCGCGCTGCACGCCCGTCAGCAGAGCGAGACACGGGTACGGCAGTTCGTCGCGGACGCCAGTCACGAACTGCGTACACCGCTGGCGTCGATCCGCGGGTACGCCGAGCTGACCCGACGCGGACGTGAGGAGACCGGCCCCGACACGCGGCACGCCCTCGGGCGCATCGAGTCCGAGGCCGGCCGGATGACCGGGCTGGTGGAAGACCTGCTGCTGCTCGCGCGCCTCGACGCCGGGCGCCCGCTCCAGTACGACGGCACCGATCTCGTACCGCTCGTCATCGACGCCGTGAGCGACGCACGGGCGGCCGGCCGCGACCACGACTGGCGGCTGGAGCTGCCGGACGAACCCGCGCTCGTCCTCGCGGACGCCGCCCGTCTGCAACAGGTCATGGTCAACCTGTTCGCGAACGCCAGAACGCACACCCCACCCGGTACGACGGTCACCGCACGCGTGCACCGGCACGGACCGTGGCTGTGCGTGGACGTCCAGGACGACGGACCCGGCATCCCGCCCGGCCTGCTGCCCCGCGTCTTCGAACGCTTCGCGCGCGGCGACTCCTCGCGCTCCCGCGCCTCCGGCTCGACGGGCCTGGGGCTCGCCATCGTGCAGGCCGTCGCCTCCGCGCACGGCGGCGCCGTCACCGTCGACAGCGTGCCGGGCCGGACGGTGTTCACCCTGCACCTGCCCGCGCTCCCCGGCGACCCGATCGTGGAAACGACCGGGAACACGACCGGGACGACGACCGGGACGACGACCGGGGAAGCACGGGCGCGGCGGCACTCACAGGCACAGCACAGCACCACCACATGGGTGCAACAGGGCGTCTGACCAGAGTCGTTCCCATGCGAACCGACTCTTCTCCCGGCAACCTGCCGGCGCGGGAGCACCTCCCGGCCGGGTCCGCCGGTACGCCTGTCCTGGACGTAGTGATCCCCGTCTACAACGAGGAGAAGGACCTCCAGCGGTGTGTGGTGAGACTCCACGAGCATCTCAAGCGCACGTTCCCGTACGCGTTCCGCATCACGGTCGCGGACAACGCGTCGACGGACACCACTTCCCGGGTGGCCGCGCGGCTGGAGTCGCGGATACCGGAGGTCCGGTCCTGCCGGCTCGAACAGAAGGGCCGCGGACGCGCGCTGCGCACCGTGTGGTCGGCCTCGGACGCCCCGGTCCTCGCCTACATGGACGTGGACCTGTCCACCGATCTCAACGCCCTGCTGCCGCTGGTGGCCCCGCTGATCTCGGGCCACTCCGACCTCGCCATCGGCTCACGGCTCGCCCGGAGCTCCCGGGTGGTGCGCGGTGCCAAGCGGGAGTTCATCAGCCGTGGCTACAACCTGATCCTGCGCGGCTCGCTGCAGGCGCGCTTCTCGGACGCGCAGTGCGGTTTCAAGGCGATCCGCCGTGATGTCGCGCAGGTGCTGCTGCCGCTGGTCGAGGACACCGGCTGGTTCTTCGACACCGAGATGCTGGTCCTCGCCGAGCGTGCCGGACTGCGTATCCACGAGGTGCCGGTCGACTGGGTCGACGACCCGGACTCGACCGTGCACATCGTGCGGACCGCGACCGACGACCTGAAGGGCGTGTGGCGCGTGGGGCGCGCCCTCGGCACCGGATCGCTGCCGCTGGACCGGCTCGCGCGCCCCTTCGGGGACGACCCGCGCGACCGCGACCTGACCGACGTTCCGGGGGGCCTCGCCCGCCAACTGGTCGGCTTCTGCGTGGTGGGCGCCCTGTCCACGCTCTTCTACCTGCTGCTCTACAGCGGCTTCCGGTCCTTCTCCGGCTCACAGACCGCCAACGCGTTCGCCCTGCTGGTCTCGGCGGTCGCCAACACCGCCGCCAACCGGCGGCTGACCTTCGGGGTCCGCGGCCGGGGCGGCGCGGTCCGCCACCAGGCGCAGGGCCTGGTCGTCTTCGGTATCGGCCTCGCGCTCACCAGCGGATCGCTCGCGGCCCTGAACGCGGCCACGAGCAGTCCGGCGCACTCCACCGAGCTGGCGGTACTGATCGCCGCCAACCTGGCGGCGACGGTGCTGCGGTTCCTGCTCTTCCGCGCCTGGGTCTTCCCCGACCGGCGCGACGGAACGAGTGACGGTACGTCGTCCACGGTGGTGGCGTCGCACACCCCGGCCCCGGACCCGTACGCGACGGTCCCGCCCCGGCAGGGTCGCCGGCATCCACAGGGGTCCCCTCTCCGGGCGGCGACGCGATCACCGCACGACAGCGCGCACGACAGCGCCTACGACAGCGCCTACGACAGCACCCACGACACCGACGAGTTCCGCGCCCGTGACGCCGCGGACCGCACCTGGGGGGACGCCACCATGCAACTGCAGCCGGTGCGCCCGCACGATCACGATCCGAGGGACGCACGATGACCACTCAGCCCGACACGAACTATCAGCCCGACACGAACCGTCAGTCCGACACGGACCGTCGGCCCGACACGCATCCCTCCGCGGACCCGGCTCCCGTGCGACGCCCGCCGACCGGCCAGGGTGATGCGCCCCCGCGAGACCCCTCCGCACCGGGCGTTCTTCCCGGGCCCGGTGAACCCGGGCGGCCCTTCCTCCACCGCGTCCGGCGAGGCCGGCCCGAGGACCCGCGCTGGGTACGCCCCGCCTTCGCCGGCCTGCTCGTCGCCACCGCGCTGCTCTACCTCTACGACCTGAGCGCCTCCGGCTACGCCAACTCCTTCTATTCGGCGGCCGTCCAGGCCGGCAGCCAGAGCTGGAAGGCCTTCTTCTTCGGCTCGCTCGACTCGGCCAACGCCATCACCGTCGACAAGCCCCCGGCCTCGCTGTGGCCGATGGCCCTGTCGGTGCGGGTCTTCGGCCTCAGCTCGTGGGCGATCCTCGTCCCCGAGGTGCTCATGGGCGTCGCCACGGTCGGTGTCCTGTACGCGGCCCTGCGCCGCCGGTTCGGCCCGGCGGCCGGTCTGATCGCGGGCGCGGTCTGTGCGCTGACTCCCGTCGCCGCGCTGATGTTCCGGTTCAACAACCCGGACGCGATGCTCGCGCTGCTGATGACCGTCACGGTCTACTGCGTGATCCGCGCCCTGGAGGACGGCCGGACGAAGTGGCTCGTGTGGGCGGGCGTCGCGGTGGGCTTCGCGTTCCTCGCCAAGACGCTCCAGGCGTTCCTGATCCTGCCGCCGCTGGCCGTGCTGTACGCGGTCTGCGCGCCGGTGAGTCTGCGGAAGCGGTTCGCGCAGATCGGCCTCTCGGCGGGCGCGATGCTCGTCGCCGGCGGCTGGTGGGTCGCGATCGTCGAGCTGTGGCCCGCGTCCTCCCGCCCGTACATCGGCGGCTCGCAGAACAACTCGTTCCTGGAGCTGACCTTCGGATACAACGGTCTCGGCCGCATCAACGGCGACGAGACAGGCAGCGTCGGTGGTGGTGGCGGTGGCGGCGGCACCGGGATGTGGGGCGAGACCGGCTGGAACCGGATGTTCGACTCCGAGATCGGCGGCCAGATCTCCTGGCTGCTCCCGGCGGCCCTGATCCTGCTGGTGGCCGGCCTCGTCCTCACCCGGAAGGCGGGGCGGACCGACCTGACCCGCGGCTCGTTCCTGGCCTGGGGCGGCTCGCTGCTGATGACCATGGCCGTCTTCAGCTACATGGCCGGCATCTTCCACCAGTACTACACGGTGGCCCTGGCCCCCTACCTCGCTGCCGTCGTCGGCATGGGCGCGACGGTGCTGTGGGAGGAGCGGGGGAAGGTGTGGGCGTCGCTCACCCTGGCCGGTGCGGTCACCGCGTCCGCGGCCTGGGGGTACGTCCTCCTCAACCGCACCTCCGACTACCTGCCCTGGCTCAAGTGGCTGGTCCTCGTCGGTGGTCTGACGGGCGCGCTCGGCCTGGTCTTCGTGACCAGGCTCGGACGCCGACTGGCGCTCACGGCCGCTGGGCTGGGCCTCGTGGCCGCGGTCGCGGGACCGACGGCGTACACGCTCTCCACGGTGAACACCGGGCATTCCGGCTCCATCGTGACGGCCGGTCCGTCCGGGGCGAGCACGATGGGCGGCCGCGGCGGTCCCGGCGGCGGCGGTATGCGGGGCGGTTTCCCCGGCGGCGGCCAGAACCAGCCGAACGGCAACGGCACCCAGCAGAACGGCCAGCAGAACGGCCAACAGAACGGGCAGCAGGGCGGTGGCACGGGCGGGCCCCCGACGGGCGGCACCGGTGGCTTCCCCGGCGGGAGCCGGCAGGGCAACGGGAACACCCAGGGCAACGGCGGTACCCAGGGCCCGAACCAGCAGGGCGGCATGCCCGGCGGTGGCACGGGCGACGCCCGCATGGGCGCGGGCGGCGCGGGCGGTCTGCTGAACGGCGCGAACGTCAGCTCCGCGGCGAGGACGCTGCTGTCGAAGAACGCCGACGACTACACCTGGGCGGCCGCGGCCGTCGGCTCCCAGAACTCGGCGAGCTACCAACTGTCCACCGGAAAGCCGGTGATGGCGATCGGCGGCTTCAACGGCACCGATCCGTCCCCGACCCTGGCCCAGTTCAAGAAGTACGTGGCCGACGGCAGGATCCACTACTTCATCTCGGGCGGTGGCATGGGTGGCGGTATGGGCGGCGGCGCCTCGGGCACCACCTCCGCCTCCTCCCGGATCAGCTCGTGGGTCACGGCCAACTTCAAGAAGGTGACCGTCGGTTCGGCCACCTTCTACGACCTGACGCGGCCGACGAGCTGACGAACCGACCCCGACGGCCCTCACCGGGCGGTGGCCCGGAGCGTTCGAGCTCCGGGCCACCGCTCGCTTCCGTTCCGTGCCTCGCCGGCGGCACCGGGATCGGGATCGGCGGGACTGCCCGGCCGCGGCGTTGCTACGGCGTACGGAGAGGGCAGATTCCGCGAGGGCGGCTTCCGCGCGACGCGCGCTTAGCATCGGGGAGGACGGACCCGAGCGTTCCGGACCGCCGTCGCGAGTGACCGCAGTCCCCGTTCCGAGGAAGGTACGCCATGGTGAGGGCAGCCGGCCGGGCCGAGCGCCCGGCGCGGACCAGTGTCTGGCTGGAGGGAAAGGCCCCCCGGGGCGGTGCGGCACGCGGCGGTGGTCAGCCCTCGGGGCTCGACCGGGACCGGATCACCGAGGTCACGGTACGGCTGCTGGACGCCGAGGGGATGGCGCGGTTCTCCATGCGACGGCTGGCCGCCGAACTGAACGTCACCGCGATGTCCCTCTACTGGTACGTGGACACCAAGGACGACCTGCTCGAACTCGCCCTCGACGCGGTCTTCGGCGAACTGGGGCTGCCCGAGGCCGGGTCGGGCGAGGACTGGCGCGACCAGCTGCGGTCCGTGGCCGCCGGCTACCGCGCGCTGCTGGTCCGGCACCCCTGGGTGTCACCGCTCATCGGCACGTTCCTGAACATCGGCCCGCACTCCATGGCCTTCTCGCTCTGCGTCCAGAAGGTGGTCCGCAGCACGGGCCTGCCCCCGCACGGCCAGATGGGCGCACTCTCGGCGGTCTTCCAGTTCGTGTACGGGTTCGGCACCATCGAGGGCCACTTCGTGCAGCGCTGCGCCTCGGCGGGCATGAGCCAGGAGGAGTACTTCCGCCAGGCCATGAGCACGATCAGCGAACAGCCGCGGTTCTCGGTCACCTTCGAGAGCGCCGCGGACCTGATGGAGGCCCGCGGCGGCGACACGGTCGAGGAGATGCGCGAACGGGACTTCACGTTCGCCCTGGAGACGCTGATCGCGGGCATCGAGACCATGGTGGCCCGCGGCGCGGACACCGCCTAGGACCGGCGCGGACACCGCCTGGTACCGGGGCGGACCTCGCCCGCCGCGGCACCCGCGGCTCCGGAGTGCTCCCGGCTACTCCTGGGACGCCAGACGCGCGGGGAAACCGCCCGTCGCGACCGGACCCCACTTCTCGGGCGTGATCCGGATGATCGACTTCCCCTGCTTGAGCATCGCCGCGCGGTACTCGTCCCAGTCCGGGTGCTCGCCCGCGATGTTCCGGTAGTACTCGACGAGCGGTTCGACGGAGTCCGGCGGGTCGATGACCTCGGCGGTGCCGTCGATCTGGACCCACGGCCCGTTCCACTCGTCGCTCAGCACGATCAGGCTGACCCGCTCGTCCCGCTTGGCGTTGCGGGTCTTGGCGCGCTCGGGGTACGTCGAGAGGACGACGCGGCCGGCGTCGTCGACCCCGCAGGTCAACGGCGAGCCCTGGGGGCTGCCGTCGGCCCGGCGGGTGAGCAGGACGGCGCGGTGGCGGGGGCGGACGAAGTCGAGCAGTTCGTCGCGGGATACGGAGGTGTTCGTCGCGATGTTCGGTGCCATGAGGGCAGCCTAAGGGCTGTCCCGCGCCCGGGAACGGGGCGCCGCGGGGGGTGTCACCTCACATCTGGGGCAGCGTCCCGCCCTGCACCGCCTGTACGTCCAGCTCCACCTTCAGGGTGGTGCCGATCGCGGAGATGCCCGCCTGGACGACCTGGTTGTAGTTCATCGCGAAGTCCTCGCGGTGGAGTTGTGCCGTCGCCCGGAAGGCCGCGCGGGTGCCGCCCCACGGGTCCGCGCCGGTGCCCAGATAGGCGAGGTCCAGGTCGACCGGGCGCACGACGCCGTGCAGGGTGAGTTCGCCGTGGACGGTCCAGCGGTCGGAGCCGGCCGGGGTCAGGCCGCTGGAACGGTAGGTGATCAGCGGGTACGTCTCGACGTCCAGGAAGTCGGGGGACCTCAGGTGGCCGTCGCGCATCCCGTTGCCGGTGTCGATGGAGGCCGCCTGGATCACCGCCTCCACCCGGGACTTGGCCACCTCGTCCGGGGCGATCTCGATGGTGCCCGCGAAGTCGGTGAACCGGCCGTGCACGCTGGAGATCCCCAGGTGCTGGGCGACGGCCCCCACCGAGGAGTGGGCGGGATCGACGGTCCACGGGCCGGGCGGCGGCAGCTCGGTGCCGCCCTGCCGGGCGAGGACCACGGTGCCGACCTCGGCCCGTCCGCCCGCCGTGACGATCGCGCTGGAGGCGGCGGGCGCGTACCCGACCGCGGTGACGATCACGGTGTACGCGCCGGGCGTCAGCGCACCCGCGTCCCGTACGGCGCCCTCGGCGTCCGCCTCCGCCCGCAGCACCTGTGTCCCGGTCATGTCGGTCACCGTGACGACCGCGTGCGACACGGCCCATCCGTCCCGCGTACGAATCCGTGCGGTCAGTCCCATCCCGTTTCTCCTGCCTGTCTTGCACATGAACCGGCCCGTGGGAGCACGGCCTCCGTTCGGAGCGCGCGTCCCACGGGCCGGGGTTTCCTGTTACTCGCCGGGGTGGGCGAGTTCGATGTCGTGGTCGTCGACCCCGCGACCGCCGACGGTCAGCGCGGTGGCCACCGGCGGGTAACCCGTCGCGATGACCGTGTACTCGCCGCCGTCCAGGTCGGTGAAGGCGTACGCGCCGTCCGTGCCGGTGCGCGCCGTACCGATCACGTTCCCGGCCGCGTCGACCAGCGTGACCCGCGCGTCGGGCAGCGGGCCGCCGGGCGCCCGTACGACGCCCTGGAGCTGGGCGCCGGCGCGGAGTTCGACCTCGACCCGGGTGACTCCGGCGCCGCCGACCTCGACGGGCAGCGCCTGCGGACGGTGTCCCGCCGCGTTCGCCGCGACGGTCACGGGTCCGGGCACCAGCTCGGCGAAACCGAACTCGCCCTGCTCACCGGTGGTCCCGGTGGCCAGCACGTCGCCGCGCACATCGGTCACGATGACCATGGCGTCCTTGACCGGGGTCCCGGTGCCGGCGGCCCGCACGAGCCCGCTCAGACCGCTCGTGCCGCTCAGCAGGATGTCGTACGCCACCGGTTCGCCGTTCACGACGACCGTCGAGGCCTGCGGCTGGAAACCGTCGGCGGAGGCGATCAGGACGTACGAACCCGTGCCGGGCGCGTCCACCGCGTAGGAGCCGTCGGCCTGTGCGACCGACCGGCCCAGCTGCCGTCCCGCGAGCGAGATCAGCGTGACCGCGGCCCGCGGCACCGGCGCGCTCTCGGCGCCGCGGACGTGACCGCGGACCGGGATTCCGGCGGAGGGTGCCGGGGCGCTCTCCCGTGTCGCCGTGGCGACGGCGGCGAGCCGCTGGGTGCCCTCCGGCGCGGACTCGGTCCGCGTGCCGGTGCCCGTCGCGGGGACGGCGCGGCCCGGCGCCTCCTGTTCGGCGGCGACGGCGGGAACCCCCGCGTCGGCCTGCGCGGCCTGGGCCGCCTGCGCCAGCGCGCCCGAGGTCCGCAGCGGGACCTCCTTGATGAACAGCATGACGAAGAAGGCGAGCAGCGCCAGCGCGGAGGCGATCATGAAGACGTCCGCGATGCCGTGGCCGTACGCGCTCTCCAGGAGGGTGCGCAGCGGGGCGGGCAGGGCGTCCATGTCCGGGATGGTGCCGGTGCCGGAAGAGGCCGCCGCGGCCGCGTACTTGGGGTCGAGGCCGGTCAGGCCGTCCTTGACGTAGTCGGTGATCCGGGTGGACATGATCGCGCCCAGCGCGGAGACGCCGATCGCGCCGCCGAGGGAGCGGAAGAACGTCACCGTGGAGCTGGCGGAGCCGAGGTCGGACGGCGCCACCTGGTTCTGCGTGGACAGCACCAGGTTCTGCATCGTCATACCGATGCCGAGGCCCAGCAGCGCCATGAAGATCGCGACGTGCCAGTAGGCCGTGTCGTAGCGGATGGTGCCCAGCAGGCCCAGGCCCGCGGTGATCAGGGCGCCACCGCTGACCAGCCAGTACTTCCAGCGGCCGGTCTTGGTGATGACCTGGCCGGAGACCGTGGAGGCGATGAACAGGCCGCCGATCATCGGGATGGTCATGACGCCCGACATCGTCGGGGACTTGTCACGGGCCAGCTGGAAGTACTGGCTGAAGAAGACCGTGCCGGTGAACATCGCGACGCCCACGAAGAGCGAGGCGAGGGAGGAGAGGGTGATGGTGCGGTTGCGGAACAGCCGCAGCGGGATGATCGGCTCGCTCGCCTTGGACTCGACGAGCACGAAGAGCGCGCCGAGGAGGATCGCGCCGCCGACCAACGCGGCGGTCTGCCACGACATCCAGTCGTACTTGTCGCCGGCGAAGGTGACCCAGACCAGCAGCAGCGAGACCGCGGCCGAGACGAAGAACGCGCCGCCCCAGTCCACCTTCACCTCCCGCTTCACGACGGGCAGGTGCAGGGTCTTCTGCAGCACGATGAGCGCGATGACCGCGAACGGCACACCGACGTAGAAGCACCAGCGCCAGCCGAGCCACGAGGTGTCGGTGATGACGCCGCCGAGCAGCGGACCGCCGACGGTTGCGACGGCGAAGGTCGCGCCGAGGTAGCCGGAGTAGCGGCCGCGCTCGCGCGGGGAGATCATCGCCGCCATGACGATCTGGGCGAGGGCGGACAGACCGCCGACGCCGATGCCCTGGACCACGCGGCAGGCGATCAGCATGCCGGCGTTCTGCGACAGGCCCGCGGCGGCGGATCCGAGGACGTAGATGATCAGGGCTATCTGTACGAGCGCCTTCTTGCTGTACAGGTCGGAGAGCTTGCCCCACAGGGGCGTGGCCGCGGTCATGGAGAGCAGTGCGGCGGTGACGACCCAGGTGTAGGCGGACTGGCCGCCGCCCAGGTCGCCGACGATCTCGGGCAGGGCGTTGGTGACGATCGTCGACGACAGGATCGCGACGAACATGCCGAGGAGCAGCCCGGAGAGCGCCTCCATGATCTGCCGGTGTGTCATCGGAGTGCCGTCGGAGGACCCACCTCCGTGCTTGGCGTGAGCCCGCACACCGGCTGGTGTGGTCGTTGCCATGGGCTTCCTTCTCTAGTGCTTCGTGCGCTTACGCGGGTGTACGGGTGGTGGTCGGTGCGGGTGCGTGGACTGTCTGGGCTTCCGCGGGCCAGGGGGGCCGCTGGGTGGCGCGGCAGTCGCCGAAGCTCTCGCGCAGCCGGCCCATCAGGTGGCTGAGCAGCCCGACCTCCTGGTCGGACCAGTCGCTGAGCCGGTCGGCGAAGAGCTGTGAGGAGCGCTGGGAGAGCTCGTCGAGGCGCGCCTGCCCGGCGCCGGTGAGACGCAGGATGCGTGAGCGCTTGTCGGCCGGGTCGGGGAGGCGTTCGATCCAGCCCCGGTCGGCGACATGCGCGACATGGCGGCTGGTCACGGACATGTCCACGGAGAGCAGCTCGGCGAGCTTGCTCATCCGCATGTCGCCGTGGCGGCCCAGCAGCGTCAGCACGGCGGCGGAACCCGCCGGGCAGTCGTGCGGCAGGATCCGCGCCAGCTCCCTCTTCACGGCGCCGATGGCACTGAGCTGACGAGCCAGCTCCTCGTACTGCGCCCGCTCGGCCATCGCCCCTCCATATTCGTTGCTTGGGGCAACCATAAATGCAGTTGGTTGCTGCAGGCAAACGAAACGGTCCCCGCCGGGATAAAAACATGGCAAAGGCACGTATTGGCGAACGTAAACTTGCTGGTCGAGGGGGTGCCGAACTGAGAGTCCACTGTGAGGCCCGGTCGCGCACTGGAGGGGCCCCGCACTTGGGCGAGCTCCGGCTATTCGCTAGGGTCCTGGGCCATGGCAAACACCCAGGGCCCCGAGGGCAACTACGACCCCGCGGGTAGCACCCAGATGTTCCGCGCTTTCGTCGACGAGGGCCCCCAGGCCCGTCAGCAGCAGCAGGTGGCCGCTCCGGCGGGTCCCCGCATCGGCCTCATCATCGGCATCGTCGTCGCCGTGGCGGTCGTGGCCGCCGTGGCATGGCTCGCCCTGTCGTGACGGCGCCCCGCCGGTAGCGGCGGGTCACTTCCACTGGACGGACACGTCCAGCGTCTCGACGTGCATGCCCCACGGCACACGCCAGGCGTCGACGCACACCGTCCAGGAGTTCGTCCTGCCCGCTCCCGGGGCGATCGGCGCGGGCAGGTCCCGCGTCGACCCGATCGTGGCCCAGTCGATCCCGAGCGCCCCGATGATGTGTGTCCCGAGGGTCACCGTGCCCGAACGGACCGCGGTGCCCCCGGTGTTGCGGAAGGAGAGGGTCACCTTCTCGCACCAGCGCGGACCGGCGGCCTCCCGCTCGGGCGCGCTCACCACGACGGCGGCGGGCGACGGCGTGGACGGTGCCGAGCGCGTCGGCGGGGCAGGCGTCGGTGTACTGCCGGAGCTCGCCCGCGCGTGCCCCGGGCCGCCGCCCGCGCCGGGAGGCGCCGGAGTACCGCCGTTCCCGGCGCCACTGCCCGCCCCCTTTCCCGTGAGGCCCTTTCCCGTGAGGCCCTTTCCCGCGAGGCCCGGTGGCGGTCCCGGACTCCCGGCGGCCGGAGCCGTCCCGTCGCCGGCCGCCCCGGTGCCGGCGGGGGCCCTTCCCGGGCCCGAAGCTCCTTCCCCGGCCAGGGGGGCCAGGGAGACGTCCCCGGTGGGGGCCACGGCCCTCCCGGACCCCCCGGGCACTCCCGCCGCGACATGGCCGCCGCTCCCGCCGCTCCCGCAGGCGGTCAGCACGGCGCCCAGACACACCAAAGCCGTCGAGGCGCCCACCAGGGCGCCTCGACGGCCAGGATCACAAGTCGCTCGACCCGCTCGACGCATCGCGCCAGTGTGACTGACGGTGCGTCAATTATGAAGACTCGGAGGGTTGTTCTTCCGTGCCGGCTCCTCAGTCGGAGATGAGTCCTTCCCGCAGCTGGGCGAGGGTCCGGGTGAGCAGCCGGGAGACGTGCATCTGGGAGATACCGACCTCCTCGCCGATCTGCGACTGGGTCATGTTCGCGAAGAAGCGCAGCATGATGATGCGGCGCTCGCGGGGCGGGAGCTTGGCGAGCAGCGGCTTCAGCGACTCGCGGTACTCGACGCCCTCCAGGGCCGTGTCCTCGTAGCCGAGGCGGTCCGCGAGGGAGCCCTCGCCGCCGTCGTCCTCGGGGGCCGGCGAGTCCAGCGAGGACGCCGTGTACGCGTTGCCCACGGCCAGGCCGTCGACCACGTCCTCCTCGGACACGCCGAGTACGGTGGCGAGTTCGGCGACCGTCGGGGAGCGGTCGAGCTTCTGGGAGAGCTCGTCGCTGGCCTTGGTGAGGGCGAGCCGCAGCTCCTGGAGGCGGCGCGGCACCCGGACCGACCACGACGTGTCGCGGAAGAAGCGCTTGATCTCGCCCACGACGGTGGGCATCGCGAACGTCGGGAACTCCACCCCGCGTTCGCAGTCGAAGCGGTCGATCGCCTTGATCAGGCCGATGGTGCCGACCTGGACGATGTCCTCCATCGGCTCGTTGCGGGAGCGGAAGCGGGCCGCCGCGTACCGGACGAGCGGGAGGTTCAGCTCGATGAGTGTGTCCCGTACGTAGCCGCGCTCCGGGCTGTTCTCACCGAGTGCGGCGAGCCGCAGGAACAGGGAGCGGGACAGGGTGCGGGTGTCGATGGCTTCCGAGGTCGGAGCGGCCTGGGCGGCCGGAGCGGCCGGGACGGCGTCCGGGGCCGGAAGGGCCGATACGTCGACCATGTCGACGACGTCGACTGCGTGAAGCGCGTCGGGCTCCGAGTCGCTCTTCGTGAGCGTGAGCACCTTCGAGCTGCCCTGGTCTGCGGACATGCCACCCCCTTTGGGTCGCGGACGGTCGCGGCGGACGCTCCCGTCGGAGGAACGCAGCCTCCACCTGAATACCGGTCGGGAGGCCACGGCAAACGCGCTTCCGGCAGAATGTCACATGTCGGCAACGCGCTGTAGTGACATGTCGACATGGAGAGGGTGAATCGGCCCTGGAAAATGGGGGTCTGACTGCTTTTCGCGGGTGAACGGACGGAAAAGGAACCTCTGAGCGATTCGCTCTTACCGGTTACGCCTCGATCCTGTTTGCGGATCGGAGTCGTGCGAAGCTGCGGGCGAGGAGTCTTGACACATGCATCTGGGAAACGCCCAGCTCGGCGCTGATCTGTGACTGCGTCAGATTGCTGTAGTAGCGCAGCAGGAGGATCCGCTGTTCGCGTTCGGGCAGTTGCACGAGCAGGTGCCGGACGAGGTCGCGGTGTTCCACCCCGTCGAGCGCGGGGTCCTCGTAGCCGAGCCGGTCGAGCAGTCCCGGCAGTCCGTCGCCCTCCTGGGCCGCCTCCAGGGAGGTCGCGTGGTACGAGCGCCCGGCCTCGATGCAGGACAGCACCTCCTCCTCGGTGATGCGCAGCCGCTCGGCGATCTCGGCGGTCGTGGGTGTGCGCCCGAAGGCCGTCGTCAGGTCCTCGGTGGCGCTGTTCACCTGCACCCACAGCTCGTGCAGCCGACGGGGTACGTGGACGGTGCGGACGTTGTCGCGGAAGTACCGCTTGATCTCGCCGACGACCGTCGGCATCGCGAAGGTCGGGAACTGCACGCCCCGCTCCGGGTCGAAGCGGTCGATCGCGTTGATGAGGCCGATGGTCCCGACCTGGACCACGTCCTCCATGGGCTCGTTGCGGCTGCGGAAGCGGGCGGCGGCGTAGCGGACGAGCGGCAGGTTCGCCTCGATGAGCGCCCCGCGTACGCGGTCGTGCTCCGCGGTGCCCGGCTCCAGCGTCTTGAGGCGGCCGAAGAGCACCTGGGTGAGAGCCCGGGTGTCGGCACCGCGGCGGCGCTCGGGGGCGGCTTCCTGGAACGGGGCCTGCTCCTCCTCAGGGGCGCGCTCCTGCTCCGGTGCCCGCTCCTGGAGCGGCGACGGCTGTTCCAGGACCTGGGCCCGCTCCTGGGGAGGCGCCGGCTGTTCCAGGAGGGGGGCCCGCTCCAGGGGAGGCGCCTGTTCGTGGAGCGGGGCCCGCTCCGGAAGCGCCATCGGTTCCTGGGGCGGTGCTTGAGGCGCAGTACTGGCCGGCACGGTCAACTCCACCTCTGTCATCCGTCAGATCCGTCAACTCATCCGTCAAAAGCGGTCATAGCATCACAAGACATGTGCACTGTGTGCAAGCACCGCATAAAGCCGTGTTGAGCGGGAATGGTGGAGAGTTGGGGGCCCGTGACGCGGAGAAGCCCCCCGCCGGTCGTGGCGAGGGGCTCCGGGGCGCGTGGCTCAGAACGGGTAGTCGGCGATCACCCAGGTCGCGAACTCGCGCCACAGCGCGACGCCGGCCTGATGCGCCGGATGCTCCAAGTACCGCTGCAGGGCGTCCGCGTCGTCGACCGCGGAGTTGATCGCGAAGTCGTACGCGACGGGCCGGTCGGTGATGTTCCAGCCGCATTCCCAGAACCGGAGATCGGGGATCAGGTCGCCGAGCGCGCGGAAGGCGGCCGCGCCCTCGACGACGCGCGGGTCGTCGCGTTCGACGCCCTCGTCGAGCTTGAAGAGGACCAGATGGCGGATCACGGGCACTCCCTGGTGGCGCGGCGCGGGTCCCCGCTCAGTTCTTGGCTCCGTCGGCGATCCACGTCATGAAGTCGCCGACGGACCGAGCGGCGGTCGAAATGCCCTCAAATCCTATCTGGACGTAGTCGGCCGCCTTCGCCGGATCCGTGATGATCACGTACAGCGCGAAGACCACGACCACATAGACGGCGATCTTCTTCGAATTCACCGCCATCGCGGCCTCCCCTGTGACTGCTGCGCCCGGTGGGCCCCCTGTTGCCGGCGGCGAGTGTAACCTTCACGCCCTTTTTATGGACCAACGGCCTGCTGGCCGGGACCTTTTGCCGGTCCCGCTCGCGGCCGTCGAGGCGCAGGATGGAGCCGAGTCCGGCGGTCGGGAGCCCGCAGGGCCGGGGACGGACCTCACTGCGGGGTCCACGCCACGGGATTCCTCCGAACCCGCGGCGCGGACTCGAGGCCCGCCCTCGCCGGGGCGGCGGCGTGTCCCGCACGTCGCTTCCCCCGGCCCCCAGTGGCGGGATACGCACAAAGGGCCCCGTCTTTCGACGGGGCCCTCATCAAGCGGTAGCGGAGGGATTTGAACCCTCGGTGACTTGCGCCACACTCGCTTTCGAGGCGAGCTCCTTCGGCCGCTCGGACACGCTACCGAGGAAGACCCTACCCCAAGGTGGGCCGTGGTCCGAAATCCGTTTCAGGCACCCCCGGGGGGTTCAGCGGGAGCGGAAGAATCCGGTGAGAAGACGCCCGCACTCCTCGTCGAGGACACCGCCGATCACCTCGGGCCGGTGGTTGAGCCGGCGGTCGCGTACGAGGTCCCAGACGGAGCCGGCCGCGCCCGCCTTCTCGTCGCGGGCACCGTAGACCACTCGCTCCACCCGGGACTGCACCAACGCGCCCGCGCACATCGCGCAGGGCTCCAGGGTGACGACGAGCGTGCAGCCGGACAGCCGCCACTCGCCGAGCCGCTGGGCGGCCCTGCGGATCGCGAGCACCTCGGCGTGCGCCGTCGGATCACCGGTGGCCTCACGCTCGTTGTGTCCGGCCGCGAGCACCGTCGTACCGTCCGTGGACAGCACGACGGCGCCGACGGGGACGTCCCCGCCCTGGACGGCCCGGTCGGCCTCGTCCAGGGCGAGCCGCATCGCGGCCCGCCAGCGGTCGCGTACCGGATCTCGTGGAAAGGTCTCTGTTGTGCCGCTCACCCGGGAAACCTAACCCGGGGAACTAGCGGACGGTCTCCAGGACCTCCGCCGCCCCCAGGGCGTCGGCGATCGTGCTGAGCGCGTCGCCTTCGTCCAGGGCGAGCAGTTCCTTCTCGCTCACCCCGAGGTCGGCGAGGATCTCGCGGTCCCCGACGGGGCTGTGCGAGACGGCCTCGCCGGCCACGGTCTCGCCCCCGTCCCCGTCCTCGTCGTCGGAGTCGTGTACGTCGTCGGGCTCACCGTCCTCGGTGCCGTCCAGGTCGAGGGAGTCCAGGTCGGCGTCGTCGTCGCCCGGATCCCGTCCTAGTAGTTCGTCCGTGAGCAGGATCTCGCCGTACGAGCTGCGGGCGGCGGCTGCGGCATCCGAGACGTAGATACGAGGGTCCTCCTCGCCGTCCACGCGGACGACGCCGAACCACGCGTCCTCCTGCTCGATGAGTACGAGCACCGTGTCCTCCTCCGAGGCTTCACGGGCCAGGTCGGTCAGATCCGACAGGCTCTCCACATCGTCGAGCTCTGTGTCGCTCGCTTCCCACCCGTCTTCGGTGCGCGCGAGCAGTGCGGCGAAGTACACCGTGACTCTCCCACTGGTCGTAGGCGTGCCGGTTGGGGGTCCCCCCGGCGGAGGTCGATGGGCGGGGAGTGCTGCTCCGAGACCCCACCCACTCGGAATCGTGGCAGAAACAGAGCGCTCAGGGGATGTCTTCGGCCTGCTGTGTCTGCCTGTTTTGATCGCTACCAGCGGATCGTACGCGGCACTCGGCGTCGCGCGTGCATGTCTACGCCCTCACGGCGTGGGCGGATCCCCGCGGAGCTACCAGCGGAAGGTGCGCATGCGCATGGCGTGGCGCAGGCGGGCGACCTTGGCGCGGCGTGGCTGGACACGGTCGCGCAGCTCGCGCGCCTCGGTGAGTTCACGGAGGAACTGGGCCCGGCGTCGCCTGCGCTGGGCGTCCGTCTCCTGCTCCGGCCGCTGGACCGGCCGCTCCGGCCACCGCGCCGGCGGCTCGGGCCGCTCGGGTCGCGCCGGGCGTTTCGGCTGCTTCGGCTGCATGGACTGCTCCGGGGACTTCTCTCCGCGGTCCGGCATACGCACACCACCCCAGGTTCGTCCTTCCCGCCTTCCCTCGGACGGGCGGTTTGATGCCAGCGCGAGCGAGACGGGGGCCCGGCTACTGTTGTGGGCATGCGTCTCCACGTCGTCGACCACCCCCTGGTCGCCCATAAGCTCACCACCCTGCGCGACCGGCGCACCGACTCCGCGACCTTCCGGCGGCTCGCCGACGAGCTGGTCACCCTGCTCGCCTACGAGGCCACCAGGGACGTACGCACCGAGCAGGTCGACGTCGTGACCCCGGTGGCCTCCACGACGGGCGTCAAGCTGTCCTATCCGCGCCCGCTGGTCGTGCCGATCCTGCGCGCGGGCCTCGGCATGCTCGACGGCATGGTGCGGCTGCTGCCGACCGCCGAGGTGGGCTTCCTGGGCATGGTGCGCGACGAGGAGACCCTCCAGGCGTCCACGTACGCGACCCGGATGCCGGACGACCTCTCCGGGCGCCAGGTCTACGTCCTGGACCCGATGCTGGCCACCGGCGGCACGCTCGTCGCGGCGATCCAGGAACTGATCAAGCGCGGTGCCGACGACGTCACCGCTGTCGTGCTGCTCGCCGCCCCGGAGGGCGTCGAGCTCATGGAGCGCGAGCTCGCGGGGACGCCCGTCACCGTCGTCACGGCGTCGGTCGACGAACGTCTGAACGAGAACGGCTACATCGTGCCCGGCCTGGGCGACGCCGGCGACCGGATGTACGGGGCCGCCGAGTAGGACCGGCCCGTCGGCCGGGCCGCCGCGCGCGGTCTGCCGCCGTCCGCGGGGCCCGTGAAGCCGTCGAAGGTCCCGCGTCCGACGCGGGACCTTCTTTTTGTTCGAGGTGTTCGGGGTGTTCGGCGCAGTCGGCGGCGCGGGTCGCGCCGTCCGGCGGTCAGCAGTTCTTCGGCTTGGTGGAGGAGTCCGGGTTCGGCTCGGCCAGGAGGGCCAGCGCCTTGTCGGCGTCCTCCTTCTTCGTGAGTGACGTGAAGCCGGTACCGATGATGAGGTCGACCCGGTCCGCCTGCGTCCGGCCGTCGGCCTTCAGCTGGGCGCCGGTGAGCTGGGTTCCCAGGACCGGCAGCGCGGCCTTGACGGCCGCCGTCGAGCCGAGGAGCAGACCGGGGCCGGCGACCTTCTTGTCGTACGCCTTCGGCGCGTTGCCCACGTCACCGATGCGGAACCCGCGCTTCTTCAGCTCGTCGGCGGTGGTCTTGGCGAGCCCGCTGCGGGGCGTGGCGTTCAGGACGTTGACCGTGATCCCGCCGGGCCGGGGCAGGGCGCCGGCGGCGGTGGACACCGAGGCCGTGGACGCCTTGGCCGACGGACCGGGACCGGTCGCGCAGTGCGCCTTCGTGCCGGCCGCCGTGGCCTTGTCACCGCCGCCGGTGAAGACGTCGATGAGCTGCAGGGTTCCCCACCCGATCAGCCCGAGCGCGGTGACGCAGACGACGACCAGGAACACGAGCTTGCGGCGCCCTCGGGGCCGGCGCATCCGTGGGTACTTGTCCCCCGTGATCCGGTACTGGCCGCCCATGCCAGGGGGAGTGAGCATGCTCATGGGCGCAGCGTAGTGTGCCGCGGCTGTGATGCCTACTAAATGATCATTGACCCGCACCCAGTCCAACCCAAAAGGGTCAACCTTCCCCCGCTCGAGCGGGTGGGACCCCGGTCCGGCGGGTGCTAGCCCAGCTCGAGGACGCGGGCGTGGAGCACCTGGCGCTGCTGCAGCGCGGCGCGGACGGCGCGGTGCAGGCCGTCCTCGAGGTACAGATCGCCCTGCCACTTCACGACGTGCGCGAAGAGGTCGCCGTAGAAGGTGGAGTCCTCCGCGAGGAGGGTCTCCAGATCCAGTTGGCCCTTGGTCGTCACGAGCTGATCGAGGCGGACCGGGCGCGGTGCGACGTCCGCCCACTGCCGGGTGCTTTCCCGGCCGTGGTCGGGGTATGGCCGGCCGTTGCCGATGCGCTTGAAGATCACACGGAAAGCCTACCGGCCCAGACCTTCCGGGCGCAGCCATGGCGACGGAGTGCGACGCTGGAAAAGACGTGGTAAATCCGGGCGAACCGGTAACTCTCCCTGTCCGCCCGGAACCTGCCGGGCACACCCGGACCGGGAAGCGACGGGGAACAGGGGCCTGACATGAGTGACAGCGACACCGGGTCGGGGACGCCTCCGACAGCAGCACCTGAACGGGTGAGCGGCGAAGCGGCCATCGGTCCGGAAGCGGTGAGCGGGGGAGCCGCGCTGCCCGCCGAAGCCCTGAGGATCGCCGCCGGATACGCCTTCGCAGGACCCGCTCTCGACCTGGGCGCCCTGCTCTGGGAAGGGCGGTGCCTGCCGGACGCGCGGATCCGCATCCCGCTGCCCATGCTCAACCGGCACGGCCTGGTCGCCGGTGCCACCGGCACCGGCAAGACCAAGACGCTGCAGCTGATCGCCGAACAGCTCTCGGTCCAGGGCGTGCCGGTGTTCCTGGCCGACGTCAAGGGCGACATGTCCGGGATCTCGGAGCCGGGCGTGCCGCAGGAGAAGGTGCGGGCGCGGGCCCAGGAGGTCCACCAGGCGTGGACGCCGGCCGGCTGCCCGGCCGAGTTCCTCGCGCTCGGGGGTCTGGGTCACGGCATCCCCGTACGGGCCACGGTGACCAGCTTCGGCCCGGTGCTGCTGTCGAAGGTGCTCCAGCTCAACCAGACCCAGGAGCAGTGCCTCGGCCTGATCTTCCACTACGCCGACCAGAAGGGCCTCGAACTGGTCGACCTCAAGGACCTGCGCGCGGTCGTCGCGTTCCTGAGCTCGGACGAGGGCAAGCAGGAGCTGAAGGGGATCGGCGGACTGTCGACGGCGACCGCCGGGGTGATCCTGCGCTCCGTCACCGCGTTCGAGGCACAGGGCATGAGCCCGTTCTTCGGGGAACCGGAGTTCGACACCGGCGCGCTGCTGCGGACGGCGCCGGACGGGCGCGGCCTGGTCTCCGTCCTCGAACTCCCCGAGGTCCAGGACAGACCGCAGCTCTTCTCGACCTTCCTGATGTGGATGCTCGCGGACCTCTTCCACGACCTCCCGGAGGTCGGCGACGTCGACAAGCCGAAACTGGTCTTCCTCTTCGACGAGGCCCATCTGCTCTTCACCGGAGCGTCGAAGGCCTTCCTGGAGTCCCTCACGCAGACGGTCCGTCTCATTCGCTCGAAAGGGGTCGGCGTCTTCTTCGTGACCCAGACCCCGAAGGACGTGCCGGCCGACGTCCTCGCGCAGCTCGGCAACCGTGTCCAGCACGCGCTGCGCGCCTTCACGCCGGACGACCAGAAGGCGCTGAAGGCGACGGTGAGGACCTTCCCGGACTCCGGGTACGACCTGGAGGAGGTCCTCACCGCGCTCGGCATCGGCGAGGCCGTGGTGACCGTGCTGAGCGAGAAGGGCGCGCCGACGCCGGTCGCGGTGACCCGGCTGCGGGCCCCGGGGTCCCTGATGGGCCCGGTCGACGCGGACGCGCTGGACCGGGCGGTGCGGGAGTCCTCGCTGTACGGGCGGTACGCGCAGATGGTCGATCGCGAGTCCGCGTACGAGAGGCTCACCGCTGAGGAGGCCGCACGCGCGGGGGCTGCCGGGGACGTCGCGCCTCCGCCGGGGAAGGCGCCCGCGAAGGGCCGCCCCGAGGAGGAGAAGTCGGTCGTCCAGCAGGTCGTCGCCAGCGGTGTGTTCAAGTCCCTGGCGCGGTCGGTGGGGACGCAGATCGGGCGGGAGATCACCCGCTCCCTCTTCGGGACGGCCCGCCGCAGACGGTAGGACGTGTCCACCCCTTCGCGCCCTTCGCGGCCTCCGCGCCCTTCGCGCCGCCCGGCCACAGGGGCAGGACACGCTGGAGGGACGGCCGCCCCGGCGCGGGGCGGCCGTCCCGGTCTCCGTGGGCGCCTAGCCGCGCCCGCGCTTCCTGGGTGCGAGCGCCGGGGATGCCGGAGCCGAGGGGGACGCGGTGTCCCGGACCTCGTCCGGTCGGGGCGGCCGGACGGCGTCCGGGTTCGGCTTGGGCGCGTTGCGTGCGGCTTCCGCGCGCAGCAGGGCGCGCAGGACCGCGTACGGGTCGTTGGTCATGACGGTGTCCTTGCGTTCGCTGGTACCTGATCCGCTGGTCGGCCGGATCTGTCAGCAGCGCAGGACCACCGAGCGCGGGACGTGCGGGGCGGCCGTGGGGGAAGCGGCGGCGGGGCCGGGCCGGGACGCGGGGTCCGGGTGTCCGGGGGCGGTGCCTCGGGTGGGGCGCGGCGGGATGACGCGGTCGTGTCCGGGCCGGCCCGGCGGGCGGAGCGCCGTGTCGGGTACGTCGGGTTCGGCGCCGTGGCCCGATGCGTCGGCGACCGTCACGGCGACCGCCACGGGGGCCGCCGCGGAGAGCGCCCCGGCCTGCGCGCCCGCGGCGAGGAACGCGACGACGAGCAGGGCCAGTACCCGCATCCACGCGTGCCGGTTCCGCGGGTGCGGGGCGCGGCGCGGCGGGGCGGGACTCATGTCAGGTCATGTCCCCTCAGCGGGGTGGTGTTCATCGGGGGGCGGGGAGATCCGCCCTCATGGCGTACGGATGAGGTGTGTGGTTGACGGCGGGGGCGGTGTGGGGTGCGGCGGCCCTGTCTCATGCTTCGGCTGTGGGGGTCACCCCGCCGGCCGGGTGGCCCACCCGGCGGACCCCGTCCCTGGGACTTCGCCTCCGACCCCGCCCAAGGGCATGTCTTTCGGCCCGTCCGGCGTGTGAGGACGAGGCCGTTCAGGCCGAACGGGGGTCTGGGGGGCGGAGCCCCCGGGGGACGGCGCAGGCCGGCGGCCCGGCCGAAGCGTGCCGGTCAACCGCCGGAGGCCCTGGCCTTCAGCTCCTGTTTGTGGGCCCGGACCTTCGCCAGGGACTCGGGGCCGGTGATGTCGGCGACCGAGCGGAACGCCTTGGGTTCGCCGTAGGCGCCCGCGGCCTCGCGCCAGCCCTTGGGGTGCACGCCGAACTGCTTGCCGAGGAGGGCGAGGAAGATCTGGGCCTTCTGGGCGCCGAAACCGGGCAGTTCGTTGAGGTGCCGGAGGAGCTCCGCGCCCGTGCCGGTGTCCTTCCAGACGGCGGCGGCGTCTCCGTCGTAGTGCTCCACGAGGTACTGGCACAGCTGCTGGATCCGCTTGGCCATCGAGCCGGGGTAGCGGTGCACGGCCGGCTTCGCCGAGAGCAGCGCGGCGAACTTCTCCGGGTCGTACGCCGCGATCTCGTGTGCGTCCAGATCGTTCGTGCCGAGGCGCTCGGCGATCGTGCGGGGTCCCTTGAACGCCCATTCCATCGGTACCTGCTGGTCGAGCAGCATCCCGACCAGGGCGGCGAGCGGGCTGCGGCCGAGCAGTTCGTCGGCGTCGGGATCCTGGGCGATGTGAAGGCTGATGTCCATGCGTAGATGATCCGGCGCGGACGGCCCCGCCGCCTCTTCGCGGGGCACCGTCCTCGCAGGGGACACCGTCAGGTCGTACGCCAGTAGCCCATGGCGTTGACCCGCTGCTTCGGGAGGGCGAGCTCCTTACGGACGTACGTCGTCAGGGAGCGGGTCGTGGCGGTGTCGCAGGCGATCCAGACGTACGGGTCCGACTCGCCCTCCAGCAGGCCGGGGAGGTCCGCCTTGACCTCGGCGACGAGGTGGGCGCCCTGGTCGCGGCGGGGCACCGGGCGCACGGTGTGGCGGGCCGAAGCGGTCCGGAGAGGGAGCCCGTCCACGCCATGGTCCGTCTCGAACCAGACCGTCGCGGGGGCCTGCCCCATCGCGTCCAGGAGGGAGTTGAGGGCGGGGAGCGAGGCCGGGTCGGCGACGGCGAAGACATGGGAGGGGGCGGGGTCCGGATCCGTGAAGGCGGTGCCGTGGACCGTGGCCTCGATGGTGTCCCCGGGACCGGCCGCCCGTGCCCAGTCCGAGGCGCGGCCCTCGTGCAGCGCGAACTCCAGTCCGAAGGTGCCGGCCGCCGGATCGGGGTCGACCAGCGTGTACGCCCGCTGGTGCGGTTTGCCCGCGTTGTCGAACCACAGCCGGACCCACAGTGTGGGGTGCACCCCGGTCGCCGCGAGCATGCCGCCGTCGGTGAACCGCAGCCGCCGGTAGCGCGGGGTCACGTCCTCGGCCCCGGTCACGGTGAACGTGAAGTCCTTGCCGCGCAGCAGCTTGAGTACCGCGCCCTCCCAGCCGTGCCCCTGGCCCATCCTGTCCCCATCCCTCACGTACGATTTCGCCTCAACTGAAGTTAGGTTAGCCTAACCTGAGAAGAGTGGGGATGACCGTGACCGCCGAGCTCTACCGTGACCCCTGGGGAATTCCCCATCTGCGCGCCGGGAGCGCACACGAACTCGCCCACGCCCAGGGCCGTACCACCGCCGTCGACCGCGCGTGGCAGCTGGAGGTCGAACGGCACCGCTCGCGGGGCACCTCCGCCGCGTTCCTCGGCGCCGGGGAGGCCACCTGGGACGTGTTCGCCCGCCGGGCCCGGCTCGACGACACCGCGAGACGTTGCTTCGCCGCCCTGGAGAGCGGGGACCCGGAGACCGCCGAGTGGGTCGTCTCGTACGTCGACGGAGTCAACGAAGGGCTCGCCGAAGGCGCCCGCCGCACACCGGAGTTCACCCGCTCCGGACTCGTACCGGGCCGGTGGGAGCCCTGGACCCCGCTCGGCGTCTGGCTGGCCACCCACATCCTGTTCGCCGGGTTCCCCGCCAAACTCTGGCGCGAGGAGGTCGTCCGGCGGCTCGGCGCCGACGCCGTGCAGCTCTTCGCCACCGACGGACCCGGCACCTCCGGCAGCAACGGCTGGCTCGTCACCGGCGAACGGACCGCCACCGGGCAGCCGGTCATCGCGGGCGACCCCCACCGCTTCATCGAGGACCCCGGCGTCTACCAGCAGATCCACCTCTCCTGCCCCGAGTTCGACGTCGTCGGCCTCGCCGTCCCCGGCGTCCCGGGCATCGCCCACTTCGCCCACACGGGCACCGTCGCCTGGGCCATCACCAACGCGATGGCCGACTACCAGGACCTGTACCGGGAGCGGCTGCGCCGGAGCGGGGACGGCGGGGAGACTCTGGAGGCACTGGACCCGGACGGTCGGTGGCGCCCGGCGACCCGGCACGTGGAGACGGTCGAGGTCGCGGGCGGCGCACCGGTCGAGGTCGAGGTGATCGAGACCGCGCGGGGACCGGTCGTCATCGGGGGGAGCGACACGGACCACGGCGCGGCCGAAGGGCGCGACGCGGTCGCCGAGGAGAGCGAAAGGGACGCTGACGGCCGTGGCGCCGTCGGCCCCATCAGCCTCCGCTATCCGCCCCGCGTCACCGGGGACCTCGGCTTCAGCGCCCTGCTCCCGCTTCTGCGCGCCCGTGAAGTCGCGGACGTGGACCGGGCGTTCGACCTGTGGGCCGAGCCCGTCAACGTCGTCCAGGCCGCCGACACCGTGGGCGGGGTGCTGCACCGGGTCGCGGGCCGGGTTCCGGTCCGCGGCGAGGACAACCGCACCCGGATCGTCGCCGCCTGGGAGCCCGGACACGAGTGGCGGGGCTGGCACGAGATGCCGTACGGCACCGTCGAGGACGGCATCGCCGTGATGGCCAACCAGCGCGGCCCCGCGACCCCGCTCGGCGTCGAGTTCGCCCCGCCGCACCGTGCCGCGCGCATCCGCGACCTGCTCGTCTCCAGGACGGCCTGGCCGGCCCCGGACATGGCGGCCGTCCACATGGACACCCATCTCGCCTCGGCCGCACCCCTGTTGGAGCACCTAGCCACCCTCGACGGACTGACCCCGCCGGCGGCGGCCCTGCGCGACCGGCTGCTGCTCTGGGACCGCCGCATGGAGGCCGACAGCACGGACGCGGCGGCCTACGCGGCGGTCCGCGGCGGGGTCGCACGACGGCTCGCCGCCCACCCCGTCTTCGCCGCACTGGCCGACCCGCCCGAGTACCCCGAGGTCCTCCGCCCCTGGCTCGCCCTCCTCCCCCGCATCGGCCTCGCCCTCGAAAACCTGCTCAGGGCCGAGGAGTTGTACGGCATCGACCGCGCCGGGCTCGTGCGGGCGGCCGTCGAGGAGGCGGCCACGCGGCCGCCCGGCGTCTGGGGCGACAGCCACCGCCTCGCCCCCTGGCGGGCGCTGGCCGGCGACGCGTACGACGAACCGGGGCTCGCCGGCGACCACGACTGCGTGCTGTGCACCTCGGCCGTCCCCGGCCTCACCGACCTGAGCGCGCGCGGTCCGGCCGCCCGCTACGTCTGGGACCTCGCCGACCGCGACAACAGCCTCTGGGTGGTGCCGTTCGGCGCCTCCGGGGTCCCCGGCTCGGCCCATCACCGCGACCAACTCCCCCTGTGGCTCGCGGGAGAGCTGGTCCCCGTCCGCACCGACTGGAACCGGCTGACCGAGGAGCGGGAACCGGCCCCGCATGACACCCCGGAATCCACCCGGGACGCCCGGGACACCGGGATGACAGGGATGACCGGGATGACGAGGAGAACCATGACCACTGAGCCGTACGCACCCGACCGTGAGGCCGTCCACGAACAGGAGATCGACGGCTTCGGCGCCGTCCGCGTCCTGCCCGTCGACCCTCCCGCCGACCTGGACGTCATCCACCGGTGGGTGACACAGGAGCGCGCCGCCTTCTGGGGCATGACCGGGTTCACCAGGGAGCAGGTCCTGGGGACCTACCTCCATCTCGACTCGCTCGACACCCACCACGCCTTCCTCGTGGTCAAGGACGGCGAGCCCGCCGCGCTGTTCCAGACGTACGAGCCCGAGGCCGACCGGGTCAGCGAGTGCTACGAGGCCGAGCCCGGCGACATCGGGGTCCATCTGCTGATCGGCCCCGCGGGAGCCGAGGGTCCCCGGCCGGGCTGGTCCTCGAAGCTGCTGACCGCCTTCACCACGTACGTGCTGATCGGCCTCGGCCGTCGGCGGGTGGTGGTCGAACCCGACGCACGCAACGCGAAGGCGATCTCCCGCCTGGTCCGGCAGGGCTTCGAACCGGGTCCCGAGATCGTGCTTCCCGAAATCGACCTTCCCGGGGTCTACTTGCCCGAGAAGCGCGCCCGGCTCGCCTTCCTGAGCCGGGAAGCGGTGTTCGGGACCGGTCTGCCCGGCGACCCGGGCGCCCCGGCCGGACCGCGCGCTTCGCCGGTGGAGTGAGCATGGCGCCGGATTCGTCCGTACGTATCCGTGACTCCGGAAACGCGGAGACTCTGGAAACACGGAGACGGAGACGGCGTGTGAGCGGACGAGGACAGCGGGAGCGACGGCGCGTGGCCCGGGGCCTGGCCCTGCTGGGTACGGTGCTGGTTCTGGTCCTCTTCGGCGGTGTGGGCGGCGCGTCCGCCCACGCGGCGCTGACCGGTGCCGATCCCCAGGACGGCAGCGTGCTGAAGACGGCTCCCCGCCAGGTGACCCTGACGTTCACCGAGTCGGTCGGGCTCCTCGACGACTCCTTCCGCGTGCTCGACCCGGGCAACCGGCGCGTCCACACCGGCGAGCCGGGGCACGCGGACGGACGGTCCGACACCGCCCGCGTGACCCTGCCCAGAGGTCTCGGCACCGGCACCTTCACCGTGGCCTGGCGGGTCGTCTCGGCGGACAGCCACCCGGTCTCCGGCGCTTTCACCTTCTCCATCGGCAAACCCTCCGCGTTCGTCGCGCCGGTCCCGGTCGACCCCGCCGGGGACACCGTCTCCGCCACGCTCTACGACATCGCGCGCTACGTCGCGTACGGCGGTCTCGCCCTGCTCATCGGGGCCGCCGCCTTCGTCCTGGTCTGCGGATTCCCGGGCCAGGTACGGCGGCTGCTCCTCGCGGGCTGGTGGACGCTGTTCCTGTCGACCTTCGCGCTGCTCCTGCTGCGGGGACCCTACGAACGCGGCAGCGGCCCCGCGGACGCCCTCGACCCGTCGGTCCTGAACGAGACACTGGCCGGCCGGCCGGGCCTCGTCCTGCTGGCCCGGCTGGTGCTGCTGGCGGCGGTGGCCTTCTACCCGGTACGCGCGGACCGGCGGGAGCGCGCCGTCCTCGCCCTCGGCGCGCTGCTCACCGTCTCCCTCGCCGTCACCTGGGCCGCCGCCGAGCACGCGTCCGCCGGTATCCAGGTACCCGTCGCGATGGTCTCCTCCGTCCTGCACCTGCTGTCCATGGCGGTGTGGCTGGGCGGACTGACGGCGCTGCTGACCGCGCTGTACCGGTCGGCCGAGCCGCTCCCCGCGGCCACCGTCAACCGCTTCTCCCGGCTCGCCCTCGCCTCCGTCGCCGTCCTGGTCGTCACCGGCGTCTACCAGTCCTGGCGCGGCCTCGGCTCCTGGGACGCCCTCACCTCGACCTCGTACGGGCGCCTCCTCGTCGTGAAGCTGATCGCGGTGCTGTGCCTGCTGGCCGGGGCGGCGTACTCGCGACGGTGGGCGGGGCGGCTGATGGTGGCGGCGCAGGAGCGTGCCGCGGTGGCGGTGGCCGAGCGCGTGCCGGAGACCGTCGGGGCAGCGGCGGTCGTGGGCGGGGGCGGGACACCGGCCGTCGTGGACAGGGACGGGGCCGACTCCGGGGCCGTGTCCGGTGCTTCGACGACGGGGGACGCGTCCCTCGATTCCCCCGATTCCCCCGATTCTGCCGACTCCGCCGGTGTGTCCGCCTCGGCCTCCGACATCCCCGGCGGCGGTCCGGGCCCGGATCCGGACGCGCCTCCTTCCGACGAGACCGCCCGCTACCGGAGGGCCCTGCGGGGCTCGGTGCTGGCCGAGGTCACCGTCGGCATCGTCGTGCTGGTGATCACCACCCTGCTCACCGGGACCCAGCCGGGCCGCGCGGCCACCGAGGCCGCCGCGGCCTCGGCGTCCGCGGACGCCGGGCAGCAGGAGGGAACCACGACGAACATCCCGTTCGACGTGGGCACGCCGGGCGGTCACGGCAAGGTGCAGATCCAACTGGCGCCGGGCCGGGTGGGCGAGAACTCCGTGCAGGCCGTGATCTTCGGCCCCGACGGAGGGATCGCGACCGTGCCCGAACTGCGCCTCACCTTCACCCTGGAGTCCCAGCGGATCGGTCCGATCGACGCGGAACTGGCGAACCGGGGCGGCTACTGGGGGGCCGACGGTGTCACCCTCCCGGTGGCCGGCACCTGGACGATGAAGGCGACGGTCCGCACCACCGACATCGACCAGGTCACGGCCTCGAAGACCGTGAAGATCGGCTGATCCGCGGCACCGGCCCTAAGCGGTGGGCCGCCGCACTCCCGCGCCGGTGGACCTGCCGTCGTGCGCGGCGGTCAGGGGGCCGCGCGGGCGGGCGATCCGTACCGGGGTGTGCGAGGCCGGCGCGGAGCCGGGGATGACCCCCTCGACGCGGCCGACGTAGGCGAACGCGGCCAGGACCCGCTCCAGTTGGGCATCGGTGTGCGCGGCGGTGAGAGTGACCCGCAGTACCTCGCGGCCGGTCCTGACGACCGGGTGGACCATGGGCGCGGCGAACACTCCCGCCTCGAACAGCTCCCGCCACATGCGCATGCACCGCTCGCGCCCCGTCACCAGTACCGGCACCACCGGTGTGACGGACGCCCCGGTGTCGAAGCCGAGCGCGCGCAGGCCGTTGTGCAGTCGCTCGGCGAGATCCAGGACCCGTACGCGCCGTTCGGGTTCGGCGCGCAGGATCCGCAGCGCGGCCAGCGCGGCGGCGACGTTGGCCGGTGCGGCCGCCGCGGTGAACAGCGACGTGCGCGCGTGGAACCGCAGATAGCGGATCACGTCGGCGGGGCCGGCGATCACCCCGCCCACCGAGGCCAGGCTCTTGGACAGGGCGCCGGTGACGAGGTCGGGTCGCAGTCCGAAGTGCTCGCCGGCGCCCGCTCCGGTCGGGCCGAGCACCCCGAGGTCGTGCGAACTGTCGACGACGACCCGCGCCCCGTGCGCGCCCGCCAGCTTCATGAGGCCGGGAAGGTCGCAGACGTCCCCGTCCACCGAGAAGACCCCGTCCGTGAGGATCAGCTTTCCGCCGGTTCGGGTCCCGTCGCCTCCGGTACCGTCGCTTTCGGTTCCGTTTCCTCGGGTTCCGGTTTCTTTGTTTCCGATTCCGTTTCCGTCCGCGGTGCGGAGCAATTCATCGAGATGATCAAGGTTGGCGTGCAGGAATTTGCGTTCCTTCGCCCTGCCGAGGCGGACGGCCTCTTCCAGTGAAACGTGATTGGAGAAGTCGCTGAATACCAGGTCCCCCTCACCGAGGAGCGGGGCCAGCATCAAATTCGCCTGATATCCGGAGGGAAGGACGGCGGCCGCCTCGTGGCCCAGGAACGCCGCCAGCCCGTCCTCCAGTTCCTCGTGCAGTTCCAGCGAGCCGCTCACCGCCCGGGACCCCCCCAGTGAGGTGCCGAAGCGCCGTACCGCGGTGACGGCGGCCTCCCGCACCCGGGGCTCCGCGGAGAGCCCCAGATAGTCGTGGGAGGCCGCGACGATCACCCGGCGGCCCTCGAAATCGGCCTCCGTGCCGTCGAACGTGTCGCCGATCGCCCGGAAGTAGCAGTCCCGTCCCGTCGCCCGCAGATGTTCCGCGGTCCACGGCCGGCACTTTTCCAGAATATCCATTCCTGCGTTCGCCCATCGCTCGCCTGTCGCATTAATTCTCTCGGAGAATTCGGTTCCCTTGGAGATGGTACTTTGAGGTGTCTGCCCTGCTATCCATGCGACGGAGAAAAAGTGTCATACGAAGAACTCAAAAACGTTCTTGTTTCTCTTGGGCTTTCCGAGGATGACATCAGCCCGGACGCCACGCGCGAGGAAGCCGGTCTGGACTCCATCGCCGTCGTCGAACTGGCCCTGGTCCTGCGCCGCGAGAAAGGGGTGGCGGTGACGGAGGAGGAGATCGGCGCCACCCTCACCGTCGCGGACGTGGCCGCCCTCGTCGGAGCCAGGTGACCTCCCTATGACCGGCCGACAGGACGTCCGCGTCACGGGCCTCGGACTGGTGACCCCGGCCGGCGACGGCTGGGCCCCCAGCTGGGAGCGCGTCTGCAAGGGGCTGCCGACCGCCGTACTGGCGTGGGAGCAGGAGACGGTTCCGGCACATCTGGCCTGCCGGGTGGGCGGCTTCGACCCGGCCCGGCTCGGCTCGGCCCGCGCGCGCAGACCCGACCGCTGTGCGCAACTGGCGCTGCTCGCCGCGCGGGAGGCGCTGGCCGACGCCCGCCTGGACCCGGCACGGTGGGACGGCGCGCGCGTCGCGGTGATCGTGGGCTCCGGCACCGGCGGCGCCCAGACCCTGGAGTCCGAGCACCGCGCGCTGCTGACGGCCGGCCCGCAGAACATGTCGCCCTACGCGGTGCCCGCCTCGCTGGGCAACTCCCTGGCCGCCCAGCTGACCATCGAGTTCGGTGCCTCGGGCGCGAGTTGCACGGTCAACACCGCCTGCGCGTCGGGCGCGTCCGCCCTCGGTATGGCACGGGACCTGCTGGCCCTGGACCGGTGCGACATCGCGCTGGCCGGTGGCGCAGACGCCGCCATCACACCGTTCTACGTCGCCGGGTTCGACCGGATCGGCGCGCTGTCCCACCGCTTCGACGACCCCACCGGAGCGCCGCGCGCCTTCGACCGGGGCCGGGACGGCTTCGTCATCGGCGAGGGGGCCGGGATGCTGGTCCTGGAGCGCGCCGCCGACGCCCGGGCCCGCGGCGCCCGGACCCGCGCCTGCGTCCGGGGCTTCGGAGCCTCCTCGGACGCGCACCACGTGGTGCGCCCCCATCCGGACGGCACCGGGCTCGGTACGGCCGTCCGCGAGGCCCTCGCGCAGGCCGGCGCGAGCGCGTGCGACGTGACCCACGTCAACGCCCACGGCACCGGGACCCCGGCCGGCGACCGGGCGGAGGCCGCGGTGCTGGCCGGACTCTTCCCGCACCGCCCGCCGGTGACGTCCACCAAGCCGGTGACCGGGCACCTGCTGGGAGCGGCGGGCGCGGTGGAGGCGGCGTTCACCGTCCTCGCCGTCGAGCAGGGGCTCGTTCCGCCCACCGCCAACCTGGAGGAACCCGATCCGGCGATCGACCTCGACATCCCGACCGAGAGCCGCCAGGGAAGGCTAGGGCTGGCGCTCTCGCTGTCCATGGGCTTCGGCGGCCAGAACGCCGTCCTGGCCGTCACTCCCGACTGACTCCCGCCCGCCGGTCGGCGCCCCGGCCCCGTACGGCGGCCGCGGCGCCTCGTACGAGGTGACGGTGAAGTCGTCGGCGAGGTGGGGCAGGGCGACGACCCGGCGCGGGAGATGGCGCAGCAGCCCGGCCAGCAGTTTGTAGCGGACGCTCGGCACGCAGACGACGGGCGGGCGGCGCCGGAGGATGGCCCGCACCGCCCGCTCGGCGACGTACGGCGACGCGAGGGTGAGCGACGGAGGGGACGCCGGGATACCGGCCCGCTCGTGGAACTCCGAGACGGTGTGCCCGAGGACGAGGGCGGTCAGCGCCACCGGCGAGGTGCGGATACGGCGCGTGTGGGCCAGCGACTCGGTCAGTGTCAGGGCGTACGCCTTCGAGGCGCTGTACGAAGTGCCCAGCCAGACCGGCGCGGTGGCGGCCACCGAGGAGACGTTCAGGATGCGTCCCCGGCCCCGGCCGAGCATTCCGGGCAGTGCCGCGTGGACGAGCCGGGAGGGAGCGATGACGTTGAGGGCGAGCATCCGCCGCTCCTCCTCCCACGCCGTGCGCTCGAAGGACAGACCGAGTCCCGCACCGGCGTTGTTGACGAGGATGTCGGCGTCGCACGCGAGCGCGGCGGCCAGATCCATGCCGGCCTCGGTGCTCAGGTCGGCGGCCAGCGGGCGGGCACTGATCCCGTACTCGGCTTCGAGGGCGGCCGCGAGCCGGTCCAGGGGCTCGGCGCTACGGGCCACCAGGACGAGGTGGTGGCCGCGGGCGGCGAGGGCGCGGGCGATGTCGGCGCCGATGCCGTAACTGGCGCCCGTGACCAGGGCGGTGGACCCTTCTCGGCCGGTCGTGCTCATGAGTTCTCCCTGGAACGGGACGCGTGCGCATCTCTGTTACTGGCGCTACTGACGGGGCTGGTAGGGCTGAGGGGGGTGACGTCGCGCCACAGCCGCTCGACGGCTTCGGCCCACAAGGCGGCGAGATCACCGACGTCGTCCAGCGCCCGGTCGACGGTGAAGCTCACCTGGACCTGTCCCTGATACGAGAGGAACGACACCGCGAAGAGGTGGTCGCCGTGCAGGAACAGCGTGGGCACCACCCCCTCGACCGGATCCGCCCCGACCGCCAGCCGGCGGGGAACACGCAGCAGTCCGGAGGTGTCCACCGCGCTGCTCGCGGCGCAGGACTGCCGGACGAAGCGGTAGACGAGCCACTCCGGAAGGCACTCCAGCTGTGCCCGCAGCACCCGGCGCATCCCCTCGGTCCTGACCCGGCGGGTCGCGCGGGCGACGGCGACCACCCGGTCGGCGGGGGACTGCGACCAGTAGGACAGCGGAACGCGTACGGCCGAGACCCTGTTGCCCACCGCGAACCGCTCCTCTGGAAGACGGAGGCTGACCGGCAGTCCCACATGCAGCTCCCGGCCGCGCCCGGGGCGGGCCCGCCACTCCGCGGGCACCCAGTCCCGTACCGCCTCCGCCAGCGCGGCCAGGCAGACGTCGTTGGGCGTGGCCCCGAGGGCCTTCGCGACATCCCGGGGCCAGGCCACCGGCACGGCCGCCGACAGCAGCCGCGTCCGGCCGGTGAGGGGGCGGTGCGGCGCCCAGGTCAGGGTGGACCGCAGGCCGCGTACGGTGTCGGCCGCGTTCTGCGCGATCGCCCGCGCCGGGATGTTCCTCACCCACGTGAGCGGATCCCGGTCCCCGCCGGTGTCACGGGCGCCGGGCGCCTCGTCCAGGGCCTGCCGGCGAGGAACGGCGGGACCCACCCCGAACAGCGCCGTGAGCGCGTCCAGCACCGCCTGCCCGTCCTGGGCGGCGTGATGGGCGCGGTAGAACAGGGCGTACCCGTCGGGGGAGTAGCCGTGGATGAGCCAGACCCCCCAGCGGGGCGCGCCGGCGCTGATCGGCTCACCGAGCAGCGCGTCCACGGCCCGGCCGAGCGAGGGCCGGCCGTCCTCCACGAGGATCTCGTGCACATGGCGGCGCGGGTCGAAGCCGGGATCGAGCTCCCAGACCGTCCGGCGGCCCTGACGGGTCACCTTGCAGGCGAGGCTCGGCATGCGGGCCACCCGGTCGGCGATCTGCTCGCCCACCGGACCCGGACCCGGGCAGGAGCCGGTCACCTCCAGGACCGCTCCGACATAGGGCCGGAACCGGGGCTCGTCCCGCTCGTAGCTGAGGAAGCAGCCGTCGACCGCGTTAGGGCTCGGAACCGTCGTCGTCACGGGTGCACCGCCGGACGCGGCCTGGTCATCTTCATGAGGGCTCCCCTGGCGCAGGTGGGCTGCGGGCAGAGTCGCTAACAGGGCGCGCGGCGTAAAGGTCACGGCGTGTCTTCCGTGTACCCGGCGGTGGCCGACCGCGCGGGGCGGCCCTACCCGGGACGGTGCCGGAGACGGCCGGTGCCGGGGACGGACCTGTCGGCGCACTCCGGAAGGCCTGCGTCCTCCCGGCGCGCGAGGGGCAGGAAGAGGACGGGGCGGGCGGTCCAGGTGAGCCGGGTGGTCTTGTTGTCGACCGACACCGAACACGGTTCCGAGCGCAGCAGGGCCTGTCTCATCTCGATGCGGCCGTCGTACAGCCAGTCCCAGGCCTCGTCCGCCGCCGCGGGGCCGAGCGCCGGGGTGATGGTGCGCAGGGCGACCGCTATCCACCGGTCGGCCTGCGCGGCCGAGTAGGCGTCCATCGACGCGAGCAGTGCCGGCGGACCGCCTGCCGTGAGGTCCTCGGTCCGGCACTCGCACCAGTAGCCGCGGACGGTTTCCTTCATCGAGGCGCCCCCGGCGGCCAGTTCACGGACAATTCGCGGGTCTTCTCGTCGTACATGGCTGAGTGAGCGGGCCGTTCTCGTGGTCGGGACGGACGCGAGCACCTACGTACTCGGGCTCATTCGCCGCCGAGGGGCACCGTGGATGCGGTCGCGGGGAACGGAGTTGACGGAAGGCGGGTTCCCCGTGGAAGTCCCTCCGCGGAAGTTCGGCGTACGGGGAGTCCTCACCGCCTGCGCCTGCCCCTCCGGTGATCAGGTCACTGTTCCAGCGGTTGGCAGTCGCCGCGACGCCTACCGCTCACGCTTCGCGCCTGTTCACGGTCGGCGCCAGGCGCCGAGCAGTTCCTCGGGGCCGTACGCCGCCTGGAGCCCAGAACAACTGGTCCCGTTGCGGGAGACCGCCACGAGCGGCAGCGGCTCGTCGGTGATCGCCGCCCGGTGCTTCTGCAGCGCGGCGAGGTCGTGGCTGTCGAACGGGGAGTTCTCCAGCCACTTGACCGAGCCGAGGAAGAGCAAGTGCTTGGCCACAGGCTGCCTGTCGGCGCCCACCAGGTCGATTTCGACGTCGTTGCTCCGGGTCCAGTACCCGCCGATCGCCGGAGTGGCGGGCAGGAGTCCGTCCGGCAGGAGGCGGGCGAGGGATTCCCGGACGAGGGGCTCGATCGCGCGGCCCCGCCAGCTCGTCCACTGCTCCTTGATCCGGCTCAGAGTCAGATCTCCTCGCATCCGCTCGATCTCCGCCATGTGCGGATCCAGAAACGCCAGCCAGAACCGCAGATAGGGGTCTGCCACCCGGTAGCGGCGTTCCTTCGACGGTCGCGGGGAGAGGGGCAGTTCGGCTGCCACGACCCGCTTCTCGGTCAGGACCTCCGTGGCACGGGTGAGAGTGGTGTGGGCGATGCCGCCGGCGGCGCGCGCGATGTTGGTGAAGGTCCGCTCCCCGCTGCCGATGGCCCGCAGGACTTCCCTGCTCATCGCCTGCGGTGGAAACTCCGCGGCCAGTGAGCGCTCGGCGGAGACCAGCAGCGCCGAGATCGGGTTGTCCAGTGAGTCGCGGAGGAACTCCCAGGCATCCGCTCCGGGCCGCCACTCCGCACAGATCAGCGGGAGACCGCCCGTGATCAGGGCGGCGTCGAAGGCGGCCGCCGGCGGAAGGTCGAGCATCTCGCCGATGTCGGCCGCGTTCAGCGGCCCCACGACCATTTCCCGGCCGCGCTGGTGGAAGGGGCGGTCATAGCTGTTCAGCGCCTCCATCATCGACAGGTCGGATCCGACCAGGAGGAGGAGTACGGGCTTGCGGCTGAGCAGGCGGTCCCATGCCCGCTGGAGCATGCCCTCGAACGCGTCGAGGCGGTCCATGAGATACGGAACCTCGTCGAGGACGATCACACTCGGAGTGTCGTCGGGCAGGATCTCCGCAAGCAGCCTGAATGCGGCATTCCATTGTCCCGGGGTCTCCTCCGAGAACAGTTCCCGCTCCGGGAGGGTGGATCGGGCGACGGCGTCGAGCAACTCCGTCAGCTCGTCGTCCGCCGTGCCGCCCGCCGCGGTGAAGAAGAGGTACGGAGTCTCCGTGCGCCGGAGGAATTCCTCGACGAGGCTGGACTTGCCGACCCGCCGCCGTCCGCGCATGAGGAGGCACTGGCCCGGTTTCGCCGACCCGACGGCATCTTGAACCACCTGCAAGACGTTGCCGAGCACGTCCAGCTCGTGGTCCCGCCCGATGAAGCGGCGCATGGCAAGACTCCCGTCGGTAATAGTATCGACAGAGATACTATCCCTATCGATACTATCGCCTCTTTTGGTTCGGACGGGACGTTCATCATGAGGCTGTGGCTGCGGGAGAGGCTGAAATCGGGCTCGGCGTCCCGAAGGCGGCGCCAGGCTTCCGGACAGGACAGGACAGGACAGGACGGGGCGAGCGTGAGGCGGCTGAGGGGGTACACGGTCCGGTTCCCCGAGGCGGCGACGGAAGATCGCACAGCAGGTCGGACAAGCCCCGGTGAGGCACTGGCGGAGGATACGAGATTCGAACTCGTGAGGGGTTGCCCCCAACACGCTTTCCGACTGTGGTGGTGGGGCCTTTGGCTGGGTGCAGGGGCGTTCACCTGCGTTCATGGGCGGCTGGCTGTCGACGCGGCGATGACTGAGGGTCTCGCCTCAACGGCCGTGAACGGGGCTGAATGAGACGGAAACTGAGACGGCCGCCCATGGTCCTAGAGCTGACCTTGCCACCATGGCACGTCCAGGCTGTCAGCCGGGATGACCTTGGCCCTTGCCAGAATCTTCCGGTCGAGGGCCCACACGAGGGCGCGCAACTCACGCGCGCTCTTTCTGGGCAGTGCGTGAAGCACGGCTGCGAGGTGTTCGCGGAAGCCGGCGCCGTAACACCCGCACCTATGGATCCCGCAACCGGGAACTGTGAGTGGGTCTACAAGTTGTCTGAGGGGGCCATGGGCATAGGCCTGCCAGTGTCAGAACGTCTCTTCTGCGGCTTCGGGCCAGAAGCGGGTCCGCTCCAGCCGACGCAGGTCAGCTGTGCAAGATCCTGAAAGGCGATCGATGAACGGGTACCGCCGCCGTCTCCAGGGGCGGATGGAGAGGTCGCCCCGCAGGGCTGACGGGCGCCTACGCGGCATTGCCCCTTCGGTTGTCGGTCATGGGGGCAAGTTACAGAACCACGCGTCAGGTGGCCACCGCGTATCCGGTGGCCGCAGCCCTGAGCTGGGGAAGCTGTGGGTACTGACGGGCTGTCCAGGCGCTGACCTGGGTAAACGGTGAAGACGCGGGCCTCGACGGGCTCGGCCGCCTTCACCGTGCTGCCCCGCTGCTCCCCGCCCGTTCTGGTGCGCTTGTGGGACGGCCGGTGCAAGTCCCACCACCTTCTGATCCGTGGCTCTATGTGGATCGGTCATCGACGGTCGTATCGGACGTGCAGCGGTCCGGTGCGGCTGCCGAAGTACGGGACTGGTCGTTGCGGTTGCTGTACTTCGCTGCTGTACGGCCGGATCCCAAAGGCCGTCAGGAACCAGATCGTGTGCAGGATCCACAGCAACGGTGGATGATCGCGTCTGGAGGAGCCGTTCCCGACGCTGCCCGTCTGAGCGTGGCGACTGCCCGCCAGTCCGGTCTTCTAACCTGTTCGCGTGATCGACTACGACGATTCCGGACGCCCATTCGTCCAGGTGGGAGACCCCGGTCCCGTCCGCCTGCTGCTGTCGGAGCCGGACCGCCCGTTCGAGGATGAACCAACGCTCGACTTCCTCATCAGGGCCTGCGGGCCCTGGGGAAGTGTGGAGACCTCGGTGGAGACCTGGGACGGCGACGGCCTCGACACCTTCCTCGCCTCGCTTGCCGAAGACTTCCGGGGCTGGGAAGGCGTACGTACCTGGCACTCCGTCTGCTACGACCTGACCCTCTCGGCAGAGCACCGCGGTAGCCACGTCCAACTGACCTGGGGCATCCGCGATCGGGCGCCCTCCGAGGAATGGCATTTCGAGACCACCACGGCGCACGCGGCAGGCGAGGACATGCGCAACCTCGCCGCCGACATCCACACGTTCATTGCGAGCGCGGCCAAGTAACCGAAAGAGTCCCGGGTCGGTGCGCATCGTCCTTGAAGTACGGCCGGCAACCGCAATTGCTACGGAACGGCCGACTGCATGACGCACGTCACACGGCCGCCACCGTGCTCATGCTGCTCGGTGTCCCGGCTCGCGTCATTGATCAGATCATGGGGTGGGAGCCGGGCACCTCCGCGAGCATGCGGGCGCGGTACCTGCACGTCCCGGACGCCAGGCTCAAGGACGTCGCCCGGAAGATCGCCGATGCCATCTGGGGAGTCCCGGAAGAACCCGCTGTGGACAAAAAACCAGGACAACAAGGGCTGAGGACAACGAAGAAGGGCCCCACCTCGCGGTGGGGCCCTTCGACATCGTGCCCGGTGAGGCACTGGCGGAGGATAGGGGATTCGAACCCCTGAGGAGTTGCCCCCAACACGCTTTCCAAGCGTGCGCCCTAGGCCACTAGGCGAATCCTCCGGGGCAAACAATACAAGACGTTGAGGAGTGCTCGCGAACTCGTTCCCCCCGCCCGGATCAGGTACTGTGAGCGCAGCCCCTCACGTGGCGCTATCTGACTGAACTCCCCCAGGGCCGGAAGGCAGCAAGGGTAGGTTGGCTCTGGCGGGTGCGTGGGGGGCGCTTGCGTCTGCCGGGGATGTGAGGCCAGCCGTCCCCGTCGCGGTCCGCAGTGCGCGGTCCGCCGTCATCGCACTGTCATCGCGGGCGGTCCTTCTTGTCAGTGGGCGCCTATAACCTCGTATGTGTGTCGTCTCTCGCGCTGTACCGCCGCTATCGCCCGGAGTCGTTCGCCGAGGTCATCGGGCAGGAGCATGTCACCGACCCGTTGCAGCAGGCGCTGCGGAACAACCGGGTCAATCACGCGTACCTGTTCAGCGGTCCGCGCGGGTGCGGCAAGACCACCAGCGCGCGCATCCTCGCCAGGTGTCTCAACTGCGAGCAGGGACCCACGCCGACGCCCTGCGGGGAGTGCCAGTCCTGCCGCGACCTCGCACGCAACGGCCCGGGTTCGATCGACGTCATCGAGATCGACGCCGCTTCGCACGGTGGTGTCGACGACGCCCGTGACCTGCGGGAGAAGGCGTTCTTCGGCCCCGCGAGCAGCCGGTACAAGATCTACATCATCGACGAGGCCCACATGGTCACGCCGGCGGGATTCAACGCGCTGTTGAAGGTGGTCGAGGAGCCGCCGGAGCACCTCAAGTTCATCTTCGCCACCACCGAGCCCGAGAAGGTCATCGGGACGATCCGGTCCCGTACGCACCACTACCCGTTCCGGCTGGTGCCCCCGGGGACCCTGCGCGAGTACCTCGGCGAGGTCTGCGGGCGCGAGGGCATTCCCGTCGAGGACGGGGTGCTGCCGCTGGTCGTGCGGTCCGGCGCGGGGTCCGTGCGTGACTCCATGTCCGTCATGGACCAACTCCTCGCGGGAGCGGCCGACGCCGGTGTGACCTACGCCATGGCCACCTCGCTGCTGGGCTACACGGACGGGTCGCTGCTCGACTCGGTCGTCGAGGCGTTCGCCTCGGGGGACGGCGCGGCGGCTTTCGAGGTCGTGGACCGCGTGATCGAGGGGGGCAACGATCCGCGGCGGTTCGTCGCCGACCTGCTGGAGCGGCTGCGCGACCTGGTGATCCTGGCGGCCGTGCCCGACGCCGCGGAGAAGGGGCTCATCGACGCCCCGTCCGACGTGGTGGAGCGCATGCAGGCCCAGGCCGGGGTCTTCGGCGCCGCCGAGCTCAGCCGCGCCGCCGATCTGGTCAACGAGGGACTGACGGAGATGCGCGGCGCCACCTCGCCGCGGCTCCAGCTCGAACTCATCTGCGCGCGCGTGCTCCTGCCCGCGGCGTACGGGGACGAGCGGGCCCTCATGGCCCGGCTGGACCGTATCGAGCGCGGCGTGAACTTCTCCGGCGGTGGCGGCGCCCCCGCCATGGGATACGTGCCCGGTCCCGACGTGCATGGAGGGGCCGCGGCGGCCCCGGCCCCCGCCGGCCCCGGGGTCCCGCCGGGCGGTGGACCCTCCGCGGTCCGGGCCGCCGTACGGGCGCAGGGTCCCGGTGGCGCCGGCGCCGAGGGGTACGGGGGGTACGGGGGGTACGACACTGCCGGTGCCGGTGCTCCGGTGCAGGGTGTGGGGGCTCCCGCCCCGGCCGCACCCTCCGCCGCGTCCCCGGCGCCCCCGGCTCCCGTTCCGACGTCTCCCACTCCGACGGCCCCCGCTCAAGCGGCCGAGCCGGCTGCCCCGTCGGGGCCCGCGCCCGGTGCGTGGCCCGCCGCGACGGCCGCCGGCAGCGGCAGGCGGCCCGGTGGCTGGCCGACGCCGGCTTCCGCGGGCAGCGGGCAGGCTCCGGCCGCGCCCGCGGCACCCCCGACGCCTTCGGCGCCCGCCGCCCCCGCCACCCCGGCGGCACCCTCCGCCGCGCCGACGCAGGCGCCCGCCACCGGCGGCCCCGACCCGCGCGTGCTGTGGCCGAACATTCTGGAGGCGGTCAAGAACCGCCGCCGCTTCACCTGGATCCTGCTCAGCCAGAACGCCCAGGTGACCGGGTACGACGGCACGACGCTGCAGATCGGTTTCGTCAACGCGGGCGCGCGGGACAACTTCGCGAGCAGCGGCAGCGAGGACGTTCTCAAGCAGGCGCTGGCCGAGCAGTTCAACATCCAGTGGAAGATCGAGGCGATCGTCGACACCTCGGGCGGCTCGGCACCGCCGCCGATGACGGCACCCGGCCCCGGGTTCGGCGGCGGTGGGACCGGTGGCGGGTACGGCGGTGGCGGCGCCGGATACGGCGGGGCGCCGGCCGCACCGCGTCCCGCGGCCCCGCAGTCGTCCGCCCCGGCCTCGCGTCCCGCCGTGCCGCAGGGACCGCCCGCGGGCCAGGGCCCGGCCGCGCCCGCGTCGAGACCCGGTGGACCTCCCGCCCCCGAGCCCCCGCCCCCCGTGGCCCCCGAGGACGACATTCCCGAGGACGACGACCCCGACCTCGACGAGTCCGCTCTCTCCGGCCACGACCTGATCGTCCGCGAACTGGGCGCGACGGTGGTCGAGGAGTTCTCGAACGAGTAGCCCGGTTCCCCGGCTGCCCGAGGAACCGGAACCCCAGGATCGCTTGGAGGATCCCACCAACCCCGCGGACCCCCCGCTTCGGAAGCCCCCACAAAGGCACTCGCCTCCGGCGGTTAGGCTGACCCCGTGAAGGTCCTTGTCATCGGCGGCGGCGCCCGCGAACACGCCCTGTGCCGTTCCCTGTCCCTCGATCCCGCCGTCACCGCCCTGCACTGCGCCCCCGGGAACGCAGGCATCGCGGACGTGGCCGAGCTGCGCGCGGTCGACGCGCTCGACGGCGCCGCGGTGGCCGCGCTGGCCACGGAGCTCGGTGCCGAGCTGGTCGTCGTGGGCCCGGAGGCACCACTCGTCGCCGGGGTCGCCGACGCCGTGCGCGCCGCGGGCATCCCCTGTTTCGGCCCTTCCGGGGAGGCCGCGCGGCTGGAGGGCTCCAAGGCCTTCGCCAAGGACGTGATGGCCAGGGCGGGCGTTCCGACCGCCCGCTCCTACGTCTGCACGGCCCCCGAAGAGGTCGAAGAGGCGCTGGACGCCTTCGGCGCCCCCTACGTGGTGAAGGACGACGGCCTCGCGGCCGGCAAGGGCGTCGTCGTGACCGACGACCTCGCGAAGGCCCGGGAGCACGCCAACGCCTGCGAACGCGTCGTCATCGAGGAGTTCCTCGACGGCCCCGAGGTCTCCCTCTTCGCGATCACCGACGGCGTGACGGTCGTCCCGCTGCAGCCCGCCCAGGACTTCAAGCGCGCGCTCGACGGCGACCAGGGCCCGAACACCGGCGGCATGGGCGCGTACTCGCCCCTCCCGTGGGCGGACCCGAAGCTGGTGGAGGAGGTCATGGAGACCGTTCTCCAGCCGACCGTCGACGAACTGCGCCACCGCGGCACCCCGTTCTCCGGGCTTCTCTACGCGGGCCTGGCGATCACCAGCCGCGGCGTACGGGTGATCGAGTTCAACGCCCGCTTCGGCGACCCCGAGACACAGGTGGTCCTCGCCCGTCTGAAGACCCCGCTGGCCGGCGTCCTGCTCGCCGCCGCCGAGGGCACCCTCATCGACCTGCCGCCGCTGCGCTGGAGTGACGACGCGGCGGTCACCGTGGTCGTGGCCTCGCACAACTACCCGGACACCCCGCGCACCGGCGATCCCATCACCGGGCTCGACGAGGTGGCGGTCCAGGACGCCCCGCACGCGTACGTCCTGCACGCCGGGACGAAGCACGACGGTGACGCGGTCGTGAGCGCCGGGGGCCGCGTGCTGTCCGTCACGGCGACCGGCACCGGCCTCACCGAGGCGCGCGCCCGCGCTTACACGGCGGTCGCCCGTATCGGCCTCGACGGTTCCCAGCACCGGACGGACATCGCCGCGAAGGCCGCGGCGGACTCCTCGGCGGGGGCCGCGGCGACGACGGCGTAGGACCCGGTCCACGACCTGCCCTCGGGCCCCGGATTCTGTACGGAATCCGGGGCCTGATCATTGCCCACGGTCATCCACCTTTCCCCAAAGCCATTCCATCGAGTGAGCGATGCCCCAACCGCCTGACGGGGACCGAGGCCCCAACTAGGGTGCGGCGAAAGCATTCCGGCACTTGGCCCACCGGCATTGCGATGTCGGTGGCGGGTGCCACAGTGGGGGAGTGAGCAAAGCCAGGGCATCCGCCGGCGCGGGCTGTCGAACAGCCCCGTACGAGCGGACAGTAGGGGGTGACCTCCGGTCGTGACCGGTATGGGTGTGGAGGTGGGCGCGCAGGCCGCGCGCTCCCGGGCTCTCGCCGTGCTGCGGATCCGCAGCCGGGCGCTGGCCGTAGCCCTGCTGCCCGCGGCTGTCGCCGTCGTGCTGCTCGTCGGCGGCTCGACCGGCCACCTCACCGGCGGACCCTGGCCCGTCACACGCTGGGTCGTGACGGTTCTCGCCGGCTTCGTCCTCCTCGCGGCCGCGGGTATCGCCCTCGTGGTCGCCCGCGCCCGGCCCGCCGTGAGTCCCACGGTCGCGATCGCGGAGGAGTCCGCCCCCGACCTGTACCGCATGGTCCGGGACCTGGCCGACCGCCTCGACGTCCCGCCCCCCTCCGCGATAGCGCTCACCCCGGACTGCGACAGCTGGCTGGAGGACCGCACCCACCCCGCGCACGGCCCGCCGCCGACCGAGGCCAGGGACGAGATAGCGGGTGTACGAGGGTCCTCGGCGCACGTCCGCCGGACCTCGGCCGCTCCCGTCCTCGTCATCGGCTCGCCCTTCCTGTGGTGGATGCGCGTCGGCGAGCTGCGCGCGGTCCTCGCCCCGGTCGTCGCCGGTACGGGTCCCTCCGCGCACCCCGACATAGCCGCCGCCCGCCGTTTCGTACGCGGGCTGGACGCGGCCGTGGCCGTGACCTCGGCGCCCGCCCACGGCCCGGTGGTCCGCACGGTGCTGGCCGGTGTCGGCTGGGTGACCCGCCTGCTGCTGCGCAGCTGCCGGGGGCACGCGGCCGAGATGGAGCGGGGAGTGGCGGCCGCCGCGGCCGAGCGCGCACAGGCCGTGGACTACGGCCTGCGGATCGTCGCCCAGGAACAGGTGGGCCTGGCCTACGCGGGCTGGGACCGGCTGCTGAACCGCGTCGCGCTGCCCGCCTGGCGGATGGGCCGCTGGCCGTCCCGGCTGGACGCGGGCGTCGTCGCGGCCCTCACCGAGCTCTCCCGCCGCGACCGGCTGGCCGAGGGCTTCACCTCACGCCTCGGCGAGCGCCCCGCCTGCGACCTGCTCGAAGAGCCCGGCACGGTGGACGAGGCGGCCTCGCTGCTCGCCGCCCGGCTCTTCCACGGCGGGCCCGCGGAGACCGGACCCGACTGGGCTCCGGTGGACTGGCAGGAGTATCCGGACGAGGTCGTCGACCGGACCTGGCGGGCTGACGCGGCCCGCCTGCACCGGGTCCTGGACGCGCTGGGCGTCCGTCACTCCTCGGACCCGACCGTGCCCGACCGTGGCGGCCCGACACTGGCGCGCGTCCTGGACCATCTGACCGCGCCGCCGGCCGAGGCCGCCACCGGCGCAGACGCAGACGCAGTCACTGGCACCGGCGACGGCACTGGCACCGGCGGCGACACCGACACCGGCGCCGGTACACGCGCCGCCTCCGGGACGGCCCCGGAGCCGGATTCCGTCCCCTTCGTCACCAAGCGGTGCGGAGCGTACGAGCGGATGGGCGCCGACGAGGACGACGGCGGTCTCGGCCTCGGGAGCGAACGGACGGCGGCGCTCGCGGCCGGGCTCAGCGCGGAGCTGGCCCGCGACGAGGCCTCGGTGCCGGTCTCCGTACCGAGTGGCGGCGCGGAGCAGCCGGGTCCCGACCTGGCGTTCTGGGAGGACGGGATGCTGCCGCTCTTCCCGCTCCAGCCGCCACGCACCGGACGCGAACTGCTGGCCGACCACGTCACCGCGATGGTCTGCTGCGCCGCGATGGACACCGCGGGCGCGGCGCCGGGGCTCGACTGGCTCGACGGACCGTCCCTCCTGGTCGGCGGCGAGCGTGCCGCGGATCTCGGCCCGCGCGTCCTGACCCTGGTCGAGGACGGTGACCCGGCCCCCCTGCGCGACTGGCTCCGCCGCCTCGGGGTCCGCCCGGAGAAGCCGGTCCGGCTGGTCTGAGCACGACGGCGACGCGCCGGTGCCGAGCCGAGTACCGGGCCCGGCACCGGGTGAGTGGGACCCTTCCCACTCACCCCGGTCCGGATTCTTCCGCCCGGGTCCGGATTCCCCCGTTCCGTTCACGTCAATTCGCGACGAACGGTGACGGAGTGCGTGCGTAATGTGATGTGCTGGGACCGATCGCGCGCAGGGCAGAGGCTCGCGCGCGGAACAGGGACTTACAGAACCGACGGGGGCATCGAGGGAGGGGAACAGGCATGGGATCGGAGCAGATCCGCCGCTGGGAGTCGGGAGCTCTCGCGCACGCCGTGACGGACCCCTTCGGTCAGGGACCCGTTCCCTGGCTCCGCGGCGACGAGCAGTACTTCGACGACACCGGGCACGTCGTCCCCTGGTACATCGACCACGCTCCGGGCGCCACCCTGCTGCGGGACGCCTCGAAGCCGGTGAAGGGTGCCATCCCGCAGCCCAGGATCGGGGGTCCCCGCTCCGCGGACGACGTGCACCGCCAGATCAAGGGCTTCGCCTCCACCGGCGCGGCCGCCCCGGGCGAGGCCATCGACTTCCATGTCACCGTCGACCCGCCCCAGGAATTCAGCGTCGACATCTACCGCATCGGGCACTACGGAGGCGACGGCGCCAGCAAGATCACCACCAGCCCCCGCCTCTCCGGGATCGTCCAGCCCCCGCCGCTCACCGCCGACAGAACCGTTTCCTGCCACCACTGGTGGCTGTCCTGGCGCCTGCAGATCCCGAGCTACTGGAACATCGGCGCGTACGTGGCCGTACTGACCACCGCCGACGGCTACCGCTCCCACGTCCCCTTCACGGTCCGCGACAACCACCCCGCCGACCTGCTGCTCCTGCTCCCGGACGTCACCTGGCAGGCGTACAACCTCTACCCGGAGGACGGCCGTACGGGCGCCAGCCTCTATCACGCGTGGGACGAGAACGGCCGGCTCCTCGGCGAGGCGGACGCGGCGACGACGGTCTCCTTCGACCGCCCGTACGCCGGCGCGGGCCTCCCGCTGCACGTCGGCCACGCCTACGACTTCATCCGCTGGGCCGAGCGCTACGGCTACGACCTCGCCTACGCCGACGCCCGCGACCTGCACGCCGGCCGCGTCGACCCCACCCGTTACCGCGGCCTGGTCTTCCCGGGCCACGACGAGTACTGGTCGCCGGCCATGCGCCGCACCGCGGAACTCGCCAGCGCGCACGGCACTTCGCTGGTCTTCCTCTCCGCCAACACCATGTACTGGCAGGTGGAGTTGGGTCCCTCACCGTCCGGTGTCGCGGACCGCCTGCTGACCTGCCGCAAGCGCAGGGGCCCCGGAAAGCCGTCGCTGTGGCGGGAGGTCGACCGGCCCGAGCAGCAGCTCATCGGCATCCAGTACGCGGGCAGGGTCCCCGACCCCCACCCCCTGGTCGTGCGCAACTCCGACCACTGGCTGTGGGACGCCACCGGCGCGCACGAGGGCGACGAACTCGAGGGCATGGTCGCGGGCGAGGCCGACCGCTACTTCCCCCGCGCCCCGCTGCCGGAGCACCACGGCCGCATCCTCCTCGCCCACTCCCCGTACCGGGACAGCGAGGGCGCCGTCCGCCACCAGGAGACCTCCCTCTACCGGGCACCCTCCGGCGCGCTGGTCTTCGCATCCGGGACGTTCGCCTGGTCCCCGGCCCTGGACCGGCCGGGCCACGTCGACACCCGTGTCCAGCGGGCCACGGCCAACCTGCTCGACCGCATCTGCAAACGCGACTGAGCACGCGGCGCGGCGCGCACCCGCCGCGCACCCCGTGCCGCACCTCCCCGCCCCCGTCCGGGCACCCCGTGGCCGGACCCGCTCCCCGCATACGGGAGAATCGAGCCACTTGGACAGAAATACGGGGAGGAACCGTGTCCGGATTCGTCGAAAAGCCCGAGCCCCTCCAGGTCCCGGGTCTGGTGCATCTGCACACCGGCAAGGTGCGCGACCTGTACCGGAACGAGGCGGGCGACCTCGTGATGATCGCCAGTGACCGTCTTTCCGCCTACGACTGGGTGCTGCCCACCGAGATCCCCGACAAGGGCCGGGTCCTCACCCAGCTCTCCCTGTGGTGGTTCGACAAGCTCGCCGACCTGGTCCCTCACCATGTCCTGAGCACCGAACTCCCGCCCGGTGCCCCCGCCGACTGGGCCGGCCGCACCCTGATCTGCAAGTCGCTGCGGATGGTCCCGGTCGAGTGCGTCGCACGCGGCTACCTCACCGGCTCCGGCCTCGTGGAGTACGACGCCTCCCGCACGGTCTGCGGTCTCGCCCTCCCGGAGGGGCTCGTCGACGGCTCGGAACTCCCCGCGCCGATCTTCACCCCCGCCGCCAAGGCCGAGGTCGGCGAGCACGACGAGAACGTCTCCTACGAGGAGGTCGCCCGCCAGGTCGGCGCCGAGACCGCGGCCCAGCTGCGCCGGACGACCCTCGCCGTCTACGGCCGCGCCCGCGACATCGCGCGTGAACGCGGGATCATCCTCGCCGACACCAAGTTCGAGTTCGGCTACGAGGACGGGACCCTCATCCTGGCCGACGAGGTGCTGACCCCGGACTCGTCCCGTTTCTGGCCGGCCGACACGTGGGGGCCGGGCCGTGCCCAGCCGTCCTTCGACAAGCAGTTCGTCCGCGACTGGCTGACGTCCGCCGAGTCGGGCTGGGACCGCGCGAGCGAGCAGCCGCCGCCCGCGCTCCCGGCGCATGTGGTGGAGGCGACCAGCGCCAAGTACATCGAGGCGTTCGAGCGGCTGACCGGCACGAGCTGGAGCTGAGGGCGCCGGCGGGCACACGAAGAAGCCCCCGGCCTGAGGCCGGGGGCTTCTTCTTCGCTGGAGCGGACGACCAGGTTCGAACTGGCGACCTCAACCTTGGCAAGGTTGCGCTCTACCAACTGAGCTACGTCCGCATGCGCTGTGGTGCGAGAGCAACTATACCCAACCTCGCTCCCGTGCGAGACGCACTGCCGCGTGGCGGTTCTCCGCCCCGAGTTTGGAGACGGCGGACGACAGATAGTTCCGTACCGTCCCCTGTGACAGCGCGGCCCGCTCCGCGATCTCCGCGACGGGCGCCCCGTCGGCGGCGAACTCCAGCACCTCGGCCTCCCGCGCGGTCAGCGGAGAGTCCCCGGCGGAGATCGCGTCGGCGGCCAACTCGGGGTCAACGTAGCGGTTTCCCGCGTGCACGGTGCGGATGATCTCGGCGAGCCGTCGCGCGCTGACGGTCTTCGGGACAAAGCCGCGTACACCGGCCGCGAGCGCCCGCTTCAGATGGCCGGGGCGCCCGTGACTCGTCACGATCAGCACCCGGCAGCCGGGCAGTTCGGCCCGCAGCGATGTGGCCACGCTCACACCGTCGGCCCCTGGCATCTGGAGATCGAGCACGGCGACATCGGGAGCGTGCGCTCGTGCCATCGCCAGCGCCTCGGGCCCGGTCGCCGCCTCGGCGACCACCACGAGATCGTCCTCCAGCGCCAGCAGCGCGGCGAGCGCTCCCCGGATCAGATGTTCGTCGTCGGCGAGCAGCAGGCGGACAGGTGGTGCGGGTGGTGCTGGTGGTACGGGTGAGGGGGAAGGTACGTGCGTCATGATCTGACCTCGTTCGCTCGACGCGGCACGGGCACCGCCGACGGATAAGGCTCGGACGGATCCGCTTCCGAGGGATCCGCTTCCGAGGGATCCGCCTCCGACGGAGGCGCCCCGGGCAGCTCCGGCATCGGGATCTCGGCCGTCAGACGGAAGGTGCCGCCGTCGGCCGGTCCGGCCCGCAGGGTCCCGTCCAGCGCGGCCAGCCGCTCCCGCAGGCCCACGAGCCCGGTGCCCCCGCCCGGTCCGGTGCCCCCGCCCGGTCCGGTGCCTTCTCCCGCTTCGGGACCGGCGGCGACCGCGTCCGGCACCCCGTCGTTCTCCACCGTGAGGGTGACCTTCCCGTCCGCCACCCGCAGCGAGACCCCGCACCGTCGCGCGTCCCCGTGCCGCAGCACGTTCGTGGTCGCCTCCCGTACGACCCAGCCGAGCGCCGACTGAACCTGCGCGGGAAGTCCCGGCGCGGAACCGGTCACCTCGCAGGCGATGCCGGCGGCCGTCAGCACACCCTGGGCGCCCGCGAGTTCGACGGTGAGGTCGGCCTCGCGGTAGCCGCGTACGACCTCGCGCACCTCGCGCTGGGACTCCCGGGCTATCCGCTGCACCTCGGTCATCTGGTCCACGGCCTCGGGCCGCCCGCGCCGGGCCAGCTGGACGGCGAGTTCGCTCTTCAGCGCGATCACCGCGAGGTTCCGTCCCATCACGTCGTGCAGATCGCGCCCGAAGCGCAGCCGTTCCTCGGCGACCGCGAGGCGGGCCCGGGTCTCGCGGGCCGCGTCGAGTTCGTACACGGCGTTGAGCAGCCAGACGGAGAAGGCGGCCGTGAAGGCGAGGGATCCGGCGGTGAGCAGGACCGTGCCGGCGATGATCACCGCGGCGGGACCGGGGAAGCCGAGCGGGAACGACGCCGCGCCGGCACCCACCGTCGCCCCGGCCACCACATGTGTCATCCGGCGCCGGTCCCGCGTGCCGAGCGCGAGGGTCCCGGTGCCGAAGGCGATGACGCCGACGAACATCGAGGCGCCCTGGCGCACCTCGACGTCGGTCGCCGGACGCCAGTGGGTGCCCGAGAGGGTGAGAGCCACCACGGCGACCAGGGCGGTGACCGCCGCCAGCGCGGTCAGCATCCGCCGCGGGCGGTCGCGGGTGCCGCGTACCCAGTCCAGCGCCCTCGACGCGGTCACCGCGCAGAGCACGGAGTGCCCGCACACCAGCGCGAACAGCCACCAGGACAGGGTGCCGGCCGCGTTCGCGAACAGGGGCAGTCCGATCGAGGTGATCTCGATCAGGGCGAAGACGTGGAACGACCACCGTGTGTAGGTCTCGACCTTCGCCGGCGTGCTCTTGCCCAGCCACCAGCCACCCGGCCTGCTCATGCCGACCTCCGCGAGTCCGTGGTCACCGCCGCGGCTCCCAGCGGAACCACCGCCGTACAGCAAACACCGCGAAGACGATCCAGGCCACCGCCGTCCCGACGGCTCCCAGGGTGTCGTGCGCGGACAGGCCGCCGGTCCAGCCGCCGCGGACCAGGGTGATCACCGGGGTGAGGGGCAGCAGTTCACAGGCCGAGGCCAGCGCGCCGGGCATCGTCTGGAGGGGGAAGAAGGTGCCCGAACCGAGCAGGGACAGCAGCATCAGGGGCATGGCGGCCACCTGGGCGCCTTCCACACTCCTGCTGAGGCTCGCGGTGACGGCCGCGAGCGGAGGCCACATGGCCAGGCCCAGAAGCAGCCCGAGGACGGCGAGATGGGGGGCCGCGGGTGCCCCGACGTCCAGCAGGGCGGTACACGCGACGGTCAGGGCCAGGCACTGTACGAGACCGATCGCGACCGAGGGCAGGGCCGCGCCCGCGAGGATCTCCGCGTCCCGCAGCTCCCCGGTGCGCAGCCGCTTGAGGACGAGCTCCTCGCGGCGGGCCGCGTACACACTCACCAGCGAGCTGTAGACCGCGAAGAGGAGGGAGAACCCGACGGAGGACGGCAGGACGACCGAGCCGGCCGAGAGCCCGGTGCCCTTCAGATCCATCTGGCCGACGGTCGAGCGCAGGCTGAACGGCAGGGCCAGCGGCACGAACACGGCGGCGGCGAGTGTCGCCTTCGTACGGCTCAGGAGGGTCAGTTCGGCGCGCGCCAGCGCCGCCATCCGTCCCGCAGCCGTGGTGGTGCCCGTACGGGGGCCGGTCACGGTCGCCGCGCTCATGCCACGGCCTCCTTCTCCGTCGTCGCCGCCGTGGCACGGTCACCGGAACCGGCCCCCGAGCCTCGATCGGTACCGGCGGCGTCCCGCGCGATCCGCAGGAACGCCTCCTCCAGCGAGGCCGACCGCACGTCGAGTCCCCGCAGTTCGACCCGTTCGTCCCGGGCCCACAGCAGCAGTCCGGTCGCGGTCCGCTGGAGATCGTCGGTACGCAGCCTGACGGTGCGGCCCGTCGTCTCGTGGCCGGTCACGCCGAGCGGGGCGAGCGGCGGCAGGTCCCCGGGGAAGTAGCCGGCGGGCAGTTCGAAGGAGATCCGGGACGGCTGGGACGCGGTCACCTCGGCGAGGGTGCCGGAGGCCGCGATGTGCCCCTCGTGGAGGACCGCGAGCCGGTCGGCGAGCTGCTCCGCCTCCTCGAGGTAGTGCGTGGTCAGCAGTACGGTCGTGCCGGTGTCGCGCAGTTCCCGCACCAACTCCCAGGTCTCCCGGCGCCCTTCGGCGTCCAGCCCGGTCGTCGGCTCGTCGAGGAAGAGGACCTCGGGGCGGCCGAGGAGGGCGAGCGCCAGGTCCAGGCGCCGCTTCTCGCCTCCGGACAGCTGTTTCACCCGTACACGGGAACGCCGCGTGAGCCCCACCAGGTCGAGTGCCTCGGCCGTGGGCCGTGCTCCGCTCGTGCAGCCCGCCCACATCCGTACGGTCTCCGCGACCGTCAGTTCGGAGGGGAAGCCACCCTCCTGCAGCATCACGCCGATCCGGGGCCGGACGGCGGCGCGCTCCTCGTAGGGATCGTGCCCGAGGACCCGGACGCGTCCGCCGGCGGGCGGGGCGAGGCCTTCGAGCAGTTCGACCGTGGAGGTCTTGCCTGCGCCGTTCGTTCCCAGCAGGGCGAAGAGCTCACCGCGGCCCACGGCGAAGGTGACCCCGCGCACGGCTTCGAAATCTCCCCCGTACACGCGCCGCAGATCGGTGACCTCAATCACGTCATCGTGCTCGTTCGTGTTCATGAGATCAGCGTCCCCGCGGACCGGACGCGGGAGCAGTGCGCGGTGTCATCACTCCGCATGACAAATGTCAGAAGCCCGCGTGCCGGTGCCTTCTCGCTGTTCCTTCTCGCCGGGATCCACCGGCACACGCCTTCGGCACAAGCGTGGGACACACGCCCTGGACACACGCATGGGACACGCGACTTCGGCACACGCTTTCGGCACGTGCGTCAGCGGTGCGACGGGCCACGGGCATGGTGGACAGGCGAGTGTGCCGGGGATACGAGCGTGACGGGCATACGAGAAAGACCCCGGTCGACTGACCGGGGTCTTTGCTTGCTGGAGCGGACGACCAGGTTCGAACTGGCGACCTCAACCTTGGCAAGGTTGCGCTCTACCAACTGAGCTACGTCCGCATTTGCCCCCGACCGGCTTTCACCGATCGGTGCCAGCACCACCCTACCTGATCGGTAAGGGCTGCAGAGCGGGTGACAGGAATTGCACACTGCGCCTTCCCCCTGGAAGGGGGATGTTCTGCTACTGAACTACACCCGCGTGACTCCTCGGGGTTCGGGCCTTTCGGCCTTGCCCCTCGGCGTGTTCCAGACTCTAGCTGATCTCCTGGGGGTCTGCGCAAGTCGGTTGCCGCCAAGGCCCGCTGACGGGCCCTCGCGGGCGCCCCCGGCGGTGGGGGCGCCCGGTGTGGAGGAGAGCGCGGGCCTCAGTGCGCTTCGGCGAACGCCTCGTAGACCTTCTTCGGGATGCGGCCGCGCGGCGGTACGTCCAGCTTGTTGGAGCGGGCCCAGGCGCGGACGGCGGCCGGGTCGGGCGTCAACGCGGTGTGCGTGTAGGCCTTCCCGGACTTCGACTGCTTGCGGCCGGCCTCGACGTAGCGGGCGAGGGCCTTACGCAGTTTCTTGGCATTGGTTGGATTGAGGTCGATCTCGTACGACTTGCCGTCGAGTCCGAAGGCGATCGTTTCCGCCGCTTCCGAGCCGTCGATGTCGTCAAAGAGAGTGACCACGACACGCTGCGCCACGAATATCGGTCCCTTCGCGCGGCACCTCTGCGATCACACCCCATGACGTGCGCGGACGCCACGGAGTTGTCGGGGAGATGCCGACTGTCCGGCTGTTATTGGGCAAAGTATCGGCTATTGCCAATTCCTTTGTACAGTGCCGGGCATTGCATTGTGAAGCCCGACTAAATCCTTCCGCGTGTCAGGAGGCAATGGGGTCCCCGCGCTCTTCTGCGGTTTTTCCCAGGATTTTCCGTGCAGGCCCCCGCGTCGATGCGGGATCGTGATCGGGCTCACGTAGGATTCTACGAATCTACGCGGGTAGAAATTTTGTACGGGTAGTCTGAAGGGACCTGCTCAGCACCACACACCGGGAGTGCCAGTGGCACGCGTCGTAGTCGACGTCATGCTCAAGCCGGAGATCCTCGACCCCCAGGGCCAGGCGGTGCAGCGTGCACTGCCGCGTCTCGGTTTCGAAGGCGTCTCCGACGTACGTCAGGGAAAGCGATTCGAACTGGAAGTGGACGGACCGGTCGACGACGCCGCGCTCGCCCGCATCCACGAACTGGCGGAATCCTTCCTCGCCAACACCGTGATCGAGGACTTCACCGTGAAGGTGGAGGACGAGAAGGTGGAGGCAGGAAAGTGACCGCTCGTATTGGAGTCGTCACTTTTCCGGGCAGCCTCGACGACCGTGACACCCAGCGCGCCATCCGGCTCGCGGGCGCCGAACCCGTCGCCCTCTGGCACAAGGACAAGGACCTCAAGCAGGTCGACGCCGTGGTGCTGCCCGGCGGTTTCTCGTACGGCGACTATCTGCGGGCCGGCGCCATCTCGCGCTTCTCGCCCGTGATGGAGACCGTGATCGGGCAGGCGAAGGCCGGAATGCCGGTTCTCGGCATCTGCAACGGCTTCCAGGTCCTCACCGAGGCGCATCTCCTCCCCGGCGCGATGCTCGGCAACAACCACCTCCACTTCATCTGCCGCGACCAGAAGCTGCGGGTGGAGAACGCGGAGACCTCCTGGACGGCCGACTACGCGTCGGGCCAGGAGATCCACATCCCGCTGAAGAACATGGACGGCCGGTACGTCGCCGACGAGCACACGCTCGACATGCTGGAGGCGGAGGGCCGGGTCGCGTTCCGCTACGTGGACGTCAACCCGAACGGCTCGCTGCGCGACATCGCCGGCATCACGAACGAGGCGGGCAACGTCGTCGGTCTGATGCCGCACCCGGAGCACGCCGTCGAGCCCCTCGTCGGCTCCGGCCGCACCGACGGCCTCCCCTTCTTCACCTCGATCCTCAAGAAGCTGGTCAGCGCATGAGCCGCACTCCTCTGGACACGGTCGAGAACGCGGCCGCGACCCCCGACGTCGACCTGCCGTGGGCCGAACTGGGCCTGAAGAAGGACGAGTACGAGCGGGTCGTCGAGATCCTCGGCCGCCGCCCGACCGGCGCCGAGCTCGCCATGTACTCCGTGATGTGGTCCGAGCACTGCTCGTACAAGTCGTCGAAGGTGCACCTGCGCCAGTTCGGCGAGAAGGCCCCGCAGTCCGACGCGCTCCTCGTGGGCATCGGCGAGAACGCCGGTGTCGTCGACGTCGGCCAGGGCTACGCCGTCACCTTCAAGGTCGAGTCGCACAACCACCCGTCGTACGTCGAGCCCTACCAGGGCGCGGCCACCGGCGTCGGCGGCATCGTGCGCGACATCATCGCGATGGGCGCCCGGCCGGTCGCCGTCGTCGACCCGCTGCGGTTCGGCGCGGCCGACCACCCCGACACCAAGCGCGTCCTGCCGGGCGTCGTCGCCGGCATCGGCGGCTACGGCAACTGCCTGGGACTGCCCAACATCGGCGGCGAGGTCGTCTTCGACTCCTGCTACCAGGGCAACCCGCTCGTCAACGCCGGTGCCATCGGCGTCATGCGGCACGAGGACATCCACCTCGCGAAGGCGTCCGGCGCGGGCAACAAGGTCATCCTCTACGGGGCCCGCACCGGCGGCGACGGCATCGGCGGCGCCTCCATCCTGGCCTCCGAGACCTTCGACGACGCCAAGCCGTCGAAGCGTCCCGCCGTCCAGGTCGGCGACCCCTTCCAGGAGAAGCTCCTCATCGAGTGCACCCTGGAGGCCTTCGCCGAGAAGCTGGTCGTCGGCATCCAGGACCTCGGCGCGGCCGGACTGTCCTGCGCCACCAGCGAGCTGGCGTCCAACGGCTCCGGCGGCATGCTCGTGACGCTGGACGACGTACCCCTGCGGGACTCGACGCTCTCTCCCGAGGAAATTCTCATGAGCGAGTCGCAGGAGCGCATGTGCGCGGTCGTCGAGCCGGAGAAGGTCGCCCGGTTCCTGGAGATCTGCGACAAGTGGGACGTCATCGCCACCGTCATCGGTGAGGTCACCGACGGCGACCGGCTGGAGATCTACTGGCACGGCGGCAAGATCGTCGACGTCGACCCACGCACGGTCGCGCACGACGGCCCGGTCTACGAGCGCCCCTACGCCCGCCCCGAGTGGCAGGACGCCCTCCAGGCCGACGACGCGAACAAGCTGCCGCGTCCGGCGACCGGCGAGGAGCTGCGGGACCAGGTCCTCAGGCTGGTGAGCTCTCCCAACCAGGCCTCCAAGTCCTGGATCACCTCCCAGTACGACCACTTCGTACAGGGCAACACGGTGCTGGCGCAGCCCGAGGACTCGGGCATGATCCGCGTCGACGAGGAGACCGGACTCGGCGTCGCCATCGCCACGGACGGCAACGGCCGGTACGCGAAGCTCGACCCGTACACGGGTGCGCAGCTCGCGCTCGCCGAGGCCTACCGCAACGTCGCGACGACCGGCGCCAAGCCGCTCGCCGTCTCCGACTGCCTGAACTTCGGCTCGCCCGAGGACCCGGCCGTCATGTGGCAGTTCGCCGAGACCGTCCGCGGTCTCGCCGACGGCTGCCTGCAGCTGGGCACCCCGGTGACCGGCGGCAACGTCTCGCTCTACAACCAGACGGGCGAGGCCGCCATCCACCCGACCCCCGTCGTGGCCGTGCTGGGCGTCATCGACGACGTCGCCCGCCGCACGCCCGTCGCCTTCCAGGAAGAGGGACAGCTCCTCTACCTGCTCGGCGACACTCATGAGGAGTTCGGCGGTTCGGCCTGGTCGCAGGTCGTCCACGACCACCTCGGCGGCCTGCCTCCGCGGGTCGACCTGGAGCGCGAGCGGCTGCTCGGCGAGATCCTCATCTCCGCCTCCCGCGACGGCATGATCGACTCCGCCCACGACCTGTCCGACGGCGGCCTGATCCAGGCCGTGGTCGAATCGGCGCTGCTCGGCGGGAAGGGCGCGCGGCTGGTCGTGCCCGACGGTCTGGACGCCTTCACCTTCCTCTTCTCGGAGTCGGCGGGCCGCGCGGTCGTCGCCGTCCCGCGCTCGGAGGAGCTCCGCTTCAACGACATGTGCGGTGCGCGGGGCCTGCCCGTCACCCGTATCGGTGTCGTGGACGGGACCGAGTCCGACGCGACCGCGGTGGTCGAGGTGCAGGGCGAGTTCACGCTCCCGCTGACGGAGCTGCGCACGGCGCACGAGGAGACGATCCCGGCGCTCCTCGCGTAGCACCGCGGGACGTACGAGCGTCAAGGCCCCGTCCGGGGAGGGGAATTCCGGGCGGGGCCTTCGCGCGCGCCCGCGCCGGTGTCCCGCGCCCGTGCCCGTCCACCGCCTAACCTGGGATCATGCCCCCGGCCAGGAAACGCGCCCGCACCTACGACCCCGTCAAGACGCGCGCGGCGGTGCTCGCGCAGTTCGCGCACGTACGCGAAGGCGTACGCGGCCTCGACGAGGAGCGGCTGGCGCGGGCCTCGGGCCTCGGGGACTGGAGTGTGCGGGAACTGGCCGCGCACCTCACGACGGCCCTGGAGAACGTCAGCCGCAACCTCGACCTGCCGGAACCCGCGAGCCGGGAAGTCGCCCTGCTCGACTGGCCGTTCGCCACCGCCGGGCGGGCGGGGGACATCGCCGACGGCACGCGCCGCCTGGCCGCGGACCACCCCGACCTCGACGCGCTCTACGCCCGCACCGGGGAGCGGTACGCCGAGCGACTGGCCGGCGCACCCGACGGCCGGCTGCTCGCCACGCTCCGCCGGACCCCCGGCGCCGTCCCGGAGGCCGGGGCCCCCACCGGCGCCATGACCCTCGCCGACTACCTCGTCACCCGCACGGTGGAACTCGTCGTGCACACCGACGACCTCAACCGCGCCGCCGGGACGGACATCCCCTTCGACCGCCAGGCCCTGGCCACCTGCACCCGGCTGCTGGCCGACGCGCTCGCCGTGAAGGCACCCGGCGCGTCGACGGAGGTGCGGATCCCGCCGTACGCCGTCGTGCAGTGCGTGGAGGGCCCCCGGCACACCCGGGGCACGCCGCCGAACGTCGTCGAGACGGACCCGCTGACCTGGCTCCGGCTCGCGACGGGACGGGTGGACTGGCGGACGGCGCTGGACGAGGCCAAGGTCGGCGCGAGCGGCGAGCGGGCGGATCTCGGCTCGCTCCTGCCGCTCATGGGCTGACGCGTCCGCCGCGCGGCGGGCCCGCGGGCGACGGCGACGGAGCCGCCCTCCCGGCCGGAGGGAACCGACCACCCCACCCGTCCCGTCCCATCGCCATGGACAAGCAGCGACTGACCCTCAGCGTGCTGACCCTGCTTCCGCTCGCCGTGGCCTGCGGCACCGGGACGGGCTCGTCGTCCGTCACCGCGGCGCACGCCACCGGCGTCACCGGCGTCCACTGGAACGTCGACAGCCTCACCGTCGACGGGAGGACCACCCGCTCGCCAGGCGGCGCCTACCTGCGGATCGACCGGGACGGCCGCGTCAGCGGGAACCTCGGCTGCAACGGCTTCGGTTCGAGAGCCACCCTCGAGGACGACCACGTCGACTTCGGCGACGTCCGGATGACCGAGATGGCCTGCGGGAAGACCCCGATGGCCTTCGAGAGGAGCATGGTCCGCGTGTTCGGCCAGGACACGTTCACCACCGCGGTCAAGGGCGACAAACTCACCCTCACCACCCGCGACGGCGACCGGATCGGCCTCTCCAGGGAGGCGGACATCCCGCTCCGTGGCACCAAGTGGACCATCACGTCCGTCGGCGTCGGCGACGTGGCCCGGCCCGTGCCCGCGGGAGCCGCGGCGTACTTCGTCCTGGACCAGCGCCGGGGGGCACTTTCCGGCCGTCTCGGCTGCAACAGCGTCTCCGCGCGAGCCACCGTCCGCGACGGACATATCACCCTCGGCGCCCCCAGGACCACCCGGATGGTGTGCGACGCCTCACTCATGGACACCGAGCGCGCTCTGCTGGGCCTCTTCGACAGCACGGTCGACTACGTGCTGGATCACCGCAGTATCGCTCTGACCAGCACAAACGGCACGCACGTGACGGCGTCCGCCGACAAGTGAGCCGCCGCGGCCCCGTATCCCCAATTCGGACCAGTGGTCGATCTCGCCTACACTCGGAACCGTGCCACGTGGTGACGGTCGACTCAATCATGATCTGCTCCCCGGCGAGAAAGGCCCCCAGGACGCTTGCGGCGTCTTCGGAGTCTGGGCCCCGGGTGAAGAGGTCGCCAAGCTCACTTACTTCGGGCTCTACGCCCTCCAGCATCGAGGCCAGGAATCCGCGGGTATCGCGGTCAGCAACGGCTCCCAGATCCTCGTCTTCAAGGACATGGGCCTCGTGTCCCAGGTCTTCGACGAGACCTCGCTCGGTTCGCTCCAGGGTCATATCGCGGTCGGTCACGCCCGCTACTCGACCACCGGCGCCTCCGTCTGGGAGAACGCCCAGCCGACGTTCCGTGCCACCGCGCACGGCTCCATCGCGCTCGGCCACAACGGCAACCTGGTCAACACGGCGCAGCTCGCCGAGATGGTCGCCGACCTCCCCAAGCAGAACGGCCGCACCACCCGGGTGGCCGCCACCAACGACACCGACCTGCTCACCGCGCTCCTCGCGGCCCAGGTCGACGACGACGGCAAGCCGCTGACCGTGGAAGAGGCCTCCGCGAAGGTCCTCCCGCAGGTCAAGGGCGCCTTCAGCCTCGTCTTCATGAACGAGCACACCCTGTACGCGGCCCGCGACCCGCAGGGCATCCGCCCGCTGGTCCTCGGCCGGCTGGAGCGCGGCTGGGTGGTCGCCTCCGAGTCCGCCGCCCTCGACATCTGCGGTGCCGCGTACGTCCGCGAGATCGAGCCGGGCGAGTTCGTCGCCATCGACGAGAACGGCCTGCGCACCTCGCGATTCGCAGAAGCGAAGCCCAAGGGCTGCATCTTCGAGTACGTGTACCTGGCCCGGCCCGACACGGACATCGCCGGCCGGAACGTGTATCTGTCCCGTGTCGAGATGGGCCGCAAGCTCGCCAAGGAAGCCCCTGTGGAGGCTGATCTGGTGATAGCGACTCCGGAGTCCGGGACGCCCGCCGCGATCGGTTACGCGGAGGCCAGCGGAATCCCGTTCGGCGCCGGGCTGGTCAAGAACGCGTACGTCGGCCGGACCTTCATCCAGCCCTCGCAGACCATCCGGCAGCTGGGCATCCGCCTGAAACTGAATCCCCTGAAGGAAGTCATCAAGGGGAAGCGGCTGGTCGTCGTCGACGACTCGATCGTCCGCGGCAACACCCAGCGCGCGCTGGTGCGCATGCTCCGCGAGGCCGGCGCGGCCGAGGTCCACATCCGGATCTCCTCGCCGCCCGTGAAGTGGCCCTGCTTCTTCGGCATCGACTTCGCGACCCGCGCCGAGCTGATCGCCAACGGCATGACCGTCGAGGAGATCGGCACCTCCCTCGGCGCCGACTCCCTCTCGTACATCTCTCTCGACGGCATGATCGAGGCCACCACCATCGACAAGCCGAACCTGTGCCGGGCCTGCTTCGACGGCGAGTACCCGATGGAGCTTCCCGACCCCGAACTGCTCGGCAAGCAGCTTCTGGAGACCGAGCTGGCCGCGGGTCCCGCAGCCACGGCCGCGGCTGACGCCATCCGTCGCCCGTAAGTGCCGCAGAGCCCCGTTTCACCAACCCGAAAGATCCCAGGCAATGTCTTCTGTCTCTGATCAGTCACCTCCGGCGACGGGCAGCCCTTCCGGCGCTTCCTACGCGGCCGCCGGCGTCGACATCGAAGCGGGCGACCGCGCCGTGGAGCTGATGAAGGAGTGGGTGAAGAAGACGCGGCGCCCCGAGGTTCTCGGCGGCATCGGCGGCTTCGCCGGTCTCTTCGACGCCTCCGCCCTCAAGCGGTACGAGCGTCCGCTGCTCGCCTCCGCCACGGACGGCGTGGGCACCAAGGTCGACCTGGCCCGGCAGCTCGGCGTGTACGACTCCATCGGTCACGACCTGGTCGCGATGGTCATGGACGACATCGTGGTGTGCGGCGCCGAGCCGCTCTTCATGACCGACTACATCTGTGTCGGCAAGGTCCACCCCGAGCGTGTCGCGGCCATCGTGAAGGGCATCGCCGAGGGCTGTGTCCTCGCGGGCTGCGCCCTGGTGGGCGGCGAGACGGCCGAACACCCGGGTCTGCTGGGTCCGGACGACTTCGACGTCGCGGGCGCCGGCACGGGCGTCGTCGAGGCGGACCGGCTGCTCGGGGCGGATCGTATCCGCACGGGTGACGCGGTGATCGCCATGGCGGCCTCCGGGCTTCACTCGAACGGGTACTCCCTCGTCCGGCACGTCCTCTTCGAGCGGGCGAACCTCAGCCTCGACCAGCACGTCGAGGAGTTCGGCCGTACGCTCGGCGAGGAGCTGCTGGAGCCCACCAAGATCTACTCGCTGGACTGTCTGGCGCTCACCCGGACCACCGAGGTGCACGCCTTCAGTCACATCACCGGCGGCGGGCTCGCGGCGAACCTCGCCCGGGTCGTCCCGGACGGTTTGCACGCGATCGTCGACCGCGAGACCTGGACCCCGGCCCCGGTCTTCGACCTGGTCGGCCGGACCGGTCAGGTCGAGCGGCTGGAGCTGGAGAAGACGCTGAACATGGGCGTGGGCATGATCGCGATCGTCCCGGAGGAATCGGCGGACGCGGCGCTCGCCACCCTCGGGGACCGCGGTGTGGACGCCTGGATCGCCGGTGAGATCACCGAGCGCGGCGAGCACACCACGGGCGCGGCCCTGATCGGCGACTACGCGAGCTGATGGCCCCGGGGCAGCACAGAACCCGGTCCGGCGCTGACGCCCCGGACCGGGTGGAGTGCGGTTGTCCTGAGAATTCTGGTTGTCATGAGAATTCTGCCGACAGAACCCGCCGACGGAGAACCGCCGGCGAAGATCTGTCGGCAGAAGTCCGCCAACAGGAATCTGCTACGAAAGATCGCGGAAACCGCGAGGGACGCTGTTGCGTCAAGCGCCGCGACGTTGGGACTGGGGACCGGATTGGTCGTCCTCGTCCTCATCGTCGTCGTTGTAGAGATCCGCGTACTGGGCGTACGGGTCGTCTTCCTCGTCGTCGTCCTCGAACGGCTCGCCATTCGGCGGCTGGCTCGAAGTCGAAGCGCCCAGCTCATTGGCCAGGCGCGAGAGGTCAGTCCCGCCGCTGCTGTACTTCAGCTGGCGGGCGACCTTCGTCTGCTTGGCCTTTGCCCGGCCGCGCCCCATGGCTCGACCCCCTCGGATACGGGGCTCGGTGGCCCCAGAGTCTTGACACGCGTTCATGATCTGGAACGGGCTCTCCGTGGAGAGACCGGTCCGTAGGGGTTCCACGGTACCTGAGCCCGCGCCCATACGGTACGTCGCCCGCAGGACGCGCCTACGCCCAGAACCCGCGAGGTGCCCTGTCCCCGCTGGTCAACCGCGATTTTAACCTCTTCTTGGCCTACGACCCGCCGACAGGAGTGAGAGTTCTCTCCAAGTCTTCCTTCGGCGGGTCCCTGACAAGCATGAAACGAGCCGGAACGAGGGGTTCCGAATGGCCGCTTCCGTCAGCCGCGGCGACGCGCCTCCGCCATCCGCTGCTCGGCGATCCGGTCGGCCGCGGCGGCCGGCGGAATCCCGTCCTCCTTCGCACGTGCGAATATGGCCAGCGTGGTGTCGAAGATCTTCGAGGCCTTCGCCCTGCACCGGTCGAAGTCGAAACCGTGGAGCTCGTCGGCGACCTGGATGACCCCGCCCGCGTTCACGACGTAGTCGGGCGCGTACAGGATCCCGCGGTCGGCGAGGTCCTTCTCGACGCCCGGGTGCGCGAGCTGGTTGTTGGCGGCGCCGCACACGATCCTCGCCGTGAGGACCGGCACGGAGGCGTCGTTCAGTGCCCCGCCGAGCGCGCAGGGGGCGTAGATGTCCAGCCCCTCCACACGGATCAGCGCCTCGGTGTCGGCGACGGCGGTGACCCCGGCCGGGTGCTTGTCCAGGATCCGCCGCACGGAGTCCGCCCGCACGTCGGTGATGACGACCTCGGCGCCGTCCTGGCGCAGATGGTCCACGAGGTGGTGGCCCACCTTGCCGACGCCCGCGACGCCCACCCTGCGCCCCCGCAGCGTCGGGTCGCCCCACAGGTGCTGGGCGCTCGCCCGCATGCCCTGGAAGACCCCGTAGGCGGTCAGGACCGACGAGTCGCCCGCGCCGCCGTTCTCCGGCGAACGGCCGGTCGTCCAGCGGGACTCCCGGGCCACGACGTCCATGTCGGCGACGTAGGTGCCGACGTCGCAGGCCGTGACGTAACGGCCGCCGAGCGAGGCCACGAACCGGCCGTAGGCCAGCAGCAGCTCCTCGCTCTTGATCTGCTCGGGGTCGCCGATGATGACGGCCTTGCCGCCACCGTGGTCGAGACCGGCCATGGCGTTCTTGTACGACATCCCGCGCGAGAGGTTCAGCGCGTCGGCGACGGCCTCCTCCTCGCTCGCGTACGGGTAGAAACGCGTCCCGCCGAGGGCGGGGCCCAGAGCGGTGGAGTGGATGGCGATGACGGCCTTGAGGCCGCTGGCCCGGTCCTGGCACAGCACGACTTGCTCATGACCCCCCTGGTCCGAGTGGAACAGGGTGTGCAGGACGCCGTCGGTTACGTCGGTCACTGTGGTGACTCCCAGGTAAGTAGCGGCGGTTGACGACGGTGCCCGTGCGGATGGCGGGCTCCCGTGGGCACGAGGGTAGAGCCTGCGCCCGGTCACCATCCGCGCAGTGTTCAGGATCACCTTCTCCCGGAGTACGTTTCCGCACGGCCGTGGGACGATTTGCAGTGTTTTCCCGGTCGCTCGTGTGCCGGCTGAACACGTTCCCGTCCGGGTTTCGTGTTCGGCCCGATGGGGAGGGAGCAGAGGTGCCCAAGGTGTCCTCGGTGGTCGTCCCGTACGCGTCGTATCTGCGCGTCTACGAACCGCTGGCCGCCTTCGCGGAGCCGGAGCGCGGCCACTGGGCGCGCTACGCCCGGCGCGCGGAGCGTCCGTCGTACCAGGACGAACTGCGCCGCTCCCTGGCCGATTTGCTTCCGACGCCGCCGATCCCCGTGCCGGTGCAGGAGAGCGCCGACGCGTTCGTGCTGGACGTCGACGGGGTGCTCTGCGTCTGCCCCTGGCGCACCCGGCTGCGGGGCTGGCAGGCGCTGGGCGAACTGGGCGAGGAACTGCCGGTGCCGGTCCTGGACGCGGTGCTGCCCCCGCTCGTCCGCCGCCAGGCCGCCCTGGACTACGAGCGCTGGCTGGCCCGCAACCCCGACGCCCGCCCCTGGATCCGCAGCTCGACCTGGCAGGTGCCGCTGAACTGGTTCGTGCTCGTCTCCGACGAGGAGCGGGAGTACGAGAAGGGGGCGGGCGGCGACGGAGCGGCGCCGGTGCTGCGGTACCGGACGCCGATGGTGCAGGCGCGCCGGCGGACCGCGCGGGCGCTGAAGACGCTCCGGGACACCCTCGACGAAGGGCCGCTCATCGACGGCCTGGTGGACGTGGGGCGCTGGCTGGAGGAGTTCCACCCGCGCTCGCTGGTCGAGCTGGACTACGGCGGGCTGGTGCACGCCCTGCCGGCCGGGCACCTCGAGGACGATCACTCGGCGGCGGACGTCGCCGAGGGCATCGAGGCGCTGCGCGACGGGGACGGGGCCGCGGCGGGCGAGGCGTACGGGCGGCTCGTGGAGCGCTGGCGCTCGGTCAGGGACCGGCAGTCCTCGAACTGAGGTCCGCCGGGTGGAGCGGGTGGTTCACGTGGGACGGGCGTGTCACGGGGGATGGGCGAGGGCGGGCGGGGCGGGTGCGTCCCGTGGTCAGGTCCGGGACATGTGACGCGTATCTCAGGCGACAGCAACCGAACTGACGTATGGTCCTCGCACGCCGAAGAGGTGCCACTGTAGGACGTAGGTCACGACTACGGGACGTAGGTCCCGATCCGGTCTTTTGCGTCAACGGTGCGTCAAGCGTGACGGATGGCACTTACCTGGCTCTTGCGTCGCTTACCCCTCCCCGTGCCAAAATAGGACAAGGAGTCCGGGGAGGGCTCCTTCTACCCGTGTTTGGGTGGAATCTCCGCATTGCACGCTATGGGGGGTCTGGTGACTCCTGATCGTCCTGTGACTGATCGTCACAGTGTCGTGACTGTCCGCTATGGCATGGTCCATCGGCTTCCGTCGCTGATGAACACCTGGGAGGGCAATTCCATCGGTTTGGCCGACGCGGCTGGACGGATGGTGTAGTTGTAGTGCCGAGGACAAGCCGTTCGTCCTATAACCGACTCGACTCGCGTCCGCCATTTCGGGCAACGCGGGTCAAGGTGCAGAATTTAGAGGAAAGAACCGAGAAGGTTCGGTTCTCCCGAGGAGGCCGCTCATGACCGCTCGCACCCCTGATGCCGAGCCGCTGCTGACCCCCGCTGAGGTCGCCACCATGTTCCGCGTCGACCCCAAGACGGTCACACGGTGGGCGAAGGCCGGCAAGCTCACGTCCATCCGCACGCTCGGCGGGCACCGCCGCTACCGCGAAGCGGAGGTCCGTGCACTGCTCGCGGGCATCCCGCAGCAGCGCAGCGAGGCCTGAACAACTACATAAACGGACAATCCGGCAGCTCCCCCAACCCGCCGGAACGTCTGAACCACAGCTTCAAGCGATGCGGGTCCTGCCCCAACAGGGCTCACGCCCGACCCAGTTCCACTTATGACAAGGGTGCGTCGTCGATCGCGCTGGACTCCGCCGGGTCCAGCGCGATTTTTTTGTGCCCTGCCGGGCCCTGCGGAGCCCTGACGCCGCTCCGCCCGCGCTCCACCGAGGCCTCGGGCGCGCCCCTTTGACGCTTCGCCCGTGCGCCGGGCGGTCGCGGGAGTGGGCGGCGCGGAGGGTCTGTGAGCGGCCTTGTGGGAGTCTGGGGAGGGCTGTCGGATCTCCTGTGGGAGTCCTCGACAGGTGGTGCAATGGCACATATTAAATTGACTAGTTGTAGGTGGGGTGTAAGTTTCGCTGTTCTGAAAACTTATGCGGTGACACCCGTCACATGCCAGAGTCCTTGTCGCTCACGACCCCCCTGCGCTAAAGGAGTTCGGAGCGAGGTGTATTCCCGGCGCGCCGGCTCACGCCTTGGAAGGACTCTCGTCCTCGGCCGCCGTCTCGTCCTCCTCGCCGTGCGGAGCGGGTTCCATGGCCAGCCTCAGGAGTTGGTGGCAGATCGGGCAGTGCCGCGTCAGATGGCGGTACCCGGAAGCGGCCGCCAGGTGGGCGCGGAGCAGGGCACGCGTCTCGTGCCGGGCCGATGCCGCCATGGGCCACCTCCAGAGGGTCGAGAGCTCTGGTTTCTGGGGTACCCGGGGAATGTGGCGTCGTCAAGACGCGGGAGCCCGGGGGCGGGGGCGGAGCGGGACGCGCGAGAGGGCGGGAGTGCCGGGTACGCGTCCCGTGCCGGGCGCGTGAGGATGTCGGACGCACGAGAGCCCGGGTCCGAAGACCCGGGCTCTCGTATCTACTGCGGTCCTGACGGGATTTGAACCCGCGGCCTCCACCTTGACAGGGTGGCGAGCACTCCAAGCTGCTCCACAGGACCAGATTTCGCAGTCACTTTCGTGCGCTGTGCTGCGAGAACAGACTGTACAGGAGGGTGAGCTCAGGGTCGAACTCACCCACCGTACGGGCGTCGTTACGGTGCCACGGCGTCGATCGCCTTCACGATGCGCTTGTCGGAGACGGGGTACGCCGTACCGAGCGCGTGGGCGAAATAGCTGACCCGGAGCTCCTCGAGCATCCAGCGGATGTCCAGGACCTGCTGCGGTACCGGACGGCCCTGCGGCATCTGCTCCAGGAGCCAGGCGTACTCGTCCTGCATCTCGTGGACCTTCGCCATCCGGGTGGTGTCCCGTTGGACGCTGGTCGGCATCTGCTGCAGCCGGCGGTCCGCGGCCACCAGGTAGCGCATGAGGTCGGCCAGCCGCCGCAGACCGGTCGCCGTCACGAAGCCGGGCTTCACGAGGGCGTCGAGCTGGTTGCGTACGTCCGTGAGGTTCGCCAGCAGCACGGGGCTCCTGGCGTCCTTCAGGCGGCGCTCACAGGCCTGCCAGGCGGCCAGCACCTGCTGCACCTGTCCGACCGTACGCACCGTCGTGTCGACGATCTCGGCGCGCACCCGGTCGTACAGCTTGCGGTACGACTCCTCGTCCCACGCCGGGCCCCCGAAGTCGCCGATCAGCTTGTCCGCCGCCGCCGTCGCGCAGTCGTCGAAGAGGGCCTGCACGGTGCCGTGCGGATTGGCGGACAGGGCGAGCTTCTGGGCGTTCGTCAGCTTGTCCGAGGCGAACTTGCCCGGGTTCACCGGGATGTTCCGCAGGATCAGCCGCCGGGTGCCCCTCCACATGGCCTGCGCCTGCTCGGCCTCGGTGTCGAAGAGGCGTACGGAGACCGTGTCGCCGTCGTCCACCAGGGCCGGGTAGGCCTTGACCGGCTGACCCGCCCGGCGCGTCTCGAAGACGCGCGCCAGCGAGCCGATCGTCCAGTCCGTGAGGCCCGTGCGCTCCAGGGACTCGCCGCCCTCGCGCTCCGCCGTCGCCGCCGCGGCCTGCGAGATCGCCTGGCGGGCCTTCGGCTTCAGCTGGAGCCGCAGCGCCTGGAGGTCCTTGTCCTCGGCGAGGTTGCGGCGCCGCTCGTCGACGATCCGGAAAGTGATCTTCAGGTGGTCGGGGACCCGGGACCAGTCGAAGTCGTCGGCGGTGAGCGTGACACCGACCATCCGCTTCAGCTCGCGGGCCATCGTCGTCGTCAGCGGCTCCTGGAGGGGGACCGCACGGTCGAGGAAGGCTCGCGCGACGTTCGGGGCCGGCACGTAGTGGCGGCGGATGGGCTTGGGGAGGGAGCGGATCAGTTCCGTCACGACGTCCTCCCGCAGACCCGGGATCTGCCAGTCGAAGCCCTCGTCCGTCACCTGGTTCAGGACGTGCAGCGGGATGTGGACCGTCACACCGTCCGCGTCCGCGCCCGGCTCGAACTGGTACGTCACGCGGAACGTGAGACGCCCCTGACGCCACGAGTCGGGGTAGTCGTCCTTGGTGACGGCCCCCGCCTTCTCGTTGATGAGCATCGAACGCTCGAAGTCGAGCAGCTCGGGCTCGTCGTGGCGCTTGTGCTTCCACCAGGAGTCGAAGTGCGCCCCGGACACGACGTGTTCCGGCACCCGCTGGTCGTAGAAGTCGAAGAGCGTCTCGTCGTCGACCAGGATGTCCCGGCGCCGGGCGCGGTGCTCCAGCTCCTCCACCTCGGTCAGCAGCCGGCGGTTGTCGGCGAAGAACTTGTGGTGCGTGCGCCAGTCGCCCTCCACGAGGGCGTTGCGGAGGAAGAGTTCGCGGGACGTCTCGGGGTCGATCCGCCCGTAGTTGACCTTCCGCTGGGCGACGATCGGCACGCCGTAGAGCGTCACCTTCTCGTACGCCATCACGGCCGCCTGGTCCTTCTCCCAGTGCGGTTCGCTGTACGTCCGCTTGAGGAGGTGTCCGGCCAGCGGTTCGACCCACTCGGGCTCGATCTTCGCGTTGACCCGCGCCCAGAGGCGGGAGGTCTCCACCAGCTCCGCCGACATCACGAAGCGCGGGGGCTTCTTGAAGAGCGCCGAACCGGGGAAGATCGCGAACTTGGCGCTGCGGGCGCCCAGGTACTCGTTCTTGCCGGTGCCGCGCCCGCTCTCGCCGCCGGTCTCCTTCACGTCCTTCATGCCGACGTGGGAGAGCAGGCCGGCCAGGAGCGAGACATGGACGCTCTGGGCGGGCGCGTCGTCCTCGCTCGGGTGGATGCCCATCTGCTTGGCCACCGTGCGCAGCTGGCTGTAGATGTCCTGCCACTCGCGGATGCGCAGGAAGTTCAGGAACTCCTGCTTGCACATGCGGCGGAAGGCGGAGGAGCCCCGCTCCTTCTGCTGCTCGCGGACGTACCGCCACAGGTTCAGGAACGCGAGGAAGTCGCTGGTCTCGTCCCTGAAGCGGGCGTGCTGCTGGTCGGCCTGCGTCTGCTTGTCGGAGGGGCGCTCGCGCGGGTCCTGGATGGACAGCGCCGCGGCGATGACCATCACCTCACGCGCGCAGCCGTTCTTGTCGGCCTCCAGCACCATCCGGGCCAGCCGGGGGTCGACGGGGAGCTGGGCGAGCTTGCGGCCGGTGTCCGTGAGCCGCTTGCGTACGTCCTTCTCCGTCGGGTCCAGCGCGTTCAGCTCCTGGAGGAGCTGGACGCCGTCGCGGATGTTGCGGTGGTCCGGCGGGTCGATGAAGGGGAACTTCTCGATGTCGCCGAGGCCGGCCGCGGTCATCTGGAGGATGACGCTCGCCAGGTTCGTACGGAGGATCTCCGCGTCCGTGAACTCCGGGCGGGAGACGAAGTCGTCCTCGGAGTACAGACGGATGCAGATGCCGTCGGACGTACGGCCGCAGCGGCCCTTGCGCTGGTTGGCGCTGGCCTGCGAGACGGGTTCGATCGGGAGACGCTGGACCTTGGTGCGGTGGCTGTAGCGGGAGATGCGGGCGGTGCCCGGGTCGATGACGAACTTGATGCCCGGCACGGTGAGCGAGGTCTCCGCGACGTTCGTCGCCAGCACGATCCTGCGACCGGTGTGGGCCTGGAAGACGCGGTGCTGCTCGGCGTGCGAGAGGCGGGCGTAGAGAGGGAGGACCTCGGTGAAGCGGTAGTTCTTCTTCGTGAGCGCGTCCGCCGTGTCGCGGATCTCGCGCTCGCCGGAGAGGAAGACGAGGATGTCGCCCTTGCCCTCGGCCTGCAGCTCCTCCACGGCGTCGGTGATCGCGGTGATCTGGTCGCGGTCCGCGTCGTCGCCCTCCTCCTCCAGGAGCGGGCGGTAGCGGACCTCCACGGGGTAGGTGCGGCCGCTGACCTCGACGATCGGGGCGTCGCCGAAGTGCCGGGAGAAGCGTTCGGGGTCGATGGTCGCGGAGGTGATGACGACCTTGAGGTCCGGGCGCTTGGGGAGCAGCTGGGCGAGGTAGCCCAGCAGGAAGTCGATGTTCAGGGACCGCTCGTGGGCCTCGTCGATGATGATCGTGTCGTAGGCGCGCAGCTCGCGGTCGGTCTGGATCTCGGCGAGCAGGATGCCGTCCGTCATGAGCTTGAGGAAGGTGCCGTCCGGGTTGACCTGGTCGGTGAAGCGGACCTTCCAGCCGACGGCCTCGCCCAGCGGGGTGTCCAGCTCTTCCGCGACGCGTTCGGCCACCGTACGGGCGGCGATGCGGCGGGGCTGCGTGTGGCCGATCATGCCGCGGACGCCGCGGCCGAGTTCGAGGCAGATCTTGGGGATCTGGGTGGTCTTGCCGGAGCCGGTCTCACCGGCGACGATCACGACCTGGTGGTCGCGTATGGCGTCGGCGATGTCCGATTTCTTCTGGCTGACCGGGAGCTGCTCGGGGTACGTGACGGCGGGCACGCGGGCGCGGCGCTCGGCCATGCGGGCCTCGGCCGTGGTGACCTCCGCCTCGATCTCGGCGAGCACGGCGGTCCGGGCCTCGGGCTTGCGGATCCGGCGCGCGCCCTCGAGCCTGCGACCGAGCCGGTGCGCGTCGCGCAGGGACAGCTCGGCCAGGCGGGGGGCGAGATCGCCGAGGGCGGGGGCAGGGTGCGTAGACATACGCGGTCCAGGATCTCACCTCGCCCAAATTCCTGGCGAACGGTTTTGGGTGGGTCGGGGCCGTGCCGGTGTGTCGAGGCCGTCGCCACCGGATCGGACGTGGGCCGGGCATGCGAACTCTTGCTCGATCCGAACGTGGGCGACGGCCTGCGACACACCGGCACGGCTCCTTCCGTGGCACGGCCCCTGCGGGTGCGTGGAGGTGCCTGGGGATGGTGGGGGCCGGGTGTGGGGTGCGGGTGCCGGGAGTTCCCTTGTGGCTGGGGGTGGTTATGGATTTCTGGGGGGTGTCGCGGGGGGTGGCGTCGGAGGGTTCGGGTCCCGGCGGGAAGGGTCCGACTGGGCCATCGCCTGGGCGGTGTTGGAGACGGCCTTGATGCCCAGGTACGCCGTGGTCATGCTGCTGACGGCGGTGAAGGCCGCGGTGAGGACGCCGATGATCACGGACTTGTCGCCGCCGAGGCGCCAGACTCCGAAGATCGCCACGCCGGCGATCGCCAGATTGCTCAGGAGGACTGCCTGGAGTCCGTAGCGGGCGCGATACCGCTCCAGGTCGAGTTCGCGCACCGGCGCCTGCCGTCTGGCCGCGGTCTGCGGCTTCGGCTCGCCCTTGAGTAACACCATGGGTTCCCTATCCCCAGGACACCGTGTCCTGCACGGTGCATGCCAAGTTCAGGGGTGAACCATACGATGAAGGGCCCCGTCCGATGGACGGGGCCCTTCATGTGGTGGCTGGGGCCGGGGTCGAACCGGCGACCTATCGCTTTTCAGGCGATCGCTCGTACCAACTGAGCTACCCAGCCACGAGGTTTCCTGGGAAACCTCAGCGGTCCTGACGGGATTTGAACCCGCGGCCTCCACCTTGACAGGGTGGCGAGCACTCCAAACTGCTCCACAGGACCAAGCTTTGTGTGCGACGCGTGAACAGTGTCGCACACGGTGTTGCGTACCCCCAACGGGATTCGAACCCGTGCTACCGCCTTGAAAGGGCGGCGTCCTAGGCCGCTAGACGATGAGGGCGAGAACAGCCAATACCGCTCTGCTTCGTCTTCGCGTTCCCAGAGGGGACGTGAGAAGCATGTGACTTCGCTTCCCCCCGAGGGGTTCCGCTTCTCCTCCGCTTCGACAGAAGCTCGGGACGGTTTAGACCTGACCGGCGCCCTTGGGCACGAACAGACTGTACTACGTGGCCCGGACGCGGACCAAACCAGATACGAGGGGTCTCAGGGCCGGTTCTCCCGGGGGAGGTGGCGGCTGACCTCGGCCGTGGTGAGCCCGAGGCCGCCCAGTTTGATCTCGTCCCAGGCCTGGAGGCGCCGGGTGTCCCGGTCGATGTAGAGGATCGAGGTCTCGATGGGGTCCGGGTAGGCGTCCTCGACCGCGCGCAGGCCGCTGCCGCCCGTCGAGCCCTCGACGCGCAGACGGGTTCCGTACTTCATGACCTCGGTCTGTTCGTGGTGCAGGTGACCGGCCAGGACCAGGGGCACCTCGCCGTCCGTCAGCCGGGCCGCCGAGGGCTCGTGGGCGATGGCGATGTCGACGGGGGTGCCCGCGGCGCGCTGGTCGCGCAGTGACGAGGCGAGGCGGGCGCCGGCGAGGTCCTCCGCCGCGCCGCCGCCGGGCGCGGTCGAGCGGTCGGGGGTGAACTGCGGGTCGCCGATGCCCGCGAAACGCAGGCCCGCGACCGTGAGCGCGCGGCCGTCGTCCAGGACGTGCGCGTTCTTCATGTGTTCCAGACAGCGCTGGGTGAGAGCGCTGTCGTGGTTGCCCCTGACCCAGACGTACGGCGCGCCGAGGTCCGCGATCGGGTCCAGGAAGCCGTTCTCGGCCGCCGTGCCGTGGTCCATGGTGTCGCCGGAGTCGACGATCACGCTGATGTCGTACTGCTTCACCAGCGACGCGATGATCTTCCAGCTCGCCGGGTTGAGGTGGATGTCGGAGACGTGCAGGACCCGGATCGTGCTGGGGTCCGGTTCGTAGGCCGGGAGCGTGGAGGTGACGTCGTACAGCTTCGTCACGTTCGTCACCAGGCGGGCCAGTTCCTTCTGGTAGACGTCGAATTCGCTGACGATGCTGCGGGCGTTGCCGACCAGGGAGGGCGCGGAGGAGAGCAGGCCCGAGAACTTCGGTTCCAGTACCGAGTCCGGGTTCCAGGTGGCGAAGGCCGTCGCGCCGGAGGCGGCGAGGAGCGTGAGGGCCAGACCGCCGGCGGCCAGGGCGCGGCGTGGCCGCCGGTAGACCGCCAGGCCGAGTGCCGTGGCCCCGGAGACGACCGCGACGCAGGACCGTACGGCCAGGTCGAGGGTGCCGTGCTCGACGTCGTGCGCGACCTCGTCCTGGAGGCCCGAGAGGCGCTCCGGGTGGTCGACGAGGGCCTGTGCGCGGACCGGGTCGAGCTGGTCGACGTTGACGTCGAGCCGGACGGGGGCGACATGGCTGTCGAGTACGAGGGCGCCCAGCGGGGAGACGTTTATCTTCGTGCCGCCGGTCATCGACGGGCGCAGGGTCATCGTGGTGTTCATCGGGCCGACCGGGGCGCGCACGTTGCCCACGATCAGCAGGCCCAGCCAGGCGCCGAGCAGTACGACGGCCATCAGGCCGAGCGCCCTGGTGTACGGGGAAGGTTGCTGGACGAGTTCCTGGGCCAGGGGGCGGACGCGAGGGGTGCGGCGGACGCGGCTGACGCGGTTGCCGAGGGTGCGGCAGCGGCGGGCCAGGGCGGTCGCGGGGACGGTTACGGCAGCGGGGACGCGGGCCATTGGTCCCGTATGCCCAGGGGTGCGGGCGGGTATGCGGTGAGGCGCGGGCGGGCGGTCCTCCCGGCCGGGGAGGGACCGGTGCCCTCCGCGTCCCGTGCGGGGCCGTCGCCGACTCTCGTACAGGGCGGTCGTGCCGGACAATGGGCCGTGTGCTGGAGATGACGCGCGAGGAGTTCGAGGAACTGGTCGCCGAGTCGCTGGACCGGATTCCTCCGGAGCTGACACGGCTGATGGACAACGTGGCGGTGTTCGTCGAGGACGAGCCCGACCCGTCCGACCCGGGGCTGCTCGGGCTCTACGAGGGGACTCCGCTGACCGATCGCGGTGAGTGGTACGCGGGGGTGCTGCCGGACCGGATCACGATCTACCGGGGGCCGACGCTGCGGATGTGCGCGACCCGGGAGGACGTGATCGCGGAGACCGAGGTGACCGTGGTGCACGAGATCGCCCACCACTTCGGGATCGACGACGAACGGTTGCACGCGCTCGGATACGGGTGAGTCGTCGGGCGGGCGCGCGCCTTGCCGCGTGTCCTCTTGCGGGCGGCGGGAGTTGGGCAGGGGGACTCCCCGAACTTCCCCGGGCTCCAGGCAGCGACCGAGCAGGGGAGACCCCAACCGGAGGTGGCTGCCCGTGCGCCCCTTGTACGTACCCGTCCGTCTGGCCGCCACGGTCATCGTCGTAGCGGCCGCCGCCGGCTGTATGAGCGTCGGTGACGACGCGGGCCGCCCCGAGCCCGCGCACTCGGCGGGGCACCGCGGAGGCGGGGCACCGGGCGGGGGATCCGCGGGAGGCGGGGGCGGCGGCTGGTTCCACGGAGGGGTGGGGACGAAGGGGGGTGTCCCGGGCCGGCCCGGTGAGTCGCGGTCCGGCGCGGCGTCCGCGTCGGCCTCGGCGTCGGGTGCGGCGAAGCCGTCCGGCGGGGCGAGCGGCAGTGGCGACGGGAAGGGGCGGCCGACCCGGCCCGGCCCGTCCGGCGGTGTGCCGAGTCCCACCCGTGCGACGTCCGATCCGACACCGCCGCCCCCTCCTCCCCCGCCGCCCTCGTCGCCGTCCCCCGAGCCGAGTACGGCGGAGCCGTCGTCGTCGGCCCACGAACAGGCCGGTCAGCTGCTGAACCGGGTGCCGGCGCCGCGCGCGGGGGAGCCGGTCCGGCGTAGCCGGTGGTGATGCGGATGAGGGCGCGGAGGGAGAAGGGGAGGAGAGGAGTGCTCAGCGGAAGAGGGGAAGAGGGCGGGGAATAGGTTCGGGGGCGGGTGTGTTCTTCTTCCCGTACGCGCCTGACCTGGCTTTTTGAGGTCAGTTTGCCTTCAGGGGTGAGGGGTGCGTATGGTAGTAGATCGTTTGATCCCATTTGCCCGGCGCCAACGCAGAGAGCGCCGCGTGGCGCGTACTCTCCCTTGCCGTGGCCGGACCGCATAGAGGCGGTCGATTGCGACTTCACGGAGTTTGGGCGCGTGCCGAAGAACTCCGGAAGGTTCGCATTTCGCATGTCTGTTTCCAGTACTGATCACGTCGTCGTGCCCGAGAACAACGAGGGCGACAACATCGAGGGCGTCGAGGCTGCTGTCGTGGCCTCCGTCGAGACCGCGGAGGCCGTCGAGGCCACCGAGTCCGCCGATGCCACCCCCGAGATCACCTTCGCCTCCCTCGGTCTTCCCGAGGGCGTCGTCCGCAAGCTCGCTCAGAACGGTGTGACCAGCCCGTTCCCGATCCAGTCCGCGACCATCCCGGACGCCCTGGCCGGCAAGGACATCCTGGGCCGCGGCCGCACCGGCTCCGGCAAGACCCTCTCCTTCGGTCTGCCGACCCTGACGCAGCTCGCCGGCGGTCACACCGAGAAGAAGAAGCCCCGCGCCGTCATCCTCACCCCGACCCGTGAGCTGGCCATGCAGGTCGCCGACGCCCTGCAGCCCTACGGCGACGTCCTCGGCCTGAAGATGAAGGTCGTCTGCGGCGGTACGTCGATGGGCAACCAGATCTACGCCCTGGAGCGCGGCGTCGACGTCCTCGTCGCCACCCCGGGCCGCCTGCGCGACATCATCAACCGCGGCGCCTGCTCGCTGGAGAACACCCAGATCGCCGTCCTCGACGAGGCCGACCAGATGTCGGACCTGGGCTTCCTGCCCGAGGTCACCGAGCTGCTCGACCAGATCCCGGCCGGCGGCCAGCGCATGCTGTTCTCCGCCACGATGGAGAACGAGATCTCCACGCTGGTCAAGCGTTACCTGACCAACCCGGTCACGCACGAGGTCGACAGCGCCCAGGGCAACGTCACGACCATGTCGCACCACATCCTCATCGTGAAGCCCAAGGACAAGGCGCCGGTCACCGCCGCGATCGCCTCCCGCAAGGGCCGCACGATCATCTTCGTCCGCACCCAGCTGGGCGCCGACCGTATCGCCGAGCAGCTGCGCGACGCCGGTGTGAAGGCCGACGCGCTGCACGGCGGTATGACGCAGGGCGCGCGGACCCGGACGCTGGCCGACTTCAAGGACGGCTACGTCAACGCGCTCGTCGCTACCGACGTCGCCGCCCGCGGTATCCACGTCGACGGCATCGACCTGGTCCTGAACGTGGACCCGGCCGGTGACCACAAGGACTACCTGCACCGTTCCGGCCGTACGGCCCGCGCCGGCCGCTCCGGCACCGTCGTGTCGCTGTCGCTGCCGCACCAGCGCCGTCAGATCTTCCGGCTGATGGAGGACGCGGGCGTCGACGCCGCGCGTCACATCATCAACTCCGGTACGGCCTTCGAGCCCGAGGTCGCCGAGATCACCGGCGCCCGGTCGATGACCGAGGTCCAGGCGCAGTCCGCGGGCGACGCCGCCCAGCAGGCCGAGCGCGAGGTCACGCAGCTCACCAAGGAGCTGGAGCGCGCGCAGCGTCGCGCCGCCGAACTGCGCGGTGAGGCCGACCGTCTGGTCGCCCGTGCCGCGCGTGAGCGGGGCGAGGACCCGGAGACCGCGGCCGCGGAGGCCGTGATCGAGCAGGCCGCGGCCGAGGCTCCCGCCGAGGTGCCGGCCGCCGTGGCCGAGCAGCCCGCGGAGCGTTCGTCCTACGAGCAGTCGCGTCCGCGCCGTGACGAGCGGGGCAACTACGAGCGTCGTGACAACGACCGTGGCGGCCGCTCCTTCGAGCGTCGTGACGACAACCGTGGTGGCGGCTTCAACCGCGACGACCGCGGCCCCCGTCGTGACGACCGCCGTGACGGCGACCGTGGTGGGTTCCGCCGCGACAACGACCGCCGGGACGACCGTGGCGGCCGCTCCTTCGAGCGTCGTGACGACAACCGTGGTGGCGGCTTCAACCGCGACGACCGCGGCGGCCGTACTCCCGAGCGTCGTGACGACAACCGTGGTGGGTTCCGTCGTGACGACAACCGTGGTGGCGGCTTCAACCGCGACGACCGCGGCGGCCGTACTCCCGAGCGTCGTGACAACGACCGTGGTGGGTTCCGCCGTGACGACAACCGTGACGGTGACCGTGGTGGCTTCCGCCGCGACAACGACCGTGGCACCACCGGCCGTTCCTTCGAGCGTCGTGACGACCGTGGCGGCCACCGAGGCAGCGACCGTCCCTTCAACCGCGACCGTCAGGGCGACCGCCCCTCGGGCGGCGGCTTCCGCGCCGGCAGCCACGACCGTCCGTACGGCCGCCGCGACGACCACCGTGGCACGGGCACGGGCACGGGCACCGGCCCCGGCACCGGCACCGGCGGTGGTTCCTTTCGCCGCGACGAGAAGCCGCGCTGGAAGCGCAACGGCTGATCGCCGCTGACACAGCCAAGTGACGTGGCCCCCACCCGAGTTCTGGGTGGGGGCCACGTCGCTGTCCGCGAGGGAGGGGCGAGCGCCACACCTCGGGGAATGTCTGCCGCGACGCCGGGACGGGGACCGGCTCGTCCGGCTCGCGGGTGAAGATCGCGGGCGGCCGGCAGGGCTACAGGGGCCTTTTCTGGCCAATTTGCTCACCGTTGTGGCGCATGTCATGCCCTCGGCAAGGGAATCGCTGGGGGCATGACAGATGACGCCAAGGCGAGTGGGCTGTCGGACGAAGAACGGCTTGCCCAGCTCGGCTATACGCAGGTTCTGGCCCGCCGCATGTCGGCGTTCTCCAACTACGCGGTCTCGTTCACGATCATCTCGGTGCTCTCGGGCTGTCTGACGCTGTACCTGTTCGGCATGAACACCGGCGGCCCCGCCGTGATCATCTGGGGATGGGTCGCGGTCGGACTGATGACGCTGTTCGTCGGACTGTCGATGGCCGAGATCTGTTCCGCCTATCCGACCTCCGCGGGCCTGTACTTCTGGGCCCACCGGCTGGCCCCCGAACGGTCGGCGGCGGCCTGGGCCTGGTTCACGGGGTGGTTCAACGTCCTCGGACAGATCGCGGTGACCGCGGGCATCGACTTCGGCGCGGCGTACTTCCTGGGCGCCTACCTGAACCTGCAGTTCGATTTCGAGGTCACGCCGGGCCGGACGATCCTGCTCTTCGCCGGCATCCTCGTCCTGCACGGGCTGCTCAACACCTTCGGGGTCCGGATCGTCGCCCTCCTCAACGACATCAGCGTGTGGTGGCACGTCCTGGGCGTAGCGGTGATCGTGGGCGCTCTCGCCCTCGTACCGGACCACCACCAGTCCGCGTCCTTCGTCTTCACCCACTTCGTGAACAACACCGGCTGGGGCAGCGGTGTGTACGTCGTCCTCATCGGCCTGCTGATGGCGCAGTACACGTTCACCGGCTACGACGCCTCCGCCCATATGACGGAGGAGACGCACGACGCGTCGACGGCAGGCCCCAAGGGCATCGTGCGGTCCATCTGGACGTCGTGGATCGCCGGTTTCGTCCTCCTGCTCGGCTTCACCTTCGCCATCCAGTCGTACGACAAGGAGCTGGGCTCGGCGACCGGCGCGCCGCCGGCGCAGATCCTGCTCGACGCGCTCGGGGCCACGGCGGGCAAGCTCCTGCTGCTGGTCGTGATCGGCGCGCAGCTGTTTTGCGGGATGGCGTCCGTGACCGCCAACAGCCGCATGATCTACGCCTTTTCGCGCGACGGGGCACTGCCGTTCTCCCGGGTGTGGCACACCGTGAGTCCGCGCACGCGCACACCGGTCGCGGCGGTGTGGCTGGCGGCGCTGGGGGCGTTGGTGCTGGGGCTTCCCTACCTCATCAACGGGACCGCGTACGCGGCCGTGACGTCGATCGCCGTGATCGGGCTCTACATCGCGTACGTCATTCCGACGCTGCTGCGGCTGCGCAAGGGGGAGGCGTTCGAACGGGGGCCGTGGCATCTGGGCCGCTGGTCGCGCGCCATCGGCGTCGTGTCGGTCGTCTGGGTGACCGTCATCACCGTCCTGTTCATGCTGCCGCAGGTCTCCCCGGTCACCTGGGAGACGTTCAACTACGCCCCGGTCGCCGTCCTCGTGGTCCTGGGTTCCGCCGCGGCCTGGTGGACGGCCTCGGCCCGCCACTGGTTCCTCAACCCCGACCACGCCCGCACCCGGGCGCGTGCGGCGGCGCGCAAGGGTGCGCCCGAACCGGTCGATCCGTAGCCTTGTGCGCGGTTGGTCCCCGGCCGTGCGCGCCTCCGGCGCGGCCGGAGACCGATACCCGATCGGAGTCCCGGCCTCGTCCGGCTATGCTCGGGGATGCGTCGGCGCGGGATGTCTGCGGGCCGGTGCGTGGACCCTTAGCTCAATTGGCAGAGCAGTGGACTTTTAATCCATTGGTTGTGGGTTCGAGTCCCACAGGGTCTACCGACAAGCCCCGGGCCGGATGCATCCGGCCCGGGGCTTCGGTGTGTTGGGGGGCAGCCGGGCTCAGCGCGCCGTGAGCTCAGGCAGCGGGAGCGTGTGCTGGGTCTGGAGGACCTTGGCGCGGAGGTAGCGCACGTTGTGGGCCGTGGTGAAGACGCCCGTCGGCACCCGGTGGGAGACCTCGATGCCGAGGTCGCGGAGTTGCTCGGCCTTGTCGGGGTTGTTGGAGAGCAGGTCCAGGGAGCCGACGCCGAGGGCCCGGAGCATCTGGGCGGCCGCCGTGTAGTCGCGGTCGTCCTCGGGCAGGCCGAGGGCGGCGTTGGCGGCGTAGGTGTCGAGGCCCTGGTCCTGGAGGGCGTACGCGTCGAGCTTGTTGTAGAGGCCGATGCCGCGGCCCTCCTGGCGCAGGTACAGGAGCACGCCGCCCCGTTCCGCGATCCGCTCCACCGCCTCGCGCAGCTGGGGGCCGCAGTCGCAACGGGCCGAGCCGAAGACGTCGCCCGTCAGGCACTCGGAGTGCAGGCGCACCAGCGGGTTCGCGCCCGGCTCGCCGAGCACGACGGCGAGGTGTTCCCGGCCGTCCGCCAGACCGTGGAAGGTGACCAGCTCCGCGTCGACCGAGTAGCCGTCGCCGAAGCGCAGGGGCACGGCGACGCGGGTGCGCACCGTGGCGGTGGGGAAGTCGCGCATGTTGTCTCTCCGGTCCAGCGGGTCGGTGGCAGTGGTTTCCCGGGCGGTTGTGTTTCATATTTGAAGCACAACCTCGGGAAGTGACCGTACAGGATGCTTAAAAGTTCAAGCAACACTTTCGGGGGAGGTGAGCCGACCGCGGCTCACCCGTCCGCCCCGTCCAGCCCGTCCGTGCGCCCTCAGGAGGAACGTCGCCGCCAGGGCAGATCTTCCCCCTGGACCCCGGGACCTTCCCCCTGGATGCCGCGGGTGACGCTCGCGCAGATCTCCTCCAACTGCCCCACCTGTTCCGGGGTCAGGCGGTCGAAGAGTGCCGCGCGTACCTGCTCCACATGGCCGGGCGCCGCCCGCTCCAGGACGGCCATACCCTCGTCGGTGAGAACCGCGACATGACCGCGCCGGTCCGTGGGGCAGCCCTCCCGGCGCACCAGGCCGTCGTTCGCCAGCCGGGTGACGCCGTACGTCAGCCGGCTGCGGGTGATCTTCAGGACCTCGGCGAGGTCGGTCATCCGCAGCCGCCGCTCCGGGGCCTCGGACAGCATGGCGAGGATGGAGTAGTAAAGGTGGGACATGCCGGCCTCCGCCTGGAGCTGCCGGTCGATCGTGTCCTCCAGGAGCGAGACGGCGGCGATGTACGAGCGCCAGGCGCGTTGCTCGGCGGGGGTGAGCCAGCGGGTCGTCATGCCGCCAGTCTAGGTATTGTTCAAAAGTTGAACCACTGCGGAACCGCCACTCGAACCCCTACTCGGACCACTACCCGAATCCCTACCCGAACCCCCACCTGAGTCACTAGCAGCCCAGAGCGCGGAGCTCGGAGCCGGAGGCAGCGTCCCATGCCCCATCCCTACGTCCTGTTGTCCGCCGCCGTCTCCCTCGACGGCTTCCTGGACGACACCGGCCCCGAACGGCTGCTGCTCTCGGGTCCGGCCGACTTCGACCGGGTCGACGAGGTGCGGGCGTCCAGCGACGCGATCCTGGTCGGCGCGGGCACGATCCGCTCGGACAACCCCCGGCTCCTGGTCAACTCCGCCGAGCGGCGGGCGGCCCGGGTCGCCGCGGGCCGTCCCGCCTACCCCTTGAAGGTCACCGTCAGCGGGTCCGGCGACCTCGACCCGGACGCGCAGTTCTGGCACACGGGCGGCGAGAAGATCGTCTACACCACGGACGAGGGGGCCGTACGGGCCGCCGACGCCCTGCGCGGTCCGGCCGTCGACGTGGTGGCGACGGGGGCCGAGCTGGACTGGCGCGCCGTGCTCGCACACCTCCATGACGTACGGGGGGTGCGGCGTCTCATGGTCGAGGGCGGCGGGCGCGTGCACACCCAGCTGATGGGGCAGGGCCTGGCGGACGAACTCCAGCTCGCCGTCGCGCCGCTCTTCGTGGGACAGGCGGACGCGCCACGGCTGTTCGGGCCCGGGAGTTACCCGCCCGGACGGATGCGGCTGGTGGAGACACGGGCGGTGGGAGACGTCGTCCTCATCCGCTACGTCCCCACGGCCCCCGGCACCGGTGCGCTCGCCGCCGCCGCGGACCGGCACTGGCTGGGGGTGGCGTGCGAGCTGGCCGCGCTGTGCCCGCCGTCGGAGAGCGCGTTCAGCGTGGGCGCGGTGGTGGTGGCCGCGGACGGCACCGAGCTGGCCCGCGGGCACTCGCGGGAGGGGGGCGACCCCGTCGCGCACGCCGAGGAGGCGGCACTCGCCAAGATCGCTGCCGGGGATCCGCGACTGGCGTCCGCCACCGTCTACAGCAGTCTGGAGCCGTGCGCCCGGCGGGCCTCTCGGCCCGCACCCTGCGCCCGGCTGATCCTCGACGCGGGGGTGCGCAGGGTGGTGACCGCCTGGCGGGAGCCGGACACCTTCGTGGCGGGCGCGGACGGCAACGGGCTGCTGGCGGCCGCGGGGGCGGACGTCGTCGTGCTCCCGGAGTTCGAGGAGCGGGCCACGGCACCCAACCGGCATCTGCTCGGCGCCCCCTAGCGGAGGGGCTTCCGGCGGCCGGGCGCCCGGCCGCGGACCGTCGCGAGCGAGGCGGAATCGCGGGGGATCCGGAGGAGAAGAGACCTGGTCGTGGGGCGTGCGTGAACGGGTGTGCTCGGGGGGTCGAACATGACGTACACTGGTTTCAACGACGCGGGGTGGAGCAGCTCGGTAGCTCGCTGGGCTCATAACCCAGAGGTCGCAGGTTCAAATCCTGTCCCCGCTACTCAAGGCCAAGGGCCGGAACTCGGATTCACGAGTTCCGGCCCTTGGTGTTTCCGGCCAAGAGACGTTTCCGGCCTTCGGTGTGCTCGGTGCTCGGTGTTTCCGGTCCCTGGTTTCTCCGACCCGCCCGTACGGAAGCGTGGGCCGTCCCCCGGTCGGTCCACACCGCTGGCCGCCTCCCCCCACTCCGGGAAACCTGGATGGGTGGGCCAGCGAGGAGGTGCGCGGCGGGCCGAACCGCCCTACGACCGGTCGGGCGGACGGCTGCCCGACGACCCCGTGCCCGATCCGGGGCTGGGGGACGAATCGCCGCCGGACCCGGACGCCCGTCGGATTTCGCACGCCTGGACCCTGGTGCGGGCGCTGCCGGTCCTGCTCGTCGTCGTCGCGGTGGTCTACGACTGTATGACCCCGCCCGACTTCACCGCGGCCCCGCTCTTCACCGCCGCCCCGCTCGTCGCCGCGCCGATCTTCACGCTGCGCGGCACCCTCCTCACGGGAGCCATGACGCTGGCCGCGCTGCTGGGCTGCCGCCTCAGGTTCGGCTTCCATATGGGGATCGGCTCGATCACCGAGGTCGCCACGGTGGCGACCGTCGCCGTCCTCGCCGTCCTCATCAACATCCTCGTCCGCCGCTCGGACCGACGGCTCGCCTCGGTCCGCCAGATCGCCGAGGCGGCTCAGCGCGCCGTGCTGCCGGAACCCGAGGAGCGGATCGGCGGCCTGGCGGTCGCGGCACGGTACGAGGCCGCGCAGGAGGGCGCGTTCATCGGCGGCGACCTGTACGCCGTACAGGACACCCCGCACGGCGTACGGCTGGTGGTGGGCGACGTACGCGGCAAGGGCATGGGCGCGGTGGCCGTCGTAGCGGTGGTCATCGGGGCGTTCCGGGAGGCGGCCGAGCAGGAGACGACGCTGGAGGCGGTCGCGCAGCGGCTGGAACGTGCGCTGGCCCGTGAGGGCACCCGGCGCGAGGGCCTGGACGCCTTCGAGGGTTTCACCACGGCCGTCCTCGCGGAGATCCCGCACGGGGGCGACGTGGTCCGGATCGTCAACCGCGGCCATCCGTCACCGCTGCTCCTGCACGCGGACGGCACGCTGTTCACGCTCGCCGCCGCGAACCCCGCGCTGCCGCTCGGCATGGGCGAGCTGGGCCGCTGGCCCGACCGAGGGGAGACGGCGGACTTCCCGCTCGGCTCCACGCTCCTGTTCCACACGGACGGACTGTCCGAGGCGCGGGACGGCCGCGGGAACTTCTACGATCCGGCCGGTCGGCTCGCGGGGCAGACCTTCCGCGACCCGGACGCCCTGCTGGCCGCGCTCGCGGAGGGGGCCCGCCGGCACACGGGCGGCGCGCTCTCGGACGACATGGCGCTGCTCGCCGTGCGGCGTCCCCTCGAGGGCGACGGAGTTCCTCGATCGTTGTCACGGGGGGTAGCCGGACGATATCCCTCCGCGTAACAGCTGACGCACGGTCAGAAAAGGCGGGTGAGGCAGGGCGGGTCAACTCGCCCGCTTTCCCTCGGTCATGCCCCGTAAGTCCTGGCCAAGAGTGCGCAATGATCGGCACGAACGGCTTGGAATCCGGTACCCGAGTCTATTAACGTTCGATAACGCAGCGCGGTAGTCCCAGCCGTCACAAGAGACGGCTCCGTGCGCACGCGCCGAATCCCGCGAGGGAACCGGGGAACCACCAAATTGGGGTGAATCGAGCGTCTTTCACGGTGGAGACACCGTGGGTTGACGCGCGTAGGAGACCTTCCTGCTCCGAACCCGTCAGCTAACCCGGTAGGCGAGAAGGAAGGAAAGGAGCGCGCCCACGTGGCGTCCAACCGGCCTGCCCAGCCCACTTCGTTCGCGCCGAACGACAGTCAGACTTTCGCTTACTCCCGCGGCGACGACGAGGGCCCCTGGGAGGAATGGAACCCCACCGCGGATTCCGTCGCTCCCGTCCGCGGCCGGCACCGCGTCTCCAAGCAGCGCGGGGGCGGGCTCGCCCGCAGCTCCACCGTCCTCGGCGTCGGTGTCCTGGCCGCCGTCGGCGCGGGTGGCATCGCCACCGCCGCGCCCGGCAAGCCGCCCGTGTCGATCTCGCTGCCCGACCTCTCCTCGGTCACCCAGTCGGCCAAGGCCCTGATATCCGACGGCGGTTCCAGCACGCCGAAGGGCTCCTCCACCCCGCTCACCGGCGCCGGTCTCACCACCGCCGACGCCGCGCAGGGCAACGCCGACGCCGGCGAGGCGCTGCGGGCCCGCATCATGGAGCAGGCCGAGTCGCAGCAGGACCAGGTCGACAGCGCGGCCCAGGCCGCCGCCGAGACCGCCGCCGCGAAGAAGGCGGTCGCGCTGGCCGCCGAACAGCAGGACGAGGCCAAGGCCAAGGAAGCCGCCGCGAAGAAGAAGGCGGAAGCGGAGGCCAAGCAGAAGGCCGAGGCCGCGCGCCTCGCGCAGCTCGCCAAGAGCTACTCGCTGCCGACCTCCTCGTACACCCTGACCTCCCGCTTCGGTGACGCCGGCTCCATGTGGTCGTCCGGCTACCACACCGGCCTCGACTTCGCCGCCCCCACGGGCACGCTGATCAAGGCGATCCACAGCGGCACCATCACGGAGGCGGGCTGGGCCGGCTCGTACGGCTACCGCACGATCCTCACCCTCGACGACGGCACGGAGCTGTGGTTCTGCCACCAGTCGTCCATCAGCGTCAGCGTGGGCCAGAAGGTGGGCACGGGTGACGTCATCGGACGGGTGGGCGCGACCGGCAACGTGACCGGGCCGCACCTCCACCTGGAGGTCCACCCCGGCGGCGGCGACGCGATCGACCCGATGGCGTGGCTGCAGAGCAAGGGCATCAACCCCTGATCCAGCACCCGCCGCGAGCACGGCGGGTGCGGAATGCAGTCGTCCGCTACGACTGTTGAAATGGGGTATGACTCCTCTCCGCACGCTCGGTTCCTCCGACATCGAGGTCTTCCCGCTCGCCCTCGGCGGCAACGTCTTCGGCTGGACCGCCGACGAGGCGCAGTCCTTCGCGGTCCTCGACGCCTACGCGGCCGCGGGCGGCAACTTCGTCGACACCGCCGACAGCTACTCGGCGTGGATCCCCGGCAACAGGGGCGGCGAGTCCGAGACGATCATCGGCAAGTGGTTCGCCGCGCGCGGCAACCGCTCCGATGTCGTCCTCGCCACCAAGGTCGGCGCCCATCCCCAGTACAAGGGGCTGGCCCCGGACACCGTCAGGGCGGCGGCCGACGCGTCACTGCGCCGGCTCGGCACGGACTACATCGACCTCTACTACACCCACTTCGACGACACCTCGGTCCCGGTCGAGGAGATCATCGGCACGCTCGACGAACTGGTCCGGGCCGGCAAGGTCCGGGAGATCGGCGCCTCCAACCTCTCCGCCGAACGGCTCGCGGAGTCCCTGGAGTTCTCGGACCGCGAGGACCTCGCGCGCTACACCGTCCTCCAGCCCCACTACAACCTCGTCTCGCGCGACACCTACGAGGGCCCGCTCCAGGAGGTCGCCTCCCGGACCGGACTGGCCGCCGTCCCGTACTTCGCCCTCGCCGCCGGGTTCCTCACCGGCAAGTACCGTCCGGGCACGACCGTCGACTCGGCGCGGGCCGAGGGCGCGGGCAAGCACCTCGACACGGAGCGGGGCCGGCGTGTCCTCGCCGCCCTCGACGAGGTCGCCCGCGCCCATGACGCCTCGGCCGCCACCGTCGCACTCGCCTGGCTCGCCGCCCGGCCCACGGTCGCGGCCCCGATCGCCTCCGCACGGACGGTCGAACAGCTTCCGGACCTGCTCGCGGTCGCGGACCTCACGCTGAAGGACGACGAACTGGCACGGCTGACGGAGGCGTCGGCCTGAGCGCTCCGCTCAGGGCCGGTAGGGGTCGTACGCCGGGCGGGGCGCTGTCGGGTCCGGGTCCGGCCGTTCGTCCCGGGCCGACGGCTGCACGGGCACGTAGCCGTAGCCGGGGCCGTAGCCGGGGCCGGGGCCGTACGCGGGCCACGGCCCCGGCATCGGTACGGCGGGTGCGGTCACCCGTGCCGCGTACGCGAGGGAGGGGCGGGCGACCTCCCTGCGCCGCCACAGTTCGTGGAGCAGCTCCCGCTCCCGTACGACGAAATCCGAGCCGGCGCCGCCGCGGCGCCCCCGGTGCCGCAGGAACGCGAGCGAGGTCGCGCAGGCCTCGTACCGCGCGACCGACCGTGCCGCCGCCCTGCCGAAGTGATGGACCGCGTACTGACGGGCGAGCCGGCGTGCCCGCATCGAACCGAGTGCGTACGGCTCGGGCGGGGTCAGCCACCCGGCGACGGCGTACGCCGGGAGTTCGGCGCGGACGGTCCTCAGCTCGCGCTGCCGCGTCCAGATGACGAGGAAGGTGAGCAGCCCGAACGCCGGCACCATGAACGCGCCGTACACCGCGAAGAACCCGTACTCCCCGAGGCTCGACGAGCCGTTCCACATCGCGTGCATGCCCATCGCGAGCAGCAGTCCGGCCGACGGCAGCAGGACGCGGCGCAGCCGCCGGCGCTCGGCGGACAGTGCCGCGATCCCGAAGCCGATGCCGGTGAACACGGTGAACAGCGGGTGCGCGAAGGGCGCCATCACGACCCGGACGAAGAAGGTCGCGGCGGTGACGGAGGCCAGTCCGCGCTCGCCGCTGAGCTGGTCGGTGCCGAAGGCGTTGCCGAGGTAGAGGATGTTCTCGGTGAAGGCGAAACCGGTCGCGGTGACCCCGGCGACGACCACGCCGTCGACGATCCCGGTGAAGTCCCGTCTGCGGAAGAGGAAGACCAGCAGCACGGCGGTGGCCTTCGCGGACTCCTCGACGATCGGGGCGATGACCGTCGCGCCGAGTGTGTCGGCGCTCGACGGGTCGGCGGTGGCGGTCGCTATCCACCGGGTCGCGAAACTGTTGGCGACGATCGCTATCAGCGCCGCCGCGCACGCGCCCCAGGCGAAGGCGAAGAGCAGGTTCCGCCAGGGGCCCGGCTCGACCCGGTCCAGCCAGCGGAACGCGGCGAGGAGGAGCGGGACGGGCAGTACGGCGAGGCCGAGGCCCACCAGGAAGCCCTCGGTACCGGTCTGCTGGCGCACCAGGGCCAGGATGACGAGCCCGGAGAGCGCGAGCAGGGTGGTCGGCGCGCCGTAGCGCACCCAGGTCCGCTGCCACCAGTGCGGGTGCCGCGGCGCACCGGCGGGCGGCGCACCGGCGGGCGGCTCGCCGACGGGAGCGCCGGGGTGCGTGGGGTACGCGGGAAAGGTGGCCACGGCATTGACCCTAACGAGGCAGGGGCGGTGTCCGCGACGGTGCCGGAGGCGGTCCGCAGGGGTGTCAGTCGCCCGAGGTGTGCAGCTCCCGGTGCTGTACGCGCCGGAAGAGCAGGTCGTTCACCACATGACCCTTCTCCAGCCCCTGGCCCTCGAAACGGGTCAGCGGCCGGAAGCCCGGACGAGGCGCGAAACCGCCGTCCGGCGCGGTGTTCTCGAAGTCCGGATGCGCGGTCAGGACCTCGAGCATCTCCTCGGCGTACGGCTCCCAGTCGGTGGCGCAGTGCACCAGGGCGCCCGGCGTGAGGCGGGTCGCGGCGAGGTCCAGGAACTCCGGCTGGATCAGCCGGCGCTTGTGGTGGCGCTTCTTGGGCCACGGGTCGGGGAAGTACACACGCAGTCCGCTCAGCGAGTCCGGCGGGAGCATCTCGCGGAGCAGGATGATCGCGTCGCCGTTGCCGACCCGGATGTTGGCCAGTCCGTTCTGGTCCGCGAGGTTCAGCAGGGTGCCCTGGCCGGGGGTGTGCACGTCGACGGCCAGGATCCCCGTCCCCGGGTCCTCGGCCGCCATCCGCGCCGTCGCCTCGCCCATGCCGAACCCGATCTCGAGGACGACGGGAAGGTCGGCGCCGAACAGTTCGGCCAGGTCGATGATCCGCTGCCCGTCGATGTCGAGACCCCACTTCGGCCACAGCCGCTGCAGGGCGTCCGCCTGCCCGGCCGTCACCCGGCTGCGGCGCGGCTGGAAACTCCGGATCCGCCGCTCGAAGTGCGACCCGGCGGGATCGGCCTGCGGCCCGTCGGGGAACCGGGGCGCTCCCTTGGCACGGGGGCGCTCCCGCGGGGCGTCGCCGGTGGGGTGGGGCTCTGGGGGGGAGCTGCTCAGGAACTCAGACACAATGCGTCGATTTTACGACCGCCACCGACTCCGGGTGTCCGGCCCCCTGGCAGGGGGCCGGGGAGGAGCCCCTGGCTGGAGGAGGGCAGGGGCGGCGGGGGCGAGAACCCTCAGGTCACCGCCAGCGTGGCCAGCGCCCGACGCGCAACCTCTCTCCCGATCGGCAGAGCCGCCGTCGCGGCGGGCGACGGCGCGTTCAGCACATGCACCGTCCGCACCCCCTCCTTGATGAGGAAGTCGTCCACCAGCGTCCCGTCCCGCAACACCGCCTGCGCCCGCACCCCCGCCGCCGCGGGCACCAGATCGTCCACCGTCACCGCCGGCAGCAGCCGCTGTACGGCCCCGGTGAACGCCTTCCGGGACACCGACCGCCGCAGCTCCCCCGCCCCGTACGCCCAGTGCCGCCGAGCCATCCGCCACGACCCGGGCCAGGCCAGGGTCGTGCCCACCTCGCGGGGACGGATCACCCCCCACCCGTACCCCTCCCGCGCGAGCGCGGGCACCGCGTTGGGCCCGATGTGGACGTCTCCGTCGATCCCCCGGGTGAGATGCACCCCGAGGAAGGGGAAGGCGGGGTCCGGCACGGGATACACGAGCCCCCGCACCAGCTCGGGCCGCGCCAACGAGTAGTACTCCCCGCGGAACGGCACGATCCGCATCCCGGGCTCGTCCCCCGCGAGCCGCGCGACCTCGTCGCACTGGAGCCCCGCGCAGTTGACCAGCACCCGCGCACGGACGATCGTGCCGTCGCCGGTGCGGACGGCGACTCCGAGGGCCTCCCGCCGGTCGACGCGGACGACCTCGGCCCCGTACCGGATCTCCGCGCCGGAGGCTTCCGCGAGCTGCCGGGCGACCGCGACGTAGTCGCATGTCCCCGTCGTGCCGACATGGATCGCGGCGAGCCCGCGCACCTCCGGCTCGTACTCCGCGAGCTGGGCGGTGCCCAGCTCGCGCACCGGGATCCCGTTCTCCCGGCCTCGCTGCACGAGCGCGTGCAGGCGGGGCAGCTCGGCCTGCTCCGTGGCGACGATCAGCTTGCCGGTGACGGCGTGCGCGATGCCGTACTCCGCGCAGAACTTGACCATCTCGGCGGCGCCGCGCACCGCGTACCGCGCCTTCAGCGAGCCCGGCCGGTAGTAGATCCCGCTGTGGATCACCCCGCTGTTGTGCCCTGTCTGGTGCCGGGCGGCGCCGGGCTCCTTCTCCAGCACGGTCACCCGCGTGCCCGGCGCGGCGCGCGTGATCGCGTACGCCGTCGACAGGCCGACGATCCCGCCGCCGATCACCAGCACATCGCAGTCGTAAACGACCCGCATCTGCTTCACCTCCCGGCTTCGATAGTGCACTGCGCCACTGACAATGCCCTCAAACCCGGAAAGCGCGCCGAAGATCGCACAGAAGAACGAGCGGACGCCGCGCGTGCGGGGGACGGGGCGAGCCCGTGTCCCGCGGGGGCTCATCCCGTCCCGCCCGTTCCGCCCCTTCCGTCCCGTCCCGCACGCCGGAGCGGTTCCGATCCCGGCTCCCGGCCCTCTCCGGTCGTCCGGTCCTCCCCGTCGGATGACGCGAGGGGCCGGGCGACCGGGCACAGCCGCCGGACACGGTCTACGCGGGAGCCATCAGCAGCGGTCGTGCCCGCTCCCGGAGTTCCACCACGCGCGGTTCGTCGCCGTACGGCTCCAGCCGGTGGAGCAGGTCCTTCACGTACTCGGTCGTGCGCGCGGAGGAGATGCGCCCGGCCACCTCCACGGCCCGTACGCCCTGCTCGCAGGCCGCGTCCAGATTGCCCGACTCGAGCTCGGCGACCGCCGACACCACCAGGCGCAGACCGTGGGAGCGGACGAACTCCTCCGTCGGCTTCGACAGCGCCTGCTCGGTGAAGCGGCGGACCTGGCGCGGCGCCTTGAGGTCGCGGTAGCACTCCGCCGCGTCGGCCGCGAGCCGGTCGTACGAGTAGAAGCCGAGCCAGGACGGATCGTTGTCGCCGTCCCGGGCCCGCTCCAGCCAGCCCTCGGCGGCCCGCAGGGCCCCGCCGGCCGCGTGGGCGTCACCCGCACGCGCGTGGGCGCGCGCCTCGACGAGGCGGAAGAAACTCATCGTGCGGGCCGTGGCCAGGCCGCGGTTGCGCTCCAGGGCGGCCTGGGCGAGGTCGACGCCCTCGTCGCCGAAGCCGCGGTAGGTCGCCTGGAGGGACATGGAGGCGAGCACGTAGCCCCCGAGGGGGACGTCGGCCGCCGCTCTGGCCAGCCGCAGCGCCTGGATGTAGTAGCGCTGCGCCGCCTCCTGCTGGCCGGTGTCGAAGGCCATCCAGCCGGCGAGGCGGGTGAGTTCGGCGGACGCCCCGAAGAGGGCCCTGCCGACCTCGTCCGAGTACGAGCCGAGCAGCAGCGGAGCCGCCTCGACGCGCAGACACTCCGGCACCATCGACGAACGCCAGTCGCCGCCTCCGTACTTGGAGTCCCAGCGCCTGGCGTCCTCGGCTGCCTCGCGGAGCTTCTGTACGTCGCTGTGGCCGACTTTCAGTGGCGCTCCGGAGCCCTCGGCGGGGTTCGCGTCCCGCGCCACCGAACTGTCGGCCGGGGTTATCAGCCAGCGTGAGGCGGGGGTCGCGTAGGCGCTCACCGCGAAGGAACCGGCCAGTGACTGCCAGATGCCGCCGCTGCCGGCCCGGCGCCCGGCGAGGTCGAGACGGTACAGATCGGTGGCCGACCGCACCGCCTGCCCGACGTCGCGGGGGAAGGCGAGGCCCACTTCCGGCGCGGGATCCGCGTCCGCCAGGCCTATCTCGTGGAGCGGCACCGGACGGCCGAGCTTCTGTCCGATGGCGGCCGCGATGAGGTGTGGAGCGGCTCCTTGCGGCACCATTCCCTTCGACACCCAGCGCGCCACGGACGTCTTGTCGTAGCGAAGAGTCAACCCGCGTTGAGCGCCAAGATCGTTGACGCGCCGCGCGAGCCCTGCGTTGCTGATTCCCGCGAGGGCGAGAACGGCGCCGAGTTTTTCGTTCGGCCCGCGTTGCTCCCTGGACATGCGCCACCCCTCGACACAGACGGCTGCCGCGCTGGCATAACCATGCGGCATTCGTAAACCCAGCGTAGTTCGCCGCATCCCATGCGTTAAGGGGCGTTGTTCCCAATGGCGGGATTGTGGTCCGTACGGAAGTACGGACGGTTGCGGCGTGCTCCTGTCGTGTGGCTGTGCGCCCGCCCGTGCGCTCTACTCCGGCCATCGGGGGAGCGCTTCCATGGATGCCGCGTGGGTCGGCCCGCTGTACTGGATCCGGTGGGCTGGGGGACACCGCCGCCTCCATCCCCGCGGGCGGCGGACCGGTCCGGGAGGCGAACTCCGCCTCCCGGACCGTGCGTCGGTCCAGCGGTCGCAGGGCCTGTACGGAGAGTGTGCACGCCTGTCCGGCCGTGGCCGATTTGGCCGAAAATCGACGGTGCCCCTCGCGGGTGATTACCGCTCCTACCACGTGACTTGAGGGCGCGCAGGGTGTCCGAGGGGAGCGTATCGGGGGCGCATTCGCGTCGCAGATCCACCCCCGCCCCCGGCGGCCCGTCCCTCCGTCTCCGCCGACCGCCGTCCCTCCGGCGGGTGTTCGCAGTTGTCCCGGATCGGCTTTGCAGTCGCTCCCCAGCGGCGCGCACGCGTTCGCGGGGGCGCATTCCAGGGGGCGCGAGCCGTCGCAGGAACCCTCCCGCGCGCACTCTTCGTGGCAGCATGGTGCCGAGTTCGTACGGTGCACTGGTTGTCCACAGTCCGTGGAGGCGTCGATGCGGTGGTTGGTGGGGTGGAGCAGTACCGCCGCCAGGGCGCCCGGGATCGATACGGCGGGCGCCACCGGAAGCGACGGCGAGACCGTGCACCCGGTGGGCTCCCAACTCCTGTGGGGCGACCCCGATCCGCTCTGGGCGGTCGGCGACTGGCGCCCCGACGAGGTCCGCGTCGTGAAGGCCGACGCACAGAACCGGATCGCGGTCCTCGGCACCTGTGGCGCGAGCGACGAGCAGATCAAGGTCGGACTCTTCGCGGCGCGCGGCGGCGCACTGAGGCATCTCACCGCGTGGTCCGGCAGTTACACCGCCGTCGTCCAGGTCGGCCGCCGCGTCACCGTCGCGGGTGACCTGGCCGGCGTCCGGCCCGTCTTCTACACCCCCTGGGCCGGCGGCACCGCGTACGCGACCGCCGCGCTCCCCCTCGCCGACCTCATCGAGGCCAACCTCGACTTCGGGCATCTGGCGGCCCTGCTCGCCGCCCCCGACGTACCGGCCGCGGTCCACGACTCGACCCCCTACGAAGGGGTGCGGCGCATTCCGCCGGGACACGCGCTGATCCTGCGCACCGGCGCGCGGGAGATCGCCGGCTACGAACCCGTCGCCTCGCTCGCCGTCGCCGCGCCCTCCGCCGACCCCGAGCGCGCGGTGGACGGCGTCCGGGACGCCCTCGTGGAGGCCGTGCGCGCGCGGCTCGCCGCGCCCCGGCACGTTCCCGGCACGGACATCGACCCCGGGCCCGTGCCCGGGATGGGGCCCGCGGAACGGCGCGCGGCGCGGGGCATGCCCGTGCCCGGGATCGGGGCCGACCTCTCGGGAGGGCCCGCCTCGGGGACGCTGGCCCTGCTCGCCGCGGGGCTTCCGGGGGCGCCCGGGACCGTCCTGGGGCACGGCACGGGGGCCGGGGAGCGGCTGCTCGCGGTCACCTTCAACGACCTCGCGGTGCGCGGACGGGAGGCCGAGCTGGAGCGGGCGGGGACACTGGCCGCCAATCCCCGGCTGCACCACGTGGTGGTCACCGGGGGTGAGGAGACCCTTCCGTACGCCGACCTGGACGGCCCGCTGACCGACGAGCCCGGACCGTCGCTGGTGGCCGCGGCGCGGCACCGGGCGCGGCTCGCCTCCGGCAGCGCGGACCACTTCACGGGGTACGGGGCCCGGCAGGTGCTCGACGCCCATCCGGCGCGCCTGGCCGACCTGCTGATGGACCGCAAGAGACGTCATCTGGTGCGGCCCGTCGCCGCGTTGGCGAAGGCCGACGGGTCGGTGATGGTTACCGCGCGCGTGTACGGCGCGGCCCGCAGACTGGCCCGTACGCCGTACCGGACCGGTGTCGACGTCCTCGCCGACCGCCTGATGCAGCGGCGGTTCGAGGAACCCGGCGGGGCCGTGGGGGCGTCGCTCGCCGCGCTCACCTGGGCCAGGCCCGGCCCGGCGGCGCGTTGGCTGACCGGTGAGGCGTTGGCTGAAGTATCGGTTCGCCTGCAGGGAACCGCAGGTCGGCCGGGGGTCGGGCCAGGGCAGCGGCCCGGTGACTTCCGCGCCCGTGCGGCGCTCGCGCGCCATGCCGCCGATCTCCGTGTCCTCGAACAGGCCGCCGAGATCCGCTTCCAGCGGCTGCACATGCCGTTCCTGGACAACCAGGTCGTCCGCGCCTGCCGCGTCCTTCCGGAGGCGCTGCGCGTCCAGCCCGGCGCGCGGGCGGAGATCCTGCGTACGGTGCTGGAGGGGGCCGGGGTGGCCGAACTGCCGCCCGGGTGGGGGGCGCCCTCGCACGCGTCCTCGGCGGCGGCCGCGCGGACGGGGCTGCGGGTGGCCGCGGACTCCCTGATCGCGCTGTTCGACACGCCGTTGCTCGCACAGGCCGGGCTGGTGGAGGCGCGGGTCGTGCGCAAGGCGCTGCGGGCCGCTGCCGCGGGGGAGCCGCTGCCGTTGGACGGGCTCGCGGATCTTGTCTCCCTGGAGCTGTGGCTGCGGCGGTTGCTGGCGCGGCGGGGGACGTGCTGGACGGGGACGCCCGCGCGGCAGCGGGCGGTGCCCGCGGGGATCGTGCCGCAGGGGCGGGCATTGGGGGCGGGGGCCGGGGGGCGGGGCTAGCTCTCTGCGGGTGCGGGTGCGGGTGCCGGTGCCCTTGGCGGTGGCGGTGGCGGTTGGCCGTCGGTGGTGGGTGGCACGGCCCCTCTTCTGGGACGGCGGCTGCGGGGGTGCGTCCCCGGCGCGGGCCCGCATCCTCAGCCCGTCCGGCGTTTGAGGACGAGCCCTTCGGGCGTTGGGGGTCCAGGGGGCGCAGCCCCTTGGCTGGGGTCCGGGGGCGGAGCCCTCAGGCAGGGGACAGGTCGGGTAGGGGCGGCGGGGGCGAAGGAAGGTTTTCGGGTGGCCGCCGGGGGCGCGACGCCCGGCCGGGGGAAACCCTCGGCCCCACACACCCGCGCCGGTGAGAATAGACGCGTGCGGTACAGAATCCTGGGAGTGGCCCAGGCACAGGACGAGCGGGGAACGCCGACCACGGTCGGCGGCCCCCGCGTCCGCGCCCTGCTCGCCTCCCTGGCCCGTCGCCCGGACCGCACCACACCTCCGGAAACCCTGATCGACGAGGTGTGGGCGGACGAACCCCCACTGGACGCGCCGGCGGCACTGCAGGCCCTGGTAGGCCGCCTGCGCCGCACCCTCGGCAGGGACGCGGTCGTCTCGGAGGCCGGCGGCTACCGCCTGCGCGCCGCCAGGGACGACGTGGACCTGTTCGTCTTCGAGCGTCTGGTGCGCGAGGGCACGGCGGCCCTCGAACACGGCGACGCCCCCGCCGCCGCCCGCACCCTGCGCGAGGCCCTCGCCCTGTGGCGCGGCCCGGCCCTCGCGGACCTCCCCGACCGCAGCGCCGCGACCCGCCCGGACGCACTCCGCCTGGAGGCGACGCGCACCCGTATCGAGGCGGACCTGCGACTGGGCCGCGCCCCCGACGTCGTACCGGAGTTGAAGGAGCTGACGACCGCCCACCCGTACGACGAGGCCCTGCGCGCCCTGCTTCTCCGGGCCCTGCGCGACGCGGGCCGCGGCGCGGACGCGCTGGCCGCCTACGAGGAGGTGCGCCGTGCCCTGCTGGACGGTCTGGGCGCGGACCCGGGCCCGGAACTGCGCTTCCTGCACGCGGAGTTGCTCGACCAGGAGGCCGGGCCCGCGCCGGTACCCTCCCGGCCGGAGCGGAACGGCAATATTCGTCCCCGTCTGAACTCGTTCGTCGGGAGGGAAGCCGACCTCGGTGCCATCCGTTCCGATCTGCGGAGGGCACGCCTGGTCACACTGACCGGACCGGGCGGTTCGGGAAAGACCCGCCTCGCCGAGGAAGCCGCCGCCGGGCTTTCGCAGGCGTGGCTGGTCGAACTGGCCCCGCTCGACCGGCCCGAGGCGGTCCCGGGTGCCGTGGTCAGCGCCCTCGGTCTGCGCGAGACCGCGCTGATCAGCAACGAGACGGCGATCGGTCAGGACGACCCGCTCGCCCTCCTCGTCGAGTACTGCGCCGCGCGCGGCCTGCTCCTGATCCTCGACAACTGCGAACATGTCATCGGCGCCGCGGCCGGGCTCGCCGAAACCCTCCTCACCCACTGCCCGGGGCTCACGATCCTCGCCACCAGCCGCGAACCCCTCGGCGTGCCCGGTGAGTTGGTGCGCCCGGTCGAGCCCCTCCCGCCCGATCCCGCGCGACGCCTGTTCACGCAGCGCGCGGCGGCCGCGCGTCCCGGCGCCGAGGCCGCCCTGCGCGACTCCGCGGCGGTGGACGAGATCTGCCGGCGGCTCGACGGCCTGCCCCTGGCCATCGAACTGGCCGCCGCGCGCCTGCGCCTGCTGACACCACGCCAGATCGCCGACCGGCTCGACGACCGCTTCCGGCTCCTCACCTCCGGAAGCCGCACCGTGCTGCCCCGCCAGCAGACCCTGCGCGCCGTCGTCGACTGGTCCTGGGACCTGCTCGACGAGCGGGAGCGGACCGTGCTGCGCGAGGCGTCCGTCTTCGCGGGCGGCTGGGACCTCGCCGCCGCCGAGGCCGTGTGCACCGGCCCCGCCGCCCACCTCGTCGGCGCGCTCGTCGACAAGTCCCTCGTCGTCGCGACCCCGTACGACGCGGACACCGACGGGAGCGGAGCCGGCGGGAGCGGAGCCGACGGCACGGGTGGCGGTAGCGGTGGCGGCATGCGGTACCGGATGCTGGAGACCATTCACGAGTACGCGGCCGAGCGCGCCGCCGAGGTCCCCGAACTGCGCGCCGAGGCCGAGCGCCGCCACCGCGCGTGGGCGCGAGGCCTCGCCGAGCAGGCCGAGCCGCTGCTGCGCTCCGCCGCCCAACTGCCCTGGATCCGGCGTCTGGAGACCGAACTCGACAACATCCGGGCGGCTCTCCACCGTTCCGTCGTCGCCGGTGCCGAGGAGGAGGCGGGCTCGCTCGTCCTCGCCATGGGATGGTTCTGGTGGCTGCGCAACTTCCGCCGCGAGGGCACCGACTGGACCGACCGCGTCCTGCGCCTGGGCGCGGCGCTCGACGCGACCGGATCCGCGCACGGCGGCAGCGCGGTGCCCGGCGCCCACGGCTGCGCCGGAGCCGCCGGACCCGCCGGGTTCGCCGCGCTCGAGAGCTTCGACCCACTGGACGCCTTCCTCGACACCCCCGGCGGCGAGGAGTCCCATCCCCTGCACCGCCTGCGGATGCGGATACGGATGCTGCACCTGTTCATGCGGGTGGAGACCGATTCCCTGGACGAACAGGACCATCCCCGCGTCCGGGAGTACGTCGAACGGGTCCGGGACGCCTTCGAGAAGGGCGGCCCGGACGCCGCGAGCATGCCGGGCATCGTCTGGCCGATGGCCGCCTTCTTCCTGAGCGGCTCGTACGACGTGCGTCCGGCGATGGAGAAGGCGGTCGCCAACTGCCGTGCGTACGGGGACGACTGGGCGATCGGGGTCACCCTGATGTTCCGTACGCACATGGCCGTCGACGCCCCGGGCGGTATGCCCGGCGTGGACGACGACCTCGCGGAGCTGCGTGTGCTCAGCCGGCGGGTGGGTGACCGCTGGATGCGCGCCCAGGTGTGCAGCGCCGCCGCCGAGGCGGCCATGGCGCGCGGTCTCTACGACGAGGCGAAGGCCGAGTACGAGGAGGCGCTGCGGCTCGCCTTCGAGGTCGGTGCGTACGCCGAGACGCCGTTCCTGCTGGCGCGCCTGGCCGAACTCGCCTACCGCGCCGGCGAGCGCGCGCGGATGCTGGCCGCCCTGGACGAGGCGGACGCGGCGGCCGAGCGGTACGGGGTGATGGACTCCCGCGCCTTCGTCCGGATGCTGCGGGCGCAGCTGGCCCTGGACGACGGCGAGACCGCCCTCGCGCGCGACATGTGGCAGAAGGCCTGCGAGATGAGTCTGCGGGGCACCCCTCCGCCGCAGTTCACGGCGGCGCTGAACTGGGTCGAGGCGCTCATCACGGCCGCCGAGTCCGGTCCGGAGCGCGGGCTGCGGAAGATGGCCGACGCCCTGGAGGCAGCCGTGGCGGGGCGGTGCGCCGATGTGGTGACGGCAGGCCTCGTCGACAGCGCCGCGGACCTGCTGTCCGGACTCGGCGACCATCCCCGCGCGACCCGTCTGTTCGCGGCGGGGGCACGGTGGCGCGGCGGTCATCCCCGCCCCGCTCTGGAGCGCGCCGCCGCCGAGCGTGGTGAGGCCGCCGCCCGCGCGGCCCTCGACCCCCACTGTTACGCGTCGGAGCGCGCCAGGGGAGCGGACTTCACCGCGGACGACGCCCTGCGTGACCTCGCGGAGGCGGCGAAGGAGCACTCCGCCGACAGTCCCTAGCCGCGGGTGCGTGCGGGGCCGGGGCTGCTCCGAGGACTGCTCACCGCGTGGCGGGGCTCACTGGCACTCGAACTTCGATTCTGCCCAGTCCGCCAGCGCCACCGAGTCGAACGGCGTACGCGGTTCGACGACGAGCCGGATCGTCTTCCGGCCCGTGAGATTCACCCGGACGGGGATCGTGCGGTCGCCGCCCTCGACCAGCGGCGACCGCCACAGGCGTGCTCCGTCGGCGTAGACGGAGAAGCTGACCCGGCCCAGGCCCATCGTCAGGTCGTCGACACCGACCTGAGCCTCGTACGCCGAGCAGTCGCGGTTGAGGTCGATGGTGACGGAGGACGCGCCGTGGACGGTCACCCCGTGCGCGTACCGCTCGTCCGAGACCGACATCCCCCACCGCTGCCAGACCCAGCTGCTCTCGCCCAGCCGCATCTCGGGCCGGGTGTGGTCGCCGATGATGCCGTAGCGCAGCTCGTTCCACTGGTAGACGACCGGCGCGGGCGTCGGCGTCGGGCTGGGCGCCGGGTCCGGGTCCGGGGGGAGGGGCAGGGGCGGAGTGGGGCTGGGAGCGGGTTCCGGCTCCGCCTTCGTGGGGGCGGGGGACGGGTCGGGCGCGGGCTTCGGGGTGGGCTTCGGTGCGGGGGCGGAGGCGCGGGCGACCACGGTGGCCGCCACCGGCTGCTGCGGCGCGGGCCTCTTCGACGGCGGGAGCGTCGGTGTCAGGGGCGGTGCTTCGACGGCGGGCGACGCGGCGGGCCTGGCCTCGGGTTTTTTGGCGCCGCTCTCGTTGCCCGCCAGGGCGAGTGCGACCGCCGCGGCGGCCACCGCGACGACACCCGCCGCGATCCCGGCCTTGACCGGCGCCCCGATCCCCTCGGAGACCGCCGCGCCGCCACCCGCGCCCGCTCCCCCGGAGCCGCCTGCCGCGGCGGCCGCTCCCGCCGCGCCCGCTCCGGCACCACCGGCGATGAGTGCGACGGCCTTCGCGTACCCGGCGGCGCCGAACCAGCCGATGACCGCGACCGGCACGACCGCCGGGATACCGCTGGCGACCTCCTTGATCTGGCCCGCGGCGAGCCGGCACTTGACGCACTCCTCCAGGTGCTTGCGCAGCCCGCGCTCGGCCCGGGTGCGCAGCCCGCCTCGGGCGTAGGCGCCGAGCCGGTCGGCGTAGCGCGCGCACTCCTCGTCCTGGGTGAGCGTGGCGCTCACATGCGCCTGGAGATAGGCCTGCTTCAGGCCTTCGCGGGCGCGGCTGGCGAGGACACGGGTGCCGTTGGCGTCCAGCCCGAAGAGGTTGGCGACCTCGCTCGGCGACTCGTCCTCGACCTCCGTGTGCCACAGCACGGCCTGCCAGCGCTCCGGCAGCGAGCGGAACGCCCGCATGGCCATCGACTGTTCGGCCTCGTGCATCGCGCGCGCGTCCGCGCCGAGGTCGAGCGTGTCGCCGTCGGAGACCTCGGTACCGCGCACGGCCTGTGCGGCGAACACCGCGAAGTCGTCGACCAGTTGCTCCCGCTTCGCGGACTTCGTCCAGTTCGCCGCGACCCGGCGGACCGTCGTCAGCAGATACGCGCGTACGGCGTGCTCGGGACCGTGGCCGCCGCGCACCGCCTGGAGCATGCGGGCGAAGACCTCGGCGGTCAGGTCGTCCGCGGTGTGCGCGTCCCGGCAGCAGGTGCGGGCGTAACGGCGGACGGCCTCCGCGTGACGGCGGTACAGCGCCTCGTACGCCGTGTCGTCGCCCGAGCGCATCCGCCCGATCAGATCGGCGTCGGACGGCGGCAGTTCGACCGGGGGCGGCAGGACACCGCTGACGTCCCGGGGATCGAAGCGGTCGCGTTGTGCCGGGACGCTGGGATCGCCGGGGGCGCCCTGGGAGTTGAGGGAGGGGCCCGGGAGGTTCGGGATGCCGGAGGGCTTCGGGGGGCCGGAGGGGCCCAGGCTGTCTCCTGGGGGGCCGCCCTGACTGGGGACCTGCTGCGAGGGCAGGCCGCCCGCCTCCGCGCCACCGTCACCGAGTGACTCGTCCCGCCCGTCAACGCTCATCGCGGAAAGCCCCCGCCTGCACACACTCGGACCCGAATACCGGGACAGAGTGCCACACGCTTCCGGGGTCGGACCGCGCCGCACGGATCAACCACTCGTCCGTGGGGTTTTGCCGCACGACAGCTCTAGCGGTCACCCGTTTGGGGAATAGTCAATAACTGCTTTCAGTAGGGGAGTTGCCGCTATGAGCCTTGTGTCGTGATGTGTTCCGCGCGGCCTGCCGCAGTGCCGCCCCGTGGAACGCGCAGCGCCCGTGCGACCCGACGAGGCGGGTGGCACGGGCGGCGTGGGTCGTACGGGTGCCACGGGGGGCGCGGATATGCGGGTGGTACGGATGTGCGGGCGGTTCGGGTTGTGCGGATGTGCGGGTGGTTCGGGTTGTGCGGGTGGTGCGAGCGATGCTCGTGGCGCGTGTCTACGGCGTGCGTGTACGGCGTGTGTGCCGGAGCGCCCGCGTTCGGTGGTCCACCGCCGCGGGAAGGCCCGGCCACCGCCGGAACGGCCGGTCCTTCCGGACCGGTCCGAGGCCACTCACGCAGGACGCGAGCGCAGCCCCTCCAGCAGGATGTCCAGCAACCGGGCCGAGGCCGCGGCCTGCTGAGCGGCGTCCGGAAGCGAGGGCGCCGCCGTGGCGATCACCAGCAGTACGTCCGCCACGGTCACGTCCGTGCGCAGCTCGCCCGCCGCACGTGCCCGGTCCACCAGCCGGCCCACCACGTCGAGCAGCGCGGCCGCACCGGCGTCGTCGACCACGTTCTCGGGTGTGGGCCGCTGCTCGACGAGCCTGAGTTCGGCGCCGAGTTGGGAGCGCTGCTGCGGCACCCGTGCCCCGTCCGCGGCGGGCTCGTCCTCCGCGACACCGACCCGCAGGATCTGCGGCGGCAGCAGCCGTCCCGCGCCCGAGGCCACCGACGTCCGCAGGAAGCGGGAGAGCGCCGACCACGGTTCGTCCTCCTGACCGAGCGCCGTGCGTGCCTGGTCGGTCAGCCGGGAGGTCTCCTCCTCGGCTATCCGGCGTACCAGGACGTCCTTGCTCGGGAAGCGCCGGTACACCGTGCCGACACCGACCCGGGCGCGCCGCGCGACGTCCTCCATCGGCGCGCCGTATCCCAGCTCGCCGAAGACCTCGCGCGCCGCGCGCAGTACGTGTTCCAGATTGCGCTGTGCGTCCACGCGCAGCGGCGCCGTCCGTGATCCGTCTCCCGGACCACGGCCGTTGCCGCCCGCTGCCGCGCCGACCGTGCCACCGGATGCGATGGCAGGCGCGGAAGACCAATGAGAGTCCTGAATGTGCATAAGCGTTCCCCCGGTAATGACGTCTCCCCCCGGAGACTCCCCGCCATTGGAAGGCGGAGCGAGCGGAACAAGCCTGATTCCCGAACCCGCCGCGCGGACTCGTCCAGCACATCCCCCTACACCCCGTCGTCACACGAACATAGTTGAGTGGGGGTCAATTCAGAAGGGGCAGGTTCCGCACGGAGCGCCCCCCGATCGGAGTACGGGTCGGATACCTCCCGGTTGCGCCCCCTCCGCACCCCCCACCCGTCCACGCTGACCTGCGAATTTCCCTCGCACTCCGGCAAATCGGCCAACCCTCCGCGTTCACGGCGACCGGTCACACAATTTGTCGAGCCTGTGGACAAACTCAAGAGCTGGGTGCGTCATGGGATGGTGAAGGAACCTGTGCGCATTCTCATCGTCGGCGGCGGCTACGTCGGGATGTACACCGCCCTCCGTCTCCAGCGAAAGTTGAAGTCGGAACTTAAACGGGGCGAGGTCGAGCTGGTCGTCGTCTCGCCCGACCCCTACATGACGTATCAGCCGTTCCTTCCCGAAGCGGCCGCCGGCTCGATCTCCCCGCGTCACGTGGTCGTCCCGCTGCGCCGCGTCCTCGGCCAGTGCCGGATCGTCATCGGCGAAGCCCGCTCCATCGACCACGCCCGGCGCACCGCGACCCTCGGCACGCTCGCCACCGAGGAAGGCGGGGGCACGGAACAGCTCACCTACGACGAACTCGTCCTCGCCCCCGGCTCGATCTCGCGCGCCCTCCCGATCCCCGGTCTCGCCGACTTCGCCATCGGCTTCAAGACCGTCGAGGAGGCCATCGGCCTGCGCAACCACGTCATCGAGCAGATGGACATCGCCTCCTCCACCCGCGACCCCGCGATCCGCGACGCGGCCCTGACCTTCGTCTTCGTAGGAGGCGGATACGCGGGCGTCGAGGCACTCGGCGAACTGGAGGACATGGCCCGCTACACCGCGCGGTACTACCACAACATCGAACCCGAGGACATGAAGTGGATCCTCGTCGAGGCCTCCGAGCGCATCCTCCCCGAGGTCGGCGAGGAGATGGGCACGTACACGATCACCCAGCTGCGCCGCCGCAACATCGACGTACGCCTCAAGACCCGCCTCGACTCCTGCGCGGACCGGATCGCCGTCCTCAGTGACGGCGCCCGCTTCCCCACCCGTACGGTCGTGTGGACCGCCGGAGTGAAGCCGCACCCGGTGCTCGCCGCGACCGACCTGCCGCTGAACGCGCACGGCCGCCTCAAGTGCACCCCCCAGCTCACCGTCGAGGGCGCCCCGCACGCGTGGGCCGCGGGAGACGCCGCCGCCGTCCCCGACGTCACGGCCGCGGAGACCGGCAAGGAGACCGCGCCCAACGCCCAGCACGCGGTGCGCCAGGCCGGCGTCCTCGGGGACAACATCGCGCACTCCCTGCGCGGCGAACCGCTCGAGACGTACTCCCACAAGTACGTCGGCTCGGTCGCGTCCCTGGGACTGCACAAGGGTGTCGCACACGTCTACGGCCGCAAGCTGAAGGGCTATCCTGCCTGGTTCATGCACCGCGTCTACCACCTCAGCAGGGTCCCGACCTTCAACCGCAAGGCCCGTGTACTCGCCGAATGGACCTTGGCGGGAGTCTTCAAAAGGGAGATCGTGTCCCTCGGATCCCTCGAACACCCTCGAGCGGAGTTCGAACTCGCGGCCGGTGGAAAACATCCACTCGACCCGAAGCTCGACCCGAAGGGGTCGTCCTGACCGGACCCAGGAACTCCACCGTTCAGGCAGGCGTCTGACGGATGTCGGTCCGGTCGGCCAGACTGGTCCACGACCCTGGGCGGGCCGACCGCCCGCTCTCCCCACCCACGAGGCTTCTTCCCAAGCGCCGCACCCCCAGGGACGCGGAGCCCTCGGCGACCGCGCCGCGGGCCGACCCCGACCGGATCCGGAGCCGACCGGAGACGACCACCACCAGGCAAGGATCACGAGGCAAGGATTCGGTGAATTTCACGCGCTGGAGCTCCCGGCTCCCCGGAACGCAGCGCCGCGCCGCAGCGCGGACCGAGCACATGGCCTCCCAGGACCGGCGAGGTGAAGGGGCCGTGCCCGCGGCCCGCGCCGAGCGGCTGACCGACGACCAGCAGCCCGTCCCCGCCGTCGACGACCTTCCCGTACGCGAGGTCCTCGACCGCGTACCGGCCCTCGTCGCCCTCGTGCACGGCCCCCACCACCGCCTCGCCTACGTCAACGACGCCTACGCGGCCGCCTTCGGTGCCCGTCCCGTCGGCGAGCCCGCGGCCGATGCGCTCCCCGAGCTCGCGGAGATCGGCCTGCTCCCGCTCCTCGACCAGGTCCTGCGCAGCGCCAAGCCCCGCACCGTCAAGTCCCGCAAAGCGCCCGGCGGCCGCTCGTACACCTTCGCCTGCACGCCCGTCGACGCCACCCCGGACGGCCCCGACGGCGGTGTGCTGATCTTCGCCACCGACGTCACCGACCACGCCGAGGCCGCCGAGCGGCTGCGCGCCAGCGAGCGCCGCCAGCGCGAGACCGCCGTCACCCTCCAGCGCTCCCTGCTCCCCCAGGAGCTGGAGGAGCCCGACGACCTGCGGGTCGCCGCCACCTACCAGCCCGGCGGCACCGAGGCAGCGGTCGGCGGCGACTGGTACGACGTGATCACCCTCGGCGGCGGCCGCACGGCCCTGGTCATCGGCGACGTGATGGGACGGGGGGTGCGGGCCGCGGCCGTCATGGGCCAGCTGCGCACCGCCGTGCGCGCGTACGCCCGCCTCGACCTGCCCCCGCACGAGGTGCTCCAGCTCCTCGACGGCCTCGCCACCGAGATCGACGCCAACCAGATCGCCACCTGCGCGTACGCCGTCCACGACCCCAACGAGGGCCGGCTCGTGTACGCGTCCGCGGGCCACCTCCCGATCCTCGTACGCGACGAGAACGGCATCGTGCTGCGGGCCGACGAACCCACCGGACCACCGCTCGGCACGGGAGGCTGGATGCACGCGTCGGGCTCGATCCCGCTCGGACCCGGCTCGACGGCCGTCCTCTACACCGACGGACTGGTGGAGCGCCGCAACGAGGACCTCGACGAGGGCATCGCCGCCCTCGAGCGCGCCCTCGCCGGCGCCACCGGAACACCCCAGGTCGTCTGCGACCGTCTCGTCCGCTCGGCGGGCGTCACCGCCGACCACGACGACGACGTGGCGGTCCTGGTCCTCCAGCACCCGGCCCGCACGGGCCCCGACGGCGAGCTCTTCCGCAACGCCGCGCTGGAACTGCTGGGCGGGGTGGAAGCCGCTCCCCGCGCGCGGGCCTTCGCCTCCGGCGTCCTGACGAGCTGGCGCTTCCCGCCGGACCTGCACGACCTGGGCGTCCTCGCCACCAGCGAGCTCGTCGCCAACTCCCTGCAGCACGGCACCCCGCCGATGCGGCTGCGGCTGCGCCGCACCGACCGCCGCCTGATCATCGAGGTCACCGACGGCGACGACCACCTCCCGCGCCGCCGCCGCGCCGAACCCGCCGACGAGGCCGGCCGCGGCATCGCGATCGTCGCCACGATCGCCTCCGGCTGGGGCTCCAGACGCACTCCCGGCGGCGGAAAGGCCGTGTGGTGCGAGTTCGCACTCCCCCGCACCACCCCCTGAACCGGAGCTCCCCACCCGGCACTCCCACCACGCGCGAAGGCGGGCCGTCACCACGGGAAGTGGTGACGGCCCGCCTTCGCGTCGTTCGTCAGGCGTTCGCGGCCACCGGCTCCGCCGTCGCCCCGCCCTGAGCGACCACCCGGCTCCTCGCCAGCCAGGGCTGGTCCTGCACCGGACTGAGCTGCCGCCCGAGCCGCACCGCCAGGAACGTGATGCCCAGCGAGAACAGCAGGAACGTCACGACGTACGGACCGTGCAGCGAGGCCCCCATCGGCCCGCCCACCGCCGGACCGATGGCCAGCGCGAGCTGCTTCACCAAGGCGAAGGCGGAGTTGTACTGCCCCGCGAGACCCGCGGGTGCCAGATCGGCGACCAGCGGAGCGACGGTCGGCGACAGCATCGCCTCGCCGAGCCCGAAGAGCGCGTACGTCGAGACGAACGCGGCCGTCGCCATGGTCCGGCTGCCGTGCCCGAGGCCCGCGTACCCGGCCGCGAGCCAGGCCACGGCCCAGATGAGCCCCACCGCGGCGATCACCCGGGACCGCTTCCGGCGCTCGACGAGCTTCAGCACGGCGAACTGCGCCACCACGATCATCGCCGTGTTCGCCGCCATCGCCGTACCGAGCGCGGAGGTCGAGATCCCGGCCGCCTCGACGCCGTACGCGGAGAGCCCCGCCTCGAACTGCCCGTAGCAGGCGAAGAACAGCACGAAACCCAGCACGGACAGCTGCACCATGGCCCGGTTGCCGAGCAACTGCTTCCACGCGCCGCCCCTGGCCTGCGGTGCCTCGCCCCGGATCCGCGGCGCGTGCGGCACCCGCACCGTCGCCATGATCACGACGAGCACCAGGAACATCGCCGACTCGATCCCGAACAGCAGCGTGAACGAACCCGCCCGGTTCGGGTCGACGAGGTGGCCGCCGATCAGACCACCGACCCCGAGCCCGAGGTTCTGCAGGAAGAACTGTGTGGCGAAGGCGCGCGAGCGGGTGTCCGCGGTGGAACAGTCCACGATCATCGTCGCCAGCGCCGGCTGCATCACGGCCTGCCCGGCACCGAGTGCGGCCGCCGACAGCACCACGGTCGTGGCACCGCTCGCGAGCCCGAGGCTCAGCGATCCGAGGGCTGCGGTGGCCAGGGCGGTGAGCAGGACCGGCAGCGGACCGCGCCGGACGATGGCGCGTCCGGCGAACGGCAGCACCACGAGCGCGGCCACGGCGAAGACGGCGAGCACGACGCCCGCCGTCATGGAACCGAGTCCCCGTACCTGCGCCACATAGACATAGAGGAAGGGGACGGTAAATCCGAGCCCGAACGCTCCGAGTGCGTTGCCTACGTGGATCCGGCGCATCGCCGCGCCCATCGCCCTGGTCACTTTCACCTGCCTTGGTCGCGAAGAACAGGCCCACACCCACAAGGGTGCAAGCCTGAAGACTTCGAAGCTAAAGTTAGAAGTTGAACTCTACACCTAGAAGGACTTCAACACCAAGCGAGCCATGCGATACTTCCGCCATGGCCGACACCCCCGGCGTCACCGGCGAGCCGACACTCGAAGAGCAGATCGCCGCCTATCAGCGCGAGTTCCAGGACCTCGACCCCCAGGTCGAGAAGATCGTCTCGGCGCTCGGCCGTCTCCATCGCCGGATGAACGTCGCGTACGGCCGTCAGACCGCCAACCTCGGCATCAGCAACGCCGAGTGGGAGGTCCTCAAAGCCCTCGTGCTCTCCGGTGCCCCGTACCGCATGGGTCCGAGCGACCTGGCGAAGCGACTGGGGCTGACCCCGGCCGCGATGACCCACCGGATCGACCGCCTGGTCGCGGAGGGCCTCGTCACCAGGGAGCGCGACGAGTCGAACCGGGTGCGGGTCATCGTGGAGCTGACGGGCGAGGGGCGCGAGAAGTGGCTGGAGGCCATGCGCCTGGCCACGGTCTTCGAGGAGGACCTTCTCCAGGACCTCTCCGCCGAGGAGCGCGGTGTCCTGGGCGAGGTGCTCACCCGTCTCCTCCGCCGCGTGGAGCACGCCCAGCCGGATGCCGGCGGACGACTCACCGACCTCGATTAAAGATCTTGACAGAGGCGGTTGACACGCCCCTGCTGGATCCGTAAGGTTCTTCGAGTTGCCACAGAGCCGTAACGGTTCTCCGGTAGCACCTCCGCCGCGAACGCGGCACCCAAACCACCAGCACGATCTCCCAGCCGGGGCGAATTCGGTGTGCCCGAATTCAATTCGAATGGGCTCGGCGGACCGATTAGGCCCTGCCGGGAGGATCCGCTAAAGTTTGAGACGTCGGAACGGCCCAAGGGCCGGGAAGACAAGCCCCACTGACTGGGAATCAGGCCCGAAAGGATCTGATAGAGTCGGAACCGCCGGAAAGGGAAACGCGAAAGCGGAAACCTGGAAAGCGCCGAGGAAATCGGATACGGAAACGGTCTGATAGAGTCGGAAACGCAAGACCGAAGGGAAGCGCCCGGAGGAAAGCCCGAGAGGGTGAGTACAAAGGAAGCGTCCGTTCCTTGAGAACTCAACAGCGTGCCAAAAATCAACGCCAGATTTGTTGATACCCCGTCTCCGGCCTATCGGTCGGGGCGAGGTTCCTTTGAAAAAGTCCTGCCCTTTGGGGTAGGCGCACAGCGAGGACGCTGTGAACCGGGGGATTATTCCTCCCCTTGGTTCCGCTCTCGTGGTGTCGTCCCGATTACGGGAAAACATTC
>NZ_JBEXHZ010000008.1:0-234608 GCF_040608315.1 Streptomyces sp. NPDC005195
ACGCCCGGTTACATTCCGAACCCGGAAGCTAAGCCTTACAGCGCCGATGGTACTGCAGGGGGGACCCTGTGGGAGAGTAGGACGCCGCCGAACAATCTTTGAGGACCTCTGGTCCAGCGAATCGCTGGGACCAGAGGTCCTTTTTTGTTTTTACGAAGCGCGCCGGGTACCCGGCTGCGCGAGAATGACTTGCGGTACCGAAGACAGGAGTCACCCATGTCCACCAACTCTCCCGATGAGCGACCGGAGCGCGATCAGCGACGCCAGGACAGTGGTGACCGCGGCGGCTACCGGGGAGGCCCGCGCCGTGACAACGACCGGCGCGACAACGACCGCGGCGGCTCCGGCCGACGTGACGACCGCGGTGGGGATCGCCGCGACGACCGCGGTGGGGATCGTGGCGGTGACCGTGGTGGGTTCCGTCGCGATGACGACCGTGGCGGTAGCGGTGCCGGCGGTGGGTTCCGTCGCGACGACAACCGCGGTGGCGCCGGTGGTGGCCGTCCGCCGTTCCGTCGTGACGACCGCCCCACGGGTGGCCCGCGTCGCGACGACCGGCCGAGCGGCCCGCGCCGTGACGACCGCGGTGGTGGCTTCCGCCGGGACGGCGACCGTCCCTCCTTCAACCGCGACGACCGCTCGAGCGGCCCGCGTCGCGATGACGACCGTGGCGGTAGCGGTGCCGGCGGTGGGTTCCGTCGCGACGACAACCGCGGTGGTACCGGTGGCGGGTTCCGTCGTGACGACCGCAATGACGCCCGGCGCGATGACAATCGTGGCGGCGATCGCGGTGGTTTCCGCCGTGACGACCGTGGTGGCGAGCGTCGAGGCGATGACCGTGGCTTCCGGCGGGACGGGGACCGTCCCGCCTTCCGCCGTGACGACCGTCCGACGGGTGGCCCGCGTCGCGACGACCGGCCGAGCGGCCCGCGTCGCGATGACGACCGCGGTGGGTTCCGTCGTGACGACCGTCGCGACGACCGTCGTGATGACCGCGGTGGGGATCGTGGCGGTGATCGTGGTGGTTTCCGCCGCGACGACAGCCGTGGTGGCAGTGACTTCCGTCGCGACGACCGTCGGGACGACCGGGGTGGCGACCGTGGTGGGTTCCGCCGCGACGACCGCAACGACTTCCGGCGTGACGACCGCGGGGACCGTCGTGAGGGAGACCGTCCCCCCTTCCGTCGTGACGACCGCCGTGACGACCGGGGTGGCGACAGCCGGGGACCCCGGCGTGACGGTGACCGTCCTCCCTTCCGGCGTGATGAGCGTTCCGGTGCTCCGCGTCGTGATGACGACCGTGGTGGATTCCGTCGCGACGACAACCGCGGCGGCAGCAGCAGTGGTGGCGGCTTCCGTCGCGACGACCGGGGTGGCCGTCCCGGCGGCTTCCAGGGCCGGGACGACCGTCGGGGTGGCGACAGCCGGGGTGGCGGCTTCCGTGGCCGCGACGACCGTGACCGCGACCGGGACCGTGAGCCGATCAAGCGGCTGCCGATCCCGGACGACGTCACGGGCGACGAGATCGACAAGGACGTCCGTCAGGAGCTCCTGAGCCTGCCGAAGGGACTTGCCGAGGAGGTCTCGAGGAACCTGGTGATGGTCGCCCGGCTCATCGACGAGGACCCCGAGGGTGCGTACGCGTACTCCAGGATCGCCCTTCGTCTGGCGTCGCGGGTCGCCGCCGTGCGCGAGGCGGCCGGTTTCGCCGCCTACGCGAGCCAGAAGTACAGCGAGGCGCTCGCGGAGTTCCGTGCGGCGCGTCGGATGACCGGCAATGTCGACCTGTGGCCCGTCATGGCGGACTGCGAGCGGGGCATGGGCCGGCCCGAGAAGGCGCTGGACATGGCCGGTGCGCCCGACGTGCAGAAGCTGGACAAGGCCGGTCAGGTCGAGATGCGGCTGGTCGCCGCCGGAGCGCGGCGGGACATGGGGCAGCTCGACGCCGCCATCGTGACCCTCCAGAGCCCCGAGCTGGCCTCGCACTCCGTGCAGCCGTGGACCGCGCGACTGCGCTACGCGTACGCCGACGCGCTTCTCGCCGCCGGTCGTGAGGACGAGGCCCGCGAGTGGTTCGCGAAGGCTGTCGAGTCCGACAAGGACGGCAGCACGGACGCCTCGGACCGGCTCGCGGAGCTGGACGGTGTCGAGTTCGTCGACGCGCTGGTCGAGGACGAGAACGAGTCCGAGACGGACTCCGGGACCGATCCCCAGTCCGAGTCCGTACGCGAGGCCGACCGGGCGATCCAGGCCGAGACCGACGAGACCGACGAGACCGACGAGATCGACGACGTAGAGGACGAGGACCTCGCCGACGAGGACTTCGACGACGCCGAGGACGAGCGCGACGAAGAGCGGAACGAAGAGCGCGACGATGAAGGCGGCCACGACGAGGGCGCGCCTCGCGGCTGACGCCCGAACCACGCGGTGAGTACACGAGCGGCGGGACTCCGGAAGGGGTCCCGCCGCTCGGCGTCTCAGTCGGAGAGCGCCCGCAGTACCAGTCCCGACGCCGGCTTCGGGCCGAACGACGTCGACTTGCGGGGCATCGTGACGCCCTGGCGGGCGAGGTCGCGTACGACCTCCTCGTGCACCGGGTGCAGGAGGACCGCCGTGCCGCCGTCGAGCTCGGCCTTGGCGACCGTGGCCTCGGTGTCGTGGATGTAGGCGATGTGGGCGGGAGAGTCCTCCGGGATGCCCCAGACATGCGCGAGGAGCGTGGCGTGCAGGACGGTCGCGTCCAGGGTGCGCCAGGCCTCGGGATGGTCGGCCGGGATCGTACGGGTGAGCAGGTCCGGGTCCGGGCGGTCCACCAGGTGGAACGAACCGTCGCCCGCGAGAAGGAAGGCGTTGCTCTCCGCGGCCGCCGAGGCGAGGGCCTCCAGGGCCTTCGCGAGGGGAACGTCGAGGTGGCGCACCCGGAACGAGTCCGTGAGCGCCGCCAGCGCCTCCGAGACCGGCAGCCCGTGCAGCAGACGGTGGATCGCGCGGACGCGCAGCGGATAGCGCGCGGTGTCCACCAGGAGGACGAGACCGAAGTCCCAGGGGCTGGGCGAAGGGTGCTCCGAGCGCAGACGCAGATAGGTCGCCCAGCGGTGGTGACCGTCCGCGATGAGTGCCTGGTGGTGGCCCAGGTCCGTCTGGATCTCGGCCAGATCGGCGGCGTCGGTGATCGCCCAGAGGCGGTGGCTCAGGCCGTCCTCCGTGGTCGTGGACAGCAGCGGCTCGCGTTCCGCCGTGCGTTCGATGACCGCGGCCGTGCCGACCCGGGAACCGGTGCCCCGGTAGGTCAGCAGCAGGGGTTCCAGGTTGGCGGAGGTCGCCCGCATCAGGGCCGCGCGGTCCGCGACGATGTGGGGCATGACGTCCTCGTGCGGAAGGACGACACCGTCGGCCGGCTCCGACAGGCGCAGGGTGCCGATGATGCCGCGCTGCAGCATGTCGTCGTCGCGCTGCTCGTAGACGTACAGGCCCGGCTCGGGGTCGGTGGTCAGGACACCCTTGGACAGCCAGGCGTTCAGGGTGTCCGCCGCCTGACGGTTGCGGACATGGGGAGTCGCGTCCTGGGGGAGGATCAGCCGGACGATGTTGTGCGGATCGGCCGATTCGAGGTGCAGCAGACCGTCCGGCCGGACGATGACGTCGTACGGCGGGGATGTCACGGCGGAAAGGCTGCCGACCCGGTCGGGGTCATAGCGCACGCCCCGGAACGGGGCCAGTTCGAGGCCGCTGCGCACCGGGGTTTCCTCCGCGGGACCTGCAGTGTTCATTGACGCATCGTAAGTGTGATCGTCAGTGCGTGCCGATGCCATGCGCGATGATCGAGGGAAAGAGCTAGAACGAGGAGCGATGCGCAATGAGCCAGACCGCCAGGACGCGGCCCGAGGGCAGCGAGCAGGCCCTGAGTGAGGCGTACGACACGGCGCTGCTCGATCTGGACGGGGTGGTGTACGCGGGCGGGAACGCGATCGCCCACGCCGTGGAGTCGCTCGGCATCGCCCGCTCCGGCGGGATGCACCTCGCGTATGTCACCAACAACGCCCTCCGGACGCCCGACGCCGTGGCCGAGCACCTCGGCGAGCTGGGTATTCCGACGGACGCCGGTGACGTCATCACCTCCGCCCAGGCGGCGGCCCGGCTGATCAGCGAGCAGGTGCCGGCCGGCGCGCGTGTGCTGGTCATCGGCGGGGAGGGGCTGCGGGTCGCGCTGCGCGAGCGCGGGCTCGAACCGGTCGAGTCGGCCGACGACGATCCGGTGGCGGTGGTGCAGGGCTACGGCGGTCCCGATCTGCGCTGGGGACGGTTCGCCGAGGCCTGTTACGCCATCGCGCGGGGGGTGCCGTGGTTCGCGTCCAACACCGACCTGACCATTCCGAGCGCCCGAGGTATCGCGCCGGGCAATGGCGCCGCGGTGGAGGTCGTACGGATCGCCACCGGCGCCGAGCCGCAGGTGGCGGGCAAGCCGCTGCCCCCGATGCACCGCGAGACGATCCTGCGGACCGGGGCGAAGCGGCCGCTGGTGGTCGGCGACCGCCTGGACACGGACATCGAGGGCGCGTTCAACGGCGAGGTGGACTCGCTGCTCGTGCTCACCGGTGTGACGGACGGCGCGCAGCTCCTGGCCGCCCCGCCGCGGCACCGGCCGACGTATGTCGACGCCGATCTGCGCGGTCTGCTGACCGGTCAGCCCGCGATCGTCCAGGAGGGTGACGGGTTCCGGTGCGGAGGGTGGACGGCGACGGCCGGGAGCGAGCGACTGGAACTGACGGGCGAGGGTGAGGCGCTGGACGGGCTGCGGGCGCTGTGCGCGGCGGCGTGGACGGCGGCCGGGGACGGGACGTGCGCGCTGGAAGGCGCCAAGGCGCTGGCGCGGCTGGGACTCTGACGGCCCGTCCCGGGGCCGGAGGGCGGCTCACCCGGGCTCGGTGGCGGCGCCTGCGGGCTCCGGGCGGTTCACGCGAGGTCGTCGCGCGGACGCGAGGGCGCGGGCGGTCCCGAACGGTGACCGGGGACCCAAGTGGCAGCGAGGGTAGGCTAACCTAACCACGTGTTGGTCGACAGTCCTCCTGAACAGCGCGCGGAAACCGCCCCCGCGCCCCCGAACCGCTGGGCGATACGTGCCGTCGGGCTCGTCGTGTCCGCGGCCGTCCTCGTGCTCGTCGCGCTGGCGAGCATCGCGATCGGTGCGAAAGCGCTGCCGCTGGACCAGGTCTGGCACGGCCTGTTCCACGACTCGGGGACGTACGCCGACGTCGTCGTGGGCGACCGGCTCTCGCGTACCGTCCTCGGACTGCTCGTCGGCGCCGCGCTCGGGTTGTCGGGTGCCGTCCTGCAGGCGCTCACCCGCAACCCGCTGGCCGATCCCGGACTGCTCGGGATCAACGCGGGCGCGTCCGCCGCGGTCGTCACCGCCATCACGTACTTCGGCGTCACCAGCCTGAGCGGATACGTCTGGTTCGCCTTCTTCGGCGCCGCCGCGGTCGGGGCCCTGGTCTGGTTCCTCGGCGGCAGCCGGGGCGCGACCCCGGTGCGGCTCGCGCTCGCCGGCACCGCGATCAGCGCCGCCCTCTACGGCTATCTCCAGGCCGTGATGATCATGGATGACGCGGCGCTGGGCAGGATGCGCTTCTGGACGGTCGGTTCGCTGGCCTCGGCGACGGACTCGACCATCAGGCAGGTGCTGCCGTTCCTGGTGGCCGGCACGGTGCTCGCGCTGGGCCTCGCCCGTCCGCTGAACGCCATGGCCATGGGTGACGACACCGCCCGCGCGCTCGGCGCCAACCTGAACCGCACCCGTGCGCTGTCCATGGCGGCCGCCACCGTGCTGTGCGGCGCCGCGACGGCCGCCTGCGGGCCGATCGTCTTCGTCGGGCTGATGGTCCCGCACGCCGTACGGTCCTTCACCGGCCCGGACCTGCGCTGGATCCTGCCGTACGCGACCGTGCTGTCGCCGGTGCTGCTGCTCGGCGCCGACGTGCTGGGACGGATCATCGCCCGGCCCGCGGAACTCCAGGTCGGCATCGTCACCGCGGTCCTCGGCGGCCCGGTCTTCATCTACCTCGTACGACGGCGGAGGACGGCCCAGCTGTGAGCACGACACGTACCCGATCCCTACGCGCGCGCGGCGGTCTGTCGCTCCGGTTCGACGTGCGGGCGCTCGTCGTCGTCGTGCTGCTGCTGGTGGCCGCGCTCGCCGCGAGCGTGGTGCTCATCGGCACCGGCGACTTCCCGATCCCGGCCGCCGACGTCCTCAGGACGCTGGCCGGCGGCGGGAACGCGGGCCAGGAGTTCATCGTCGACGAGCTGCGGCTGCCCCGGGTGCTCGTCGGCCTCCTGGTCGGGGCCTCGCTCGGGCTCGGCGGGGCGATCTTCCAGTCCGTCTCCCGCAACCCGCTGGGCAGTCCGGACGTCCTCGGCCTGGGGCAGGGGGCGACGGCCGGCGCGCTGATCATGATCGTGCTGTTCTCGGGGACCGCGAACCAGGTCGCGCTCGGGGCGCTCGTCGGCGGCCTGGTGACCGGAGTCGCCATCTATCTGCTCGCCTGGAAGCGGGGTGTGCACGGATACCGGCTGGTGCTGGTCGGTATCGGCGTCTCCGCGATCGTCTCCGCGGTCAACGGCTACCTGCTCACCAAGGCGGACCTGGTCGATGCGGCCCGCGCGGTCGTCTGGATGACGGGCTCCCTCAACGGCCGTGACTGGGCGCAGGTGTGGCCGCTGCTGGCGATGTGCGTCGTGCTGGTGCCGCTCGTCCTCGGCAACGCGCGGGGGCTGCGCATGATGGAGATGGGCGACGACGTGTCGTACGCGCTCGGTGTGCGGGTCGAGCGCGTACGCCTGCTGCTGATGCTGTCCGCCGTCCTGCTCACCGCGGGCGCCACCGCCGCGGCCGGTCCGGTGGGCTTCGTGGCGCTCACCGCGCCGCAGCTCGCCCGGCGTCTGACCCGCTCACCGGGACCCAACCTGGTGCCGTCGATGTGCATGGGCGCCGCCCTGCTGATCGTCGCGGACTGGGCCTCGCAGCGCGCCTTCGGCGCCGACCAGCTGCCCGTGGGCGTCGTCACCGGAGTCCTCGGCGGCATCTATCTGCTGTGGCTGCTCGTCACCGAGCGCAAGGCGGGCCGGATATGAGCGCCCCCGCGAACGAGAACCCCCAGAGGAGCACTGTGAACCGCCTGTCCGCCGACCACGTCACCCTCGGCTACGACCAGCGTGTCATCGCGGAGAAGCTGTCGGTGGAGATCCCCGACAACTCCTTCACCGTGATCGTCGGCCCGAACGCGTGCGGCAAGTCGACCCTGCTGAGGGCCCTGTCCCGGATGCTCAAGCCCTCCGAGGGGCGGGTACTGCTCGACGGGCAGGTCATCCAGTCGATGCCCGCCAAGAAGGTGGCCAGGACGCTCGGGCTGCTCCCGCAGTCGTCGATCGCGCCGGACGGGATCACGGTCGGCGATCTGGTCGGCCGGGGCCGCTATCCGCACCAGGGACTGCTGCGCCAGTGGTCGAGGGAGGACGAGCGGGTCGTACGGGAGTCGATGGCCTCGACCGGCGTCGCCGAACTGGCCGACCGCTATGTCGACGAACTGTCGGGCGGACAGCGGCAGCGCGTCTGGATCGCGATGGCCCTCGCGCAGCAGACGCCGCTGCTGCTGCTCGACGAGCCGACCACCTACCTCGACATCCAGCACCAGATCGACGTGCTCGACCTCTGCGCCGACCTTCACGAGGAGCGGGGGCGGACGCTGGTCGCGGTCCTGCACGACCTCAATCACGCCGCGCGGTACGCCACCCACCTCATCGCCCTGCGCGACGGCAGCGTCGTCGCCGAGGGCCCGCCCCGGGACATCGTGACGGCCGAGCTGGTCGAGGAGGTCTTCGGGCTGCGCTGCCAGGTCATCGACGACCCGGAGACGGGAACGCCGCTGGTGGTCCCGGCGGCCCGCAGGGCACGCGTCACGGTGGCGAAGGGCTCCTGAGGGCTCAGAGAAGGCTCCTGAGCCGGAACAGGTCCAGCAGGCCCGCCTCCAGTTTCACCCGGCCCGAACCCCACGCCTTCGCGAAGTGCAGGTTCCCGTTCACCATCGCGACCAGGTCGTCGCCGCTCATGGTGAGCCGGATCTGGGCCTTCTCGCGGGGCGGGCCCGCAACGGTGTCCAGCACCTCGATCCGGCCGTCCCGGAGACGCCCCACGAAGGTGAGGTCGAGGTCGGTGATACGGCAGCTCAGCGAACGGTCCAGGGCCGCCGCGCCGCGTACGTCCCCTTCGGCACCCGCCAGGTTGTCAGAGAGCTTGTCGAGCGCCGCACGGCACTCCTCAGTCGTCGCCATCGTGATCGACCGTACCGCAGCGCTTCGGGGTAGCGTCGGGGCATGAACGAGTCAGTGCCGGAGTCCGGGGCCGTGCCGGAGGCAGCGGCGGGGGTGTCCCCGGAGAATGCGCGGGACGTGATCGAACATTCGTACGATCCTGCCGCGCCGGCCCCGCTGGACGTGGATCGCGTCCTCACGGGGAGCGCCGAGGTCGACGCACAGCTCGACCGGCTGGGCGACGCCGACCACCTCGCCACGGACGGACATCTCGAGGTGTACGAGGATGTGCACCGGGGGCTGCGTGACGCGCTGACCGCGCTAGACGCCCGCCCGGGACCGCCGGTGCCCACCCGTCACCCGACCACCGCCCCTCAATGAGACCCTTCGGGTCACACCTCTCATTGGCCGTACGACCGCAGGAGCTGAACCGAACGTGGCAGGAGTGGCACGCCGCCGCCTCGACGCCGAGCTGGTCCGCCGGAAACTCGCCCGCTCGCGCGAACACGCAGGCCAGCTGATCGCCGCGGGCAGGGTCTCCGTCGGCAAGACCTTGGCGACCAAGCCCGCCACCCAGGTGGAGACCGCGGCCGCGATCGTGGTCACCCAGGACGACAACGACCCCGACTACGTCTCGCGCGGCGGGCACAAACTCGCGGGCGCCCTGGCGGCCTTCGTACCCCGGGGCCTGCGGGTCGAGGGGCGGCGGGCGCTGGACGCCGGAGCGTCCACCGGAGGCTTCACCGACGTCCTGCTGCGCGCGGGCGCCGCCCATGTCGTCGCCGTCGACGTCGGCTACGGTCAACTCGCCTGGTCTCTGCAGAGCGATGAACGCGTCACCGTCAAGGACCGTACGAACGTACGCGAGTTGACGTTGGAGGCGATCGATGGGGAGCCCGTGGACCTTGTTGTCGGGGATCTGTCCTTCATCCCGCTCGGACTGGTGCTGCCCGCCCTCGTGCGGTGCGCGGCGCCCGACGCCGATCTGGTGATGATGGTCAAGCCGCAGTTCGAGGTGGGGAAGGAACGGCTGGGCAGTGGAGGAGTCGTACGCAGTCCGGAACTGCGCGCCGAAGCGGTGCGCGGCGTGGCCGGACGGGCCGCGGAACTGGGGCTGGGGGTGGAGGGCGTGACCGCCAGCCCGCTGCCCGGACCCTCGGGCAATGTCGAGTACTTTCTGTGGCTGCGTGCCGGGTCGCCCGAACTCGACCCGGCCGACGTTGACCGTGCAGTGGCGGAGGGGCCGCGTTGACACAGACCCGAGCTCGTACTGTTTTCCTGCTCGCCCACACCGGGCGGCCCGCTGCGATCCGCAGCGCCGAACTCGTCGTCCAGGGGCTGCTGCGCTCCGGACTCGGAGTCCGGGTCCTGGAGGCGGAGGCGGCGGACCTGCCGCTGCCGCCCGAGGTGGAACTCGTCAGGGAGGCCACCCCGCAGTGCCTCGACGGGTGCGAACTGCTGATCGTGCTCGGCGGTGACGGGACGCTGCTGCGCGGCGCCGAGTTCGCCCGCGCGTCCGGCGTCCCGATGCTCGGCGTGAACCTCGGCAGCGTCGGGTTCCTCGCCGAGGCCGAGCGGGACGACCTCGACAAGGTCGTCGACCGGGTGGTCACCCGCGCGTACGAGGTCGAGGAACGGATGACCGTCGACGTCGTCGTGCACCGCAACGGCGACATCGTGCACACCGACTGGGCGCTGAACGAGGCGGCCGTGCAGAAGGTGTCCGCCGAGAAGCTCCTGGAGGTCATCCTGGAGATCGACGGCCGGCCGGTCACCGGCTTCGGCTGCGACGGCATCGTCTGCGCGACCCCCACCGGGTCCACGGCGTACGCGTTCTCGGCGGGCGGGCCCGTGGTGTGGCCGGAGGTCGAGGCGCTGCTCATGGTGCCGATCAGCGCGCACGCGCTGTTCGCCAAGCCGCTGGTGACCTCGCCCGACTCCGTGCTCGCGGTGGAGGTGCTGCCGCACATCCCGCCCGGCGTGCTGTGGTGCGACGGGCGGCGCACGGTGGAACTGCCGCCGGGAGCACGGGTCGAGGTACGGCGCGGTGCCGTTCCGGTACGGCTCGCACGGCTGCACCACGCGTCGTTCACCGACCGGCTGGTCGCGAAGTTCGCGCTGCCGGTGGCGGGGTGGCGGGGGGCGCCGCACTGAGCCGCGGGCCGGGCGCCGGCCGGGCGCTCGTGGCGACCACGGCGGGCCCCCTCGTGCGGCCCCCGCGGCCGTCAGGAGGCCCGCGAGGGCCCATGACGGCCAGTGGACCCCCGGCGGCCCGGGAAGCGCCGGAGGGCCCCAGTGACCCGCGGAGACTCCGGGAACCGGCGGGGGCGGGGGCGGACACGCCGGTGCCGGCCGCGCGGGTGCCGCGTACAGGGCGTCGCACGGATACGGCGGGACCGCGGTCGGCGAGCCCCACCCCAGCGGGTGACACACGTGCCCGGGTGACCCCCGTCACCTGCGCCTTCGCACCAGCAGGGCAGGGCCCGTCGCACATCGGGTCCCTGACCTCGTAAGGTCGTGTCCGTGTTGGAGGAGATGCGGATACGGTCGCTCGGAGTCATCGACGACGCAGTCGTCGAATTGTCGCCCGGCTTCACCGCCGTGACGGGTGAGACCGGTGCGGGCAAGACGATGGTGGTCACCAGCCTCGGGCTGCTGCTCGGCGGGCGCGCGGACCCCGCCCTCGTACGGATCGGCGCCAAGAACGCCGTCGTCGAGGGCCGGATCGCCGTACCCGCGGGAGGAACGGCGATCCGGCGGGCCGAGGAGGCGGGTGCCGAACTCGACGACGGCGCGTTGCTGATCAGCCGCACCGTCTCGGCCGAAGGGCGCTCACGGGCGCACATCGGCGGCCGCTCGGTACCCGTGGGCGTGCTGGCCGAGCTCGCCGACGAACTGGTCGCCGTGCACGGACAGACCGATCAGCAGGGGCTGCTCAAACTGTCCCGGCAGCGGCAGGCACTCGACCGGTACGCCGGGGACGCGGTCGCCGCGCCGCTCGCCAAGTACGCCGGGGCCTACCGCCGGCTGCGGGCGATCACCACCGAGCTGGACGAGATCACCACCCTCGCGCGTGAGCGGGCCCAGGAAGCCGACATGCTGCGCTTCGGACTCGACGAGATCGCGGCGGTGGAGCCGCGCACGGGCGAGGACGCGGAACTGTCGGCCGAGGCCGAGCGGCTCGGACACGCGGAGGCGCTGGCATCGGCCGCCACCGCCGCGCACGCCGCGCTCGCCGGCAATCCCGAGGACCCCGAGGGCATCGACGCGGCGACCCTCGTCGCGGGTGCCCACCGGGCCCTGGAGGCCGTCAGCGCGCACGACTCCGCGCTCGCCGGGCTGTCCGGACGGATCGGGGAGATCAACATCCTGCTGCGGGACGTGGCGGGGGAACTGGCCGGGTACGCCGACGACCTCGACGCCGATCCGCTGCGGCTGGCGGCGGTCGAGGAGCGCCGGGCCGCACTCACCCAGCTCACCCGGAAGTACGGCAAGTACGGCAAAGACATCGACGCCGTGCTGGCCTGGGCGGAGCAGGGCGCCGCGCGCCTCCTCGAACTCGACGGCGACGACGAGCGGATCGGTGAACTGACCACCGAGCGGGACGCGCTGCGGGCCGAACTGGGCGGGCTGGCCCAGGCGTTGACGGACGCCCGGACGGAGGCCGCGGAGCGGTTCGCCGCGGCCGTGACCGCCGAGCTGGCCTCGCTCGCCATGCCGCACGCGCGCGTCTCGTTCGAGATCCGGCAGACCGACGACCCCGACGGCGTGGAACTCGACGGGCGTACGGTCGCGTACGGGCCAGCGGGCGTCGACGAGGTCGAGCTGCTGCTCGCGCCGCACCCCGGTGCTCCGCCGAGGCCCATCGCCAAGGGGGCGTCCGGCGGTGAGCTCTCGCGGGTGATGCTCGCGGTGGAAGTGGTGTTCGCGGGGACCGATCCCGTACCGACGTATCTCTTCGACGAGGTCGACGCGGGGGTCGGCGGCAAGGCCGCGGTCGAGATCGGGCGGCGGCTGGCGCGGCTCGCCAGGAGCGCGCAGGTGGTCGTGGTGACGCACCTTCCGCAGGTGGCCGCGTTCGCGGACCGGCAGCTGCTGGTCGAGAAGACCAACGACGGGTCGGTGACCCGGTCCGGGGTCAAGGTGCTGGAGGGGGAGGACCGCATCAGGGAGCTGTCCCGGATGCTGGCGGGTCAGGAGGACTCGCAGACCGCTCGGGCCCACGCGGAGGAGTTGCTGGCCACGGCTCGGGCCGACGCGTAACCTTCGGGCGGCGGCCCGCGCTCTCGCGGCGCGCCGCGCGCCGCCGCTTCGCGTTCCGGCCGGGCTCCGGCCCTCGCTGCGCGGCTCGACCAGTTCGCGGTCCGTGGCCTGTCGGTAGGCGAAGAGGTCCGTTCGGGTCAGGGTCGGCCGCAGCGCTTCGCGGCCTGTCGTTCCGCGCGGCCCGCTGAGAGGCGGCTGCGCCCCTTTGGCACTCCGTGCCGGTTTCCCGTCCGTCCCTCCCGGCGCTTCGCGCCCCGTCCCGGGCCCGCTTCGCGGGTCCCTGGAGTGGCCTGCATGATCACCGTGTTCGGTACCGCCGCCGCGACCACCCGCGCCCTTCTCGCCGCCCTGCGGGCCGCGCCCCCGGGCGGTCCCGGTCGCTGGGAGCGGGAGAACCACGCCGGCCGCACCGTCGAGCTGTACGCGGGTCCCGCGGTGGCGGTGGGAGCGGCGCTCGGAGCCGGTCTGGCCCACCGCGGAGCCGGCTTGGCCGTGCTGGCCGCCGGCGCGTGCGGCGCGTACGACGACATCGCCGGGGCCGGTGACCCGCGGCGTGGGTTCCGGGCGCATCTCGGGGCGCTGCGGGACGGCGAAGTCACCAGTGGCGCCGTCAAGTTGTTCGGGATCTCGGCCGCGGGGCTGGTGGCGGGGGCGCTGCTGAAGGAGCGGCCCCTGGACCGGCTGCTCGCGGGAGTGGTGATCGCCGGAAGCGCGCACTTCGTCAACCTCGTGGATGTGCGTCCCGGGCGGGCCGCCGGCGCGGTGCTGGTGCTGGGGGCGCCCGGACTGCTGCGGGGCGGGCGCGCCGGGCGGCTCGCCGCCGCCGCGACGGGAGCCGCGGCCGCCGTCCTCCCCGACGATCTCGGTGAGCGCGCCATGATCGGCGACACCGGGGCCCACGCGCTCGGTGCCGCGCTGGGTGCCGCCGTCGTCGCGGGCAACGGGCGGGCCGGACTTCTCGCCCACGCCGTGGCGCTGGTGGCCGCGACGGTGTGCGGGGAGCGGGTCAGCGCGGCGGCGCGAGCCGGACGGCGTCCGCGCTCGCCCCGGTCCTCCGCGCCCGCCGTGGCCTTCCGCGCCCCCCGGCGCCTCCGCCCCTCGCCCCCTTGCCCCGGCGTGGGTCACGAAGGCTCGCCGAGCCCCGTCGACCCGGTCTAGGGAGGGAAACCACTCACCCGTGTGGGTGACGGGGGCCGTCGAGTCGGCCGGTGTGCCGCGCAGCGCGCTCCGATGGCGGTCCCGGAACACCCGTACGGCCTGGCATCCTTGGCGTAGTACGCGGAGCACGACGTGCGGTACACCCCCCTCTGAGACCTTTCTGTACGTTTCTCCGTGACCGTCCGACGCCGAACCAGGAGCCCCGGCCACGTGAGCCACGTGAGCAGCCACTCACCGCACGGCCAGTCGCCGCTGCGCACCGTGCAGGTGCTCGGCGGCGGAAGCGCGGGCAGCAGCGCCCATGTGCGGTCGCTGGCCTCGGGCCTCGTCGCCCGTGGCGTGCGGGTCACCGTCTGTGCCCCCGCCGAGGCCGACCGCGCGTACGGATTCACGGGTGTGGGCGCCCAGCACGTCCCGGTGCCGCGCAGCGGCGATCCCGCCTCCGTGGCCGCGCTGCGGATCGCCTGCGCGGACGCCGACCTCGTACACGCGCACGGGCTGCACGCCGCGCTGCGGGCCACGCTCGCGCTCAGCGGGCTGCGCACCCCCCTCGTCGTCACCTGGCACACCCGCTCGCATGCCGAGGGGGCACGGGCCCATCTGCTGCGTCTGCTGGAGCGGCGCGTCGCCAGGGCCGCCTCCGTCGTCCTCGCCACCTCCTCGGACCTGGTGGATCGTGCCCGCCGCCGAGGGGCCCGGGACGCCCGGCTCTCCGCCGTCACGATTCCGACGGCGCGCAAGGCCGTCGAGTACGGGGACCCCGACCGGCTGCGCCACAAGGCGCGGGCCGAACTGGGCGCCACCGGACGCCCGTTGCTCATGGCGGTGGGCGCCCTCGACCGGCACCGCGGATACGGCACCCTGCTGGACGCCGCGCGCGCGTGGCGGGACCTCGACCCCGTGCCGCTTCTCGTGATCGCCGGCGAGGGACCGCTGCGTACGGTCCTCCAGGGGCGTGTCGAGGACGAGGAACTGCCGGTCCGGCTGCTCGGCCGGCGCGACGACGTCTCCGACCTGCTGCCCGCCGCCGACCTCGCGCTGCTGCCGAGCGGTTGGGAATCCCGTTCCGTCCTCGCCCAGGAGGCCCTGCGCACGGGCGTGCCGCTGGTGGCGACCGCGGTCGGCGGCATCCCCGAACTGGTCGGTGACGCCGCCGAGCTCGTCCCGTACGCGGACGCGGAGGCGCTCGCCGCAGCCGTGGTGTGCCTTCTCGGTGATCCGGCGCGCCGGGAGCTGCTCCGCGAGAGGGGCGTACGGCAGGCCGCGAGCTGGCCGACCGAGGACGAGACGGTGGCGCAGGTGCTCAGTGTCTACGACGAGTTGACCCAGGCCTGGCCCTTCGCCTAGGCCGGCCCGGCCCTTCGCGTGGGGTCAGGACACATGCCTTCGCGCGCGCAGCGCCAGGCTCAACGCCAGTACCGTCTGGGGGTCGTCCAGGTCCGTACCCAGCAACTCGCCGATCCTGGCGAGGCGGTTGTACAGGGTCTGCCGGTTGAGATGCAGCTCGCGGGCCGTCTCCGCCTTGCGGCCCGCGTGCGCCAGATACGTCTCCAGGGTGGGCAGCAGCGGAGGCCTGGAGCGGTGGTCGTGGTCGCGGAGGGGGCCGATGGCCCGGTCCACGAAGGCCGCCAGGTCCGGGTGGTCGCGCAGGCGCCACAGGAGGAGGTCGATGTCGAGGCGGCGGGCGTCGTACCAGGGGCGGTCCGACAGGCCCTGCGCGGCGGTCGCCGTCTCCGCCGCGTGCCGCAGGCCCGCCGAGGCCGCCGCCCAGCCGCCCGCGACGCCGACCACCACCACCGGTGGCAGCGCACCGGGCCGCTGCATCCCCGCGCGCTCCACGCCCGCCCGCAGCGCCAGTGCCACCCGGTCCGCGACCGCCTGGCGCTCGGACTCCGAACGCAGGCCGAGCAGGAGCGGGACACGGCCCTCGACGGGGCGTACGCCGAGCAGGACCGGTACCCCCACCGAAGCGAGTTCCTCCGCGACGGCCCGCGCCAGGACCGCCCAGCCTCCGCCGGGGGACAGACCGTCGGCGAGCCGCATCACGACGGGCAGGAGTGGGCTCCGGCCCGGCTTGAATCCGAGCACCCGGGCCTGGGCGGGAGCGTCCTCCGCCTGGATGCGGCCCTCCGCGAGGTCCGTCAGGAAGTCGCCGCGTCCGCGCGCGGCGAGCTCCTCCTCCTGGCGGGCCTGCATCAGGACGACGGCCAGGATGCCTGCGGCCCGCTCCGCCGCGATCCGGTGCACGGGGGTGACCGGGGCGCCGACCGGCAGCAGGACCAGCCGGGCCCGTACCGCACCGGTACCGGGGCCGCCGCCGGGCACGTCCACCAGCGTCGTCCCGGCGGGCGGCTGTTCCTTGTGCTGGCCCCGCAGGCCCTCCCACACCTGGAGCGGATCGGCGCCCGCGGAGCCGGATCCGGCAGCGTACAGGAGTTGTCCGTCCGCGGTCTCCAGGAAGACCGGGTTGCCGCTGAAGTCGGCCAGGATGCGCAGGACCTGGGGGACACCGCCACCGCCGAGGAGGGCCTCGGTGCAGCGCCGGTGCACTTCCTCGGCCTGCTGGAGCAGCGCGTAGTGGCCGTTGACGATCTCGGTGTGGATCTCCTCCGTGACGGCCACGAAGGGCACTTCCCGGTGGAGCTGGACGAGGGGGAGGCCGGTCGAGCGGGCCGTCTCGACGAGGGCCGCGGGCAGTCGGGCGAACCGCGGGCCGAGTTCGACGACGAGCGCCGCGATGCCGCGCTCGGCCAGCGTCCGGACGAAGGCGCGCTGGTCGGCCGGGCGGGTGCCGAGGCCGTAGCCCGTGGTCAGGAGCAGTTCGCCGCCCTTGAGCAGTGAGGCGATGTTCGGGACCTCGCCCGCGTGCACCCAGCGCACGGTGCGCTGCAGCCGGTCGGCTCCCGCGAGGATCTCCGGCAGTCCGCCGCGCAGCCCGGGCAGCTCCAGCGCCCGCTGCACGGTGATTCCGGCGCCCTGGGTGTCGAAGCTGCTGTCCGTACGGCTGTCCATGCTGCGGACGCTACCCGTGCACCCCGTGCGCGGGCACCTCCGAGGCCGGTGCCGCCGGTACGCGGTCCGGGCCGCACCGTCCGTGCCGTGCCGCTCGCGGGGCGCCCACGGTGGCCGCTGTCCGGCGGCCGCCGTAGGCCGCGTCGTCGCGCTGGGGCGGGTGGTGAAAGTCCCGCCCGCCTCGCGACGCCCGGTACGCCCTAGCCGCCGTACGCCCCGCTCGCGGTCAGCCTCAGGGCCGTGTCGATCAGGGGCACGTGACTGAAGGCCTGCGGGAAGTTGCCCACCTGGCGCTGCAGGCGCGGGTCCCACTCCTCGGCCAGCAGGCCCAGGTCGTTGCGGAGCGCCAGCAGCCGCTCGAAGAGCTTGCGGGCCTCGTCGACCCGGCCGATCATCGCCAGGTCGTCCGCCATCCAGAACGAGCACGCGAGGAAGGCGCCCTCGTCGCCCTCGAGACCGTCCACGCCCGCGTCCTCGCCGGAGGTCGGGTAGCGCAGGATGAAGCCGTCGGAGGTGGACAGCTCGCGCTGGATCGCCTCGATGGTGCCGATCACACGCTTGTCGTCGGGCGGCAGGAAGCCCATCTGCGGGATGAGGAGCAGCGAGGCGTCCAGCTCCCTGGAGCCGTACGACTGCGTGAACGTGTTGCGCTCCTTGTCGTAGCCCTTCTCGCAGACGTCCCGGTGGATGTCGTCGCGCAGTTCGCGCCACTTCTCCAGCGGGCCGTCGGCGTCGCCCGACTCGATGAGCTTGATGGTGCGGTCGACGGCGACCCAGGCCATCACCTTGGAGTGCACGAAGTGCCGGCGCGGACCGCGGACCTCCCAGATGCCCTCGTCCGGCTGGTCCCAGTGGTCCTCCAGATAGCGGATCAGCTTCAACTGGAGCAGCGAGGCGTAGTCGTTGCGGGACAGACCGGTCATGTGGGCCAGGTGCAGGGCCTCGGTGACCTCGCCGTAGACGTCCAGCTGGAGCTGGTGCGCGGCGCCGTTGCCGACCCGTACCGGGCTCGAATTCTCGTATCCGGGAAGCCAGTCGAGTTCCGCCTCGCCCAACTCCCTTTCGCCCGCGATGCCGTACATGATCTGGAGGTTCTCCGGGTCGCCCGCGACCGCGCGCAGCAGCCACTCGCGCCAGGCCCGGGCCTCCTCGCGGTAGCCGGTGCGCAGCAGGGAGGAGAGGGTGATCGCGGCGTCGCGCAGCCAGGTGTAGCGGTAGTCCCAGTTGCGCACGCCACCGATCTCCTCCGGCAGGGAGGTGGTGGGCGCCGCGACGATGCCGCCCGTGGGCGCGTACGTCAGCGCCTTGAGGGTGATCAGCGAGCGGACGACGGCCTCGCGGTAGGGGCCGTGGTAGGTGCACTGGTCGACCCAGTCCCGCCAGAACTCCTCGGTGGCCTCCAGAGCCTGTTCGGGCTCGGGCAGCGCCGGGGGCTGCTTGTGCGAGGGCTCCCACGAGATGGTGAAGGCGATCCGGTCACCCGGTGCCACCGTGAAGTCGGCGTACGTGGTCAGCGCCTTGCCGTAGGTCTCGCAGGGGGTGTCGAACCAGACCGAGTCCGGTCCGGCCACGGCGACCGTGCGCCCCTCGTGCTTGTGCACCCAGGGCACCACTCGGCCGTAGCTGAACCGCATCCGCAGCGCGGAGCGCATCGGGACGCGGCCCGTGACGCCTTCCACGATGCGGATGAGCTGCGGCGCGCCGTCGCGCGGCGGCATGAAATCGGTCACCCGGACCGTGCCGCGGGGGGTGTCCCACTCGGATTCGAGGATCAGCGAGTCGCCACGGTACGAGCGGCGTGCCGCCGTCGGCGGTTCGGCGTCGGCCGCGTGGGCCGGGCCGAGCCGCCAGAATCCGTGTTCCTCCGTGCCGAGCAGTCCCGCGAAGATGGCATGGGAGTCGAAGCGGGGCAGGCACAGCCAGTCCACCGTGCCGTCCCGGCAGACCAGCGCTGCGGTCTGCATGTCTCCGATGAGTGCGTAGTCCTCGATGCGCCCGGCCACGTGCATCTCCAGTCGAACGGCCACGTCGCCCCCCACGGGGGGCGGTCGCTCTGCGGTCAAGGGAACGTTCAAAACGTTAGAAGGTTGAATGTAAGAACGTTGGTGAAGCGTCGCTGCGGAACGTCAATTGTTGGTCCGATTGTCGTTGCGAAACGAACTGACGAGCCCTCGTTGTTCCGGGGTACGGGCGGGGATGGTGCCGTGTGTCGGCCGGGCTCGGCAGCGAGTGTCCGAGCAGGATACGACGCACGTGGAAGATCCGCGTGCCGCTCCCGGTATCCCGGGTGGGCCGATCGAGTGAGTGGCGTGCGGGGTTCGTGTCGACGTGTGTGCGGAGCGTGGTCGGAAGCGGTCTCGCCGGGTCGCTGATACCCTGGTAGCCCGTGGACCGGTGGGCAGGAAACCCCCGAACCGCAGCGACGGCACCTCCGAAGAATTCTCGGACACCACGCCGGTACGCACCCCAGACCGCGACCACGGGAGCCCCCTCTTGGCCATGCCGCCCGCCGCTTTCCGAAGCAGCAACGCCACGACGACCAAGCACATCTTCGTCACCGGGGGTGTCGCCTCCTCCCTCGGCAAGGGTCTGACCGCCTCGAGCCTGGGCGCCCTGCTCAAGGCGCGCGGGCTGCGGGTCACCATGCAGAAGCTCGACCCGTATCTGAACGTCGACCCCGGCACCATGAACCCGTTCCAGCACGGTGAGGTGTTCGTCACCAACGACGGCGCCGAGACCGACCTGGACATCGGACACTACGAGCGCTTCCTCGACGTCGACTTGGACGGCTCCGCCAATGTCACTACAGGACAGGTGTACTCGACGGTCATCGCCAAGGAGCGGCGCGGCGAGTACCTGGGCGACACGGTGCAGGTCATCCCGCACATCACCAACGAGATCAAGCACCGTATCCGCCGCATGGCCACCGACGACGTGGACGTCGTGATCACCGAGGTCGGCGGCACGGTCGGCGACATCGAGTCGCTGCCGTTCCTGGAGACCGTCCGCCAGGTCCGTCACGAGGTCGGCCGCGACAACGTGTTCGTCGTGCACATCTCGCTCCTCCCGTACATCGGCCCGTCCGGCGAGCTGAAGACGAAGCCGACCCAGCACTCGGTCGCGGCGCTGCGCAACATCGGTATCCAGCCGGACGCGATCGTGCTGCGCGCCGACCGCGAGGTACCGACCGCCATCAAGCGCAAGATCTCGCTGATGTGCGACGTGGACGAGGCGGCCGTGGTCGCGGCCATCGACGCCAAGTCGATCTACGACATCCCGAAGGTCCTGCACACCGAGGGCCTGGACGCGTATGTCGTCCGCAAGCTGGACCTGCCGTTCCGCGACGTGGACTGGACGACCTGGGACGACCTGCTCGACCGGGTGCACAACCCCGAGCACGAGATCAACATGGCGCTGGTCGGCAAGTACATCGACCTGCCCGACGCCTACCTCTCGGTCACCGAGGCGCTTCGCGCCGGCGGCTTCGCGAACAAGGCCCGCGTGAAGATCAAGTGGGTCGCCTCGGACGACTGCAAGACCCCGGCGGGCGCGGCGAAGCAGCTCGGTGACGTCGACGCGATCTGCATCCCCGGCGGCTTCGGCGACCGCGGTGTGTCGGGCAAGGTCGGAGCGATCCAGTACGCCCGCGAGAACAGGATCCCGCTGCTCGGCCTCTGCCTCGGCCTGCAGTGCATCGTGATCGAGGCCGCCCGCAACCTGGCCGGCATCCAGGACGCCAACTCCACCGAGTTCGACTCCGCCACCGCCCACCCGGTCATCTCCACCATGGCCGAGCAGCTCGACATCGTGGCCGGCGAGGGTGACATGGGCGGGACGATGCGCCTGGGCATGTACCCGGCCAAGCTCGCCGAGGGCTCCATCGCGCGCGAGGTGTACGACGACAAGGAGTACGTCGAGGAGCGCCACCGGCACCGCTACGAGGTGAACAACGCCTACCGCGGCGAGCTGGAGCAGAAGGCCGGTCTGCAGTTCTCCGGCACCTCCCCGGACGGCAAGCTCGTGGAGTACGTCGAGTACCCCCGCGAGGTGCACCCCTACCTGGTCGCGACCCAGGCGCACCCCGAGCTGCGCTCCCGTCCGACCCGCCCGCACCCGCTCTTCGCCGGGCTGGTGAAGGCCGCGGTGCAGCGCAAGACGGGCAAGTAGCACCAGGGTTGTACGGTGGCCGGGGTGTGTGCCTCGCGGGGCGCGCACCCCGGTCTCGGTCGTTTTCGTCACCGGGACCGGTTTCTTGTGCACGTGTGGGAGGACAGGGCATGACGATCAAGGACACCGCCGAGGAGTGGGAGATCAGGGCCACCGCGATCCCCTTCGTCGGCAACAAGACCTCCGTCCGTACCGACGACGTGGTCATGCCCGACGGATCGGTCGCCCGGCGCGACTACCAGGTCCATCCCGGCTCCGTGGCCGTCGTCGCCCTCGACGACCAGGACCGGGTGGTGGTGCTGCGCCAGTACCGGCACCCGGTGCGTCAGAAGCTCTGGGAGATCCCGGCCGGCCTGCTCGACGTCCCCGGCGAGAACCCGCTGCACGCCGCCCAGCGCGAGCTCTACGAGGAGGCGCACGTCAAGGCCGAGAACTGGCGCGTGCTGACCGACGTCTACACCAGCCCCGGCGGCTGTTCCGAGGCCATTCGTGTCTTCCTCGCCCGCGACCTCTCCGAGGCGGAGGAGCAGCGCTTCGAGGTCGAGGACGAGGAGGCCGACATGGAGCTGGCGCGGGTCCCCGTGGGCGAGCTCGTCCGGGGTGTCCTCGGCGGCGACCTCCACAACGACTGTCTCGTGGTCGGCGTCCTCTCCCTGCTCGCCGCGCGCGCCGGGGACGGACTCGACGCGCTGCGTCCGGCCGAGGCGCCCTGGCCGGCGCGTCCCTTCGAGGCCTGACAGGCCCGCAGCGGCGCCCTGGGCGCCCTTCGCGGGGATCTTCGGTGTCCTCGGCGCTTCCGGGGTCCTCCGGGGCCTCACCGCACGCCCATCCGGTCCTACGATCGGCTGATCCGATCGAGGGATGTCTCCGCCGTGCTCCGCACGGTTCGTCGCAGAGCGTGAACTAGGCTCTGGAAACGTCCGAACCGGAGTCCCGGCGGGCTTGCGCGTGCAGTGGGACGGGAGTGTGGCCCGTGACAGATCAGGCGGTGGACACGGATGGCGCGAAAGCGCCGTCGGCAGGGCGGCCTCCGGCTGCCGGGTCCGCTCCTACCAAGGGTCAGTTCCTCGGCCGTACAAGAGAGTTGAAGGAACTCCGGGCCGACATCGAACGGACCGGACTGGACACCCTGGCGGGGCGCAAAGCCCCCCGCGCGCGGGTGCTGCTCATCGCGGGCAAGCCCGGTTCGGGCCGCTCCGCGCTCGCCGAGGAGCTCGTGCGGCAGGTTGCCGAGAGTTACCCGGACGGGGTGTTGCGAGCCCGGCTGGCCGAACCCGACGGCACCCCGGTGCCCACCGAGCGCACCGCGCGGGAACTCCTCACGGCCCTCGAACTGCCCGCGCCGCCCGGAGCCGGCGCCGAGGACCTGAGCGCGGCGGTGCGCGACGCCCTCGCCGCCCGGCGCGCCCTGCTCCTGCTCGACGACGCGGCCGACGCCGAGCAGGTCGACGTCCTGCTGCCCGACACCCCCGAGTGCCTGGTGGTCGCCGTCTCCGGAGGGCCGCTGACCGGCATCGCGGATGTCCGTCCCTGCACCCTGGGCGGCCTCGACACCAAGTCCGCGCTGGAACTCCTGGAGCGCTTCGCGGGTTCGGTCCGCATCACCGTCGACCCACTCGCCGCCGAGGGGCTGGTCGAGGAGTGCGCGGGCCAGCCCGGCGCCCTGGTGCTGGCGGGCGGCTGGCTCGCGGCACGCCCCACCTCGGCCGTCGCCGACCTCGCCAAGCAGCTGCGCGCGGACGGCGAGGAGGGCTCGCCGTCCGCCCGGATCTTCCGGCTCACGTACACCGGGCTCCCCGCGGCCGCCGCGCGGACCCTGCGACTGCTCTCGCTCGCGCCCGCCGGGCTCGTCGACCCGCACACCGCGTCCGCGCTGGCCGGCTGCTCGGTCGGCGCCGCCCGCGGCGCGCTGGACGACTTCGCCGCGCTCGGGCTCCTGCGGCCGGTCGAGTCGCCGCTGCCGCAGTACGAGGTCCCCGGCTTCCTGCTGCCGCTGCTGCGCGCCCTCACCGAGAGCGAGGACCGCCCGGCCGAGCTGCAGCTGGCCCGCGCCCGGATGCTGGAGCGGACCGTGCGGCTGCTGGTGTCCTGTCGCGCGATCACCGAGACCGACAGTTCGCCGGCCCGCGAGAAGCTCGCCGGGATGCCCCGCGCGCTGCGCTTCCCGAACCCCAGGGCGGCCGAGGACTGGCTGCGGATCCGGCAGCCCGCGCTGCTGGCCGCCGCCCGGACCGCGGTCGCCGACGGCGAACTGGACACCCTGGCCCGCCGTCTGATGGCCGCCCTGGTGCGGGCGCTGGTCGTCCACTTCGGCACCCGGGCCGCGGCACCCGAGCTCTACGGCATCCACCGGCTCGTCCTCGACGTCGCCGAGCGCCGCAGGCTGCCCCGGGAGCGGGCCGCGGCTCTGCTGAACCTGGCCGACCTGGACGAACGCACCGGCCGCACCGCGGCGGCCCTCGCCCGCTACCGGGCCGCGCTCGACGCCGCGCGCGAGGCGAACGACCCGTACGCGATCGGCCGGGCGATGGAATCCGTAGGCGGCGCCCACCTGGAGCTCGGGGACTTCGACCGGGCCGCCGACTGGTACGGCCGGGCCCTCGCCCAGCGCCTGGCCCGCGACGAGCGGCTGGACGCCGCCCGGCTCTACGGCCGGATCGCCACCGCGCACACCTACGCGGGCCGTTACGGCGAGGCGCTGCGCAACTGGCGCGCCGCCGTCACCGGACATCGCAGGAACGGCGATGTGGCCTCCCAGGCACGGGCGTTGAGCGAGCTGGCGCGCGTTCAGGAGTACGCGGGGCGGCCGGAGGAGTCGCTGCGCACCTGCCAGGACGCCGTCGAGTGGGCCCGCCGCGCCGAGGACCTGCGGCTGCAGGCCGCGCTGCAGCTCAGGCTGGCCGACACCCTGGACCGGCTCGGCGACCCCGCCGCGGCCCAGCTGCACCGCGGGGCGGCGGAGCGCATGCTGGGTGATGAGCTCCCGGAGAGCTCGATGCCCATGGAACAGGACGCTAATGCCTGCGAAATCCGCAGTGCATCCGCAGAAGATTGATGCATTGAAAGGCTAGACAGAGAGAATCCCTTCATTAGACTGGCTCCGCTGCGTTCTTTCGTGGTGTCTCCCGGCGCGCCCGTGCATCCGGGTATGACATGCATTGCCCCGGCTTGCGTCGCCCCGGCCGTGCACAACCCCAGAACCCTCTGAGTCAAGGACCGTGATCGACGTGAAGGTCGGTATCCCCCGCGAGGTCAAGAACAACGAGTTCCGGGTGGCCATCACCCCCGCCGGCGTCCACGAGCTGGTGCGCCACGGCCACCAGGTCTTCGTCGAGCAGAACGCCGGTGTCGGCTCCTCGATCACGGACGACGAGTACGTCTCCGCCGGTGCGCAGATCCTCCCCACCGCCGACCAGGTGTGGGCCACCGCCGACCTGCTGCTGAAGGTCAAGGAGCCCATCGCGGAGGAGTACCACCGCCTCCGCAAGGACCAGACGCTCTTCACGTACCTCCACCTGGCCGCCTCCAAGGAGTGCACGGACGCGCTCCTGGAGTCCGGCACCACGGCCATCGCGTACGAAACGGTCGAGCTGCCGAGCCGCGCCCTGCCCCTGCTCGCCCCGATGTCCGAGGTCGCGGGCCGGCTCGCCCCGCAGGTCGGCGCCTACCAGCTGATGCGCGCCAACGGCGGCCGCGGGGTGCTGCCGGGCGGCGTTCCCGGCGTGCTGCCCGCCAAGGCCGTCGTCATCGGCGGCGGCGTCTCCGGCTGGAACGCCGCGCAGATCGCCATCGGCATGGGCTTCCAGGTGACCCTGCTCGACCGCGACATCAACAAGCTCAAGGAGGCGGACAAGATCTTCGGCACGAAGATCCAGACCGTCGTCTCCAACGCCTTCGAGCTGGAGAAGGCCTGCCTCGAGGCCGACCTCGTCATCGGCGCCGTCCTCATCCCGGGTGCCAAGGCCCCGAAACTGGTCACCAACGAACTCGTGTCGCGGATGAAGCCGGGAAGTGTCCTTGTCGACATCGCGATCGACCAGGGCGGCTGCTTCGAGGACTCGCGCCCGACCACGCACGCCGAGCCGACCTTCCCGGTCCACAACTCGGTCTTCTACTGCGTCGCCAACATGCCCGGCGCCGTGCCCAACACCTCGACGTACGCGCTGACCAACGCGACGCTGCCGTACATCGTGGAGCTCGCCAACCGCGGCTGGGCCGAGGCCCTGCGCCGCGACCCCGCGCTGGCCAGGGGCCTCAACACGCATGAGGGCAAGGTCGTTTACCGCGAGGTCGCCGAGGCGCACGGTCTGGAGCACGTGGCGCTGGAGTCCCTGCTCGGCTGACCCCGCACGGCCGGGCCGCCGACGAGCGGTCGCGGACCGGCCGCCGAGCAAAAGGCGATACGTCAACACAGGTCGTCAACGTCCCGCATCCGGCCGGACCTTGCCCAGCAAGGTCCGGCCGGATGTGTGTCGGGTCACTTTGCGACACTCGTTCAACTCGCCACGAACGTAACTCTTCGACCGATTCGCACACCGGTGAAACCTGCTGTGCGACGGCCTTACGCCCTTGACAGAGGGGTGTTCGGTTGCCGACACATCGGGTCGGGTCCGGCGGATTGTGTTGCTGCGGAGTGGTGACACGCCATAGAGTCGCCAACCGTCGGCATGGTGCCACGCTGACCTATCGAGAAGTTTCCTGGTCACCAAGGAGGTAAGACGACTTGTGAATGAGTCGACATTTACTCCCGGGGGTGGTCAACCAGGAATGCCGGCGCGGGGCCAGGGCCCCACGGGGCTCGAGGCTGTCGGCTCCGTCGCTGTCCGAACCTTCGCAGCCCATCAGAGTCCCCGGATGACTCAGAGAGCACACCCGAGCATGGATGGCCATCACGTGAACGCCATGGCCGGCAACGGAAGTGGCCAGAACCGCACCCACTTCGCCGACTACGACGAACTGCCCGAGGGGCACTTCTACGACCCCGACGCCGAGTACGAGCCCGATCCGGAGTACGCGGCCACGCTCGCGCCCGACGCGGCCCGCCAGCGCCGTGAGCGCGTGGGCCCGACCGGACGCCCGCTGCCGTACTTCCCGATCCCGGGCCCGCTGACCGATCACGGCCCCGCGAAGATCATCGCGATGTGCAACCAGAAGGGCGGCGTCGGCAAGACGACGTCGACCATCAACCTGGGTGCCGCGCTCGCGGAGTACGGACGCCGGGTCCTGCTCGTCGACTTCGACCCGCAGGGCGCGCTCTCGGTCGGTCTCGGCGTCAACCCGATGGAGCTCGACCTCACCGTCTACAACCTGCTCATGGAGCGGGGCATGGCGGCCGACGAGGTGCTCCTGAAGACGGCGGTCCCGAACATGGACCTGCTGCCCAGCAACATCGACCTGTCCGCCGCCGAGGTGCAGCTCGTCTCCGAGGTCGCGCGCGAGTCCACGCTGCAGCGCGCCCTGAAGCCGCTGATGGCCGACTACGACTACATCGTGATCGACTGTCAGCCCTCGCTCGGCCTGCTCACCGTCAACGCCCTGACAGCGGCGCACAAGGTGATCGTGCCGCTCGAGTGCGAGTTCTTCGCGCTGCGTGGTGTCGCGCTGCTCACCGAGACCATCGAGAAGGTCCAGGAGCGGCTCAACCCCGAGCTGGAGCTCGACGGCATCCTCGCGACCATGTACGACTCCCGCACGGTGCACAGCCGTGAGGTGCTCGCCCGGGTGGTCGAGGCCTTCGACGATCACGTGTACCACACGGTGATCGGCCGGACCGTCCGCTTCCCGGAGACCACCGTCGCCGGTGAGCCGATCACCACGTACGCCTCCAACTCCGTCGGTGCCGCCGCCTATCGCCAGCTCGCCAGGGAGGTGCTCGCCCGGTGTCACGCCGAGTGAGTCTGCCGGGGGCCGACGAACTGTTCCGCACCACCGGGGGCATGGCGCTCCAGTCCTCCACTCCCACTCGCCGGACCAACGGTGAGGCCCGTGTGCCGGCTCCGGCCGGCGAGAGCGATCCGGCCGCCGGGGCGGAGGACGCGCCGCACTCGGTGCCCGTACAGGGCGGCGACGGCGAGGGCGACGAACACGTCGCGGCCGACTCCGCCGCCGACACGGGGGAGTCGCGCAGCCGGGGTACGGCTCCGGAGCGCTCGGCGCGGCGCCAGGCGACGCAGGAAGGTTCTGGCGCCGGTTCCGCCGCCGCCCAGCAGCAGTCCCGCAAGCGTCAGCGCGCCGCCAACCGGCGGCCCAGCGGGCGGGAGCGGCACGACGAGAAGATCACGGTGTACGTGTCCGCCGAGGAGCTCATGGACCTCGAACACGCCCGTCTGGTGCTGCGCGGGGAGCACGGGCTCGCGGTCGACCGCGGGCGGATCGTCCGTGAGGCGGTCGCGGTCGTGCTCGCCGATCTCGAATCCCGTGGGGACGCGAGCATTCTCGTACGACGGCTCCGCGGGCGGTAGCGGTAGCCTGCGACGGCTATGACCTCGAACGACGCCCCCGTCCCCGCCGCCGGCTCCGCCGGTCGCCGACGTGCGCTCGGCCGAGGACCGGGGGCCGGTCCGGCTCCCGACGCACCGCCCGCCGGGGAACCGGCCGACGAATCCGCCGGGGAGTCCGCCGAGGAGTCCGCCGAGCCGGGGATTCCCGAGGAACCCGAGCCGCCGACCGGCCCGACGCCGCATCCCGGCCCCGAGTCCTCTCCCGCTCCGGACGGCCAGGAAGCCGGAGCCGGATCCGAGACGTCGGTCACACCTGGGACATCCGCCGGCCTCGGAGCCCCCGCCGGCCCGGGAGCCCCCGCCGGGACCGGGTCGCCAGCCGGCGCGGAAGCCGGGACCGTCGTCGAACCGGGCGTTCTCGCCGAAGCCGAAGCCGAAGCCGAAGTCGAAGTCGAACCCGAACCCGAACCCGGTGACGGGGTCTTCAAGGTGCGGCTGGCCAACTTCGAAGGGCCCTTCGACCTGCTGCTGCAGTTGATCTCGAAGCACAAGATGGACGTCACCGAAGTGGCGCTGTCGCGGGTGACCGACGAGTTCATGGCGCACATCAGGGCGATGGGACCGGACTGGGACCTCGATCAGACGACCGAGTTCCTGGTCGTCGCGGCGACCCTGCTCGATCTCAAGGCCGCGCGGCTGCTGCCCGCCGCCGAGGTCGAGGACGAGGCGGACCTGGCCCTGCTGGAGGCCCGCGACCTCCTCTTCGCCCGGCTGCTGCAGTACCGCGCGTACAAGCGGATCGCGGACATCTTCAACGCCCGCCTCGACGAGGAGGCCCGCCGCTACCCCCGTACCGTCGGTCTCGAACCCCACCACGCCGAACTGCTGCCCGAGGTCGTCATCAGCATCGGGGCGGAGGGATTCGCCAGGCTCGCCGTGAAGGCGATGCAGCCCAGGCCCAAGCCGCAGGTGTACGTCGACCACATCCATGCCCCGCTGGTCAGCGTGCGGGAACAGGCGGAGATCGTGGTGGCGCTGCTGCGCGAACACGGGCAGGCCAGCTTCCGCGACCTCGTCGCGGACACCGCCGACACCCTCACCGTCGTGGCCCGTTTCCTGGCCCTGCTGGAGCTCTACCGGGAGAAGGCGGTCGCCCTCGACCAGGAGGAGGCGCTGGGGGACCTGCTGGTGCGCTGGACGGGCGGGGACAGCGCCGAGGAGCCCAGGGTGACGGACGAGTTCGACCGGCCGCCCGAGACGGCGAAGGAAGACGCCAGGAAGGAGAAGGCGTGAGCGAGCACACCAGCGGGATCCCGGCGGGCCGGGACACCGTCGCCGACCTCGACCTCCGGCCCGCCCTGGAGGCCGTCCTCATGGTCGTGGACGAGCCCGCGACCGAGGAGCACCTCGCGAAGATCCTCGAACGGCCGAAGCGGCAGGTCAGGGACGCGCTGCGGGAGCTGGCCGACGAGTACACCGTCCAGGGCCGCGGCTTCGAGCTGCGGCTCATCGCCGGCGGCTGGCGCTTCTACTCCCGGCCCGCGTACGCGGCGGCCGTGGAACGCTTCGTCCTGGACGGCCAGCACGCCCGGCTCACCCAGGCCGCGCTGGAGACCCTGGCGGTCGTCGCGTACCGCCAGCCGGTCAGCCGTTCCAGGGTCTCGGCGGTCCGCGGAGTCAACTGTGACGGGGTGATGCGCACCCTCCTGCAGCGCGGTCTGGTCGAGGAGGCGGGCACGGAACCCGAAACAGGTGCGATCCTGTACACGACGACGAACTACTTCCTGGAGCGAATGGGCCTGCGCGGTCTGGACGAGCTCCCGGAGCTCGCGCCCTTCCTCCCCGAGGCGGACGCGATCGAAGCCGAGACGCTGGAAGGGGTCCCGTCGTTCCATCCGGATGCACCGGACGCAGATGCAGACGACACGACGACGACGGAACTTTGATGCGAAGCAGTGGCAGTGGCAGGAACAGCGGGCGCGGCAATCCCCGGGGGACCGGCGGGGGTGGCTCTCAGCCGAGGAGCGGCGGGGGTGGCTCTCAGCCCCGTAGCGGCGGGGGCGGCTCTCAGCCGAGGAGTGGCGGGGGTGGCTCTCAGCCCCGTAGCGGCGGGAGCGGTTCGCAGCCGAGGAGTGGCGGGAGCGGTTCCCAGCCGAGGAGTGGTGGGGCCGGTTCCCAGCCCCGGAGCGGCGGAGGGAGCGGCGACGACAGGCCGAAGCGCGCCGGCAATCCCCGTCCCGAGGAGCGCCGCTACGACGTAGGTCCCGGCGCCACCCACGAGGGGCCGAAGTCGGGGCGCGGCAACGCGGCCCGCGGCGGCGCCAAGGGCGGCCCCAAGCAGGGCCAGCAGCGCGGCGGCCGTACGGAGCCCGCGCGCTCCCGTGAGTACGAGACGCGGGCCGAGGAGCGCAACCGGGACCGCTACGCGGGCAAGCCCGAGGTGAAGCTGCCCAAGACCTTCCCGGGCGCCGAGCAGGAGGGCGAGCGTCTGCAGAAGGTGCTCGCGCGCGCGGGCTACGGCTCCCGGCGTGCCTGTGAGGAACTCGTCGAGCGGGCCCGGGTCGAGGTCAACGGCCAGATCGTCACCGAGCAGGGGCTGCGCGTCGACCCCGAGAAGGACGAGATCCGGGTCGACGGTCTGACCGTCGCCACGCAGTCGTACCAGTTCTTCTCGCTGAACAAGCCCGCCGGTGTCGTCTCCACCATGGAGGACACCGAGGGCCGGCAGTGCCTCGGGGACTACGTGACGAACCGCGAGACGCGGCTCTTCCACGTCGGGCGGCTCGACACCGAGACCGAGGGCGTCATCCTGCTCACCAACCACGGCGAGCTCGCGCACCGGCTGACCCACCCGAAGTACGGCGTGAAGAAGGTCTACCTCGCGCACATCGTCGGCCCGATCCCGCGTGACCTGGGCAAGCGGCTCAAGGACGGCATCCAGCTGGAGGACGGGTACGCGAAGGCGGACCACTTCCGCGTCGTCGAGCAGACCGGCAAGAACTACCTGGTCGAGGTGACCCTCCACGAGGGCCGCAAGCACATCGTGCGCCGCATGCTCGCCGAGGCCGGCTTCCCGGTGGACAAGCTCGTACGCGTCGCCTTCGGCCCGATCACCCTCGGCGACCAGAAGTCGGGCTGGCTGCGCCGCCTGTCGAACACCGAGGTCGGCATGCTCATGAACGAGGTCGACCTCTAGATCGTCCGTCGTTCGCGACACCCGCCGGTTCGCGACACCCTTCGTTCGCGACCTCCGTCGTTTCGGCCGGTCCCGGGAGTGCCCCGGGGCCGGCCGACGCGTTTGCGCCGCCGGGCGGCGGTCCGGGTGACCGTGCAGGCGCGGCCGTGGTGACCCTCACGGCTCCGGAGAGGCGCGGGGTCATCCCTTTCCTCGCCCCCCGGTTCCACGGCCGTCAGAGGGGCCCCAGGAGCCGCCACGGCTCCGTCATGCACGCCCGCCGTCGTGCGCCCGGCTCGGAACCGGGGCGGATCTCCGGCGTCCGGAGGGTTGTGGGCGCTCCCCGTGCTCTTTATAGTCTCAGTGACTATTACTCGTGACCGCGGCGGCCACCGCCCGTGGTGATCCCCGCTCCCGGTGATCCCTCGATCGGGCCGGCCGTGCGTCGTGCGGACGTGGAGGCGGGGCCGGGTGGGTGCGCGCGTGCGGCAGGGCAGCCCGTCCGGCGGCGGTGCCCCCGAGGGCTACGACAAGTACGCGTTCGAACCCTTCGCCGTGACCGTGGACCTGGCCGTCCTGACGATCCGCGCCGACGTGCTGGAGGTCCTGCTCGTCGAGCGGGGGCAGGAGCCGTACGCGGGCCACTGGGCGCTGCCCGGCGGGTTCGTGCTGCCGGCCGAGTCCGCGGAGACGGCCGCCCGGCGCGAACTCGCCGAGGAGACCGGTCTGTCGGACGTCTCGCGCCTGCACCTGGAGCAGCTGCGCACCTACAGCGACCCCGACCGCGACCCGAGAATGCGGGTCGTCTCCGTCGCGTTCGCCGCACTGCTCCCCGACCCTCCCGAGCCGCACGGCGGCGGTGACGCGGCGCAGGCCCGCTGGCAGCCGTACCGCACACCCGGCCCGCTCGCCTTCGACCATGACCGCATCCTCGCCGACGCCCACGAACGCGTCGGCGCCAAGCTCGAGTACACCTGTCTCGCCACCTCCTTCTGCCCGCCCGAGTTCACCCTCGGCGAGCTGCAGCGGGTCTACGAGACGGTGTGGGGCACCGCGCTCGACCGGCCCAACTTCCGGCGCAAGGTCCTCGCCACGCCGGGCTTCGTCGAACCCGTCCCGGGGGCCGCTCGCCTCACCGGAGGGCGCGGCAAACCCGCCGCCCTCTACCGCGCGGGCGGCGCCACCGCCCTGCACCCGCCCCTGCTGCGTCCCCCTTCGGAAGGACGGCCCTGATGACCACCACCCCGACGCTCGCGAAGCACGCCGCCACCGGGACCCTGCTCGGCCTCGCCCTCGGCGACGCGCTGGGATTCCCGACCGAGTTCAACGACATACCGTCGATCCTCGCCAAGTGCGGCCCCTGGCGGGAGATGGCACTGCCCAGGCCCGCGATCGTCACCGACGACACCCAGATGACACTGGCGCTGGGGCGGGGTCTGCGCACGGCCATGGACCGCGGTCTGCTCGGACCGCTGCGGATGGAACGGCCGGTGCGCGAGGAGTTCGTGGACTGGTATCTGTCGCCGGAGAACAACCGCGCGCCCGGCCGCACCTGTCTCGTCGCCTGCAACCTCCTGAAGGACGAGAGCCGCCCCTGGCAGGACGCCAGCCAGATCGGCTCCAAGGGGTGCGGCGCCAACATGCGCGTGGCGCCGGTCGGTCTCGTACCGGGCCTGAGCGACGAACAGCGGGCGGGAGCCGCGCAGTTGCAGGCGGCGCTCACCCACGGCCATCCCACCGCGCTCGCCGCCTCCGACCTCACCGCCCACGCCGTCCGGCTCCTCGTCCAGGGTGCCGAGCCCGCGGATCTGGTCGGGCTGCTGCGCGCGTACGCCGAGGAGAACCGCGGCCACTACCACTCCCGTTGGCTCGGCGACCTGTGGACCCGCAGCCAGGACCCCACGCCGGAGCACTTCATCCAGCGCGGCTGGGACGATTGCCTGGGCGTGCTCGACCGGCTCGGGGACGCGCTGCGTTCCCCCTCTCCCGAGACCGACCCCTGCCTTGCCACCGGAGCGGGCTGGATCGCCGAGGAGGCGCTCGCCACCGGCCTGCTCTGCTTCCTGCTCTTCGTCGACGAGCCCGTCACCGCGCTGCGCCGGGCGGCCTGCACCTCCGGCGACTCCGACTCCATCGCCTGCCTGACGGGCGCGTTCGCGGGTGCCCACCACGGCTCGGACGTCTGGCCGACCGAATGGGCCGACCGCATCGAATACCAGAGCGACCTCATGTCGCTGGGGGCGCTCTGGGATGCTTGACCGATGATCGACGACGTTCTGGACATCGACCTCTCGGGGGTGGTGGCCGAGCAGCCCGACCCGGTGTTGTTCGCCACCATCTCCGGGGCACACCTGTACGGCTTCCCGTCGCGCGACTCGGACGTCGACCTGCGGGGCGTGCACCTGCTGCCGACGGCCGACCTGGTCGGGCTGCGCGAACCGGAGGAGACCCGGTCGCGGATGTGGGACCGGGACGGTGTCGAGATGGACCTCGTCACCCACGACGTGCGCAAGTTCGTACGTCTGATGCTGCGGCGCAACGGCTATGTGCTGGAGCAGCTGCTCTCACCCCTGGTCGTGCACACCGGCGAGGCCCACCGCGAGCTGGTCTCGCTCGCCCCGGGGACCCTCACCCGTCATCACGCGCACCACTACCGGGGGTTCGCCACGACACAGTGGCGGCTCTTCGGGAAGACCGGTGAACTCAAGCCGCTGCTCTACACCTTCCGGGTGCTGCTCACCGGCATCCATCTGATGCGCAGCGGCGAGGTGCAGGCCGATCTGCGCGCGCTCGTCGCGGAGGCGGGCGCTCCGTCGTACCTGCCGGATCTGATGGCGGCGAAGACGGAGCGGGAGCACGGGGCCGCGGACGTCGACCACGCACGAGTGGCGGACGACGCGGAGCGGCTGCACGCCCTGCTGGACGCGGCCCAGCAGGCCTCAGCGCTGCCGGACGCCCCGTCCGTGCACGACGCCCTGCACGCGTTCGTCGTCCGGGTGCGTCTGGCCGACGCCGGGGTCGGCGCGACGGGCTGAGGCACGGCGCGCACCGACCAGGAAGTCCTCGACGCGGGCGTGGTCCGGCTCGGCCGGCAGGGGACTGCGCGCGCCGGACTCGTCCGCCTCCGCGGCCAGGCGGCTCATCCACGTCTCCACCCGGCTCCACGGGACCTCGCCCCGCTTGACGGCGAGCAGCGGTTCGCGCTGCTCGCCGACGTCGAGGGTCAGGGCACCGGTGCGCAGCAGGTCGCGGGAGGACGTGAGGAGGCGGAGCAGGTGCATCGCGTGCTTCCAGCGCGGTGCGCCGTACCGGCGGACGTCGGCCTCCAGCTTCTTGAGCTGGCCCTGCGCATAGCGGGCGAACGTCTCGTGGACCCGGCGGGAGAGGAAGGCCTCGCGCAGGTCGAGCAGGGCGCGGCCCGTGTCGTCGGCGTACTCGACGAGGGGGGAGTGGAGGCACTCCAGGATGTTCGGATTGGCGCGCAGCGCGAGGACGCAGAACCGCTCCAGCTCCCAGCTGAACTGCTCCTCGGCCGGGCCCTCGACGTGCGTCGGCGGCTTCTCGAAGCGCCAGAACAGCGGAGCCGGGGCGAGGAACACGCCCCGGCGGTCCGTGTCACTGTCGTCGGTGGCCAGGCCGAAGGCGCGCGACCCCATCACGCAGGAGTAGATCGTGTGGTCGCGCACCAGGGCCTCGGATCGCATGTCCCGGAGCGTACGTGGTGGTTCAGGCCAGGCGAATCGAGTTTCCCTCCACGGTGATGTGCTCGGCGGGCAGGGGTCTCGGGGCGGGGCCCGCCACCACCGAGGCGTCGGTGATGCGGAACTTGCTGCCGTGGCAGGGGCAGTCGATCGTGCCGTTGGCGACGGTGCTCACGGTGCAGCCCTGATGGGGGCAGACCGCGGAGAAGGCCTTGAACTCGTCCTTGGTGGGCTGGGTGACCACGATCTTGCGGTCCTTGAAGATCTTGCCGCCGCCGACCGGGATGTCGCCGGTGGTGGCGAGCTCGGTGCCGCCGGCCGCGCCGGACGCGGGCGATGAGGCGGGCGCTGAGGCGGACGGCTGTGAACTGCCGCCGCTGTCGCCGTACTTGCTGCACCCCACGAGCAGGGCGGCGGCCGCGCCCGTGCCGAGAACGGTGCGCCGCGCCGGGGGGTTGGTCATGTCGTCACTCCGAACGTACGGAAGAACCAGAGAGCCGACGTCAGCCAGATGACGGTGAGGACCACGAAGACGAGTCCTCCGGCCACGGGCAGCAGCCAGCCGGGCAGTCGCTCCGAGCGGAGCAGGAGCATTTTGGCACTGAATGCCCCGAAGAAGAAGCATCCCAGGAGCGAGTGCCACAGCACGCGCGGCTCGTACGTCTGGAAACCCAGCGCGTAGAGGCAGTGCACCGCGACGGGGACCGCCACCAGGAAGGCGACCCGTCCGGACCAGCGGTGCAGGGCCGGCGCCCAGCTCGGCCCCGGCAGTCTCCCGTACACCATGAACGCCGAGACCAACTGGACGAGCGCGAAGGCGAACGCCGTGCTGGCCAGCCACGACTTCACCGCGCTCGTACTGCTGAACCCCGCGAGATTGAAGGCGGTCCCGGTCGGGTGGTGTGTCCTGCCGTACGCGCCGAGGCCGACCGCGACCGCCGCGGCCACCAGGGCCGGGACGAGATAACGGGCCGGGTGCGGGCGGCGGTGGGCGGGCAAGGGAGCGGGGTAGCCCTGCGTGGCGGCGTTCGGATCCGCGGTCATATCGGCTCCTGGTCGGGAATGGGCCGGGAAAGGGCCGGGAAAGGCGTCGTGGTCCCTGGCCGGGAAGGGCCGGGAAAAGGGCGTGGAGCGGGTAAGGGCGTCGAACCGGTCACGGAGTGACGGGGCGTGCGGTGAGTTTCTGCCCGTCGACCGTGACGGCGCCGGTCCCCGGGTCGATCACGGGTGCCGCGGACGGTTCGCCGTCGCGGTCGAGGATGCCGACCTGCTTGCCGCCGGGCAGCACGATCCAGCCGCCGTCCAGTTCGGCGCCGCGCACCGTGGCCGTCGCGCGGTAGAGCCCGGACGGCTTGACCGCCCTGTCGGCGGTGAAGGCGTAGTGGCGGCCGCCGAATTCGACGGTGCCGCGGATCCGTCCGCCGTCCCGCAGCGTGCCGTCGAGTCCCGCGCCGTTCTTTCCGGTGAGCCGCAGGGTGCCGTCGTCCCTGACGTCGCCCTTGAGCCACGACTCCTTGTCGTGGCCGTCGCAGAAGTACGCGATCGCGCGGCCGTCGCGCAGCGAGACGGCGACGGCCGAGGAGTCGTCGTCGGTGCGGCCCGCGTAGTCGGCGTTCGGAACGGGGCTCGCGGACGGCGACGCGGACGGTGACGGCGACGGGCTCGGCGGTGAGGTGGATCTCCCGGGTGTCGCGCTCGCCGGCGGCGCGGTGCCCGGCGTCCGCGGGCGGGACGACGACGCGTTCCTCACCCCCGTCGTCGCGTTGAGCGACAGCATGAACACGGCGAGAAGCAGTCCGGCGAGCAGAGTGAGCAAGGGTCCTGGGCGCTTCATGCGGGCCTCCCCCGAGGCGGTCTTCTGCCATCAGAGCGGACGGGCGCCCCGGCGTCCAGAGGCGCACGGGCGCATTCTCACTACAAGTGGCGGAATGAGGCGATTCAAGTGACATTGGCTGAGTCCCAGGCCGGGGACGACCCGCCCCGGCCGCACTCTTCGAAAGGCGTCGCCCCATGGCGGACAACGATCTCGGCAGCCTGCTCGGCGGTCTCCTCGGCGGTGGGCAGGGAGCTGCCTCCGGCGGGGGCGACATCCTGGGCTCGCTGCTCCGGTCCCTGACCAACGGCCAGGGCGGCGGCGGCAACCCGCTGGGCGGCCTGCTGGACATGCTGAGCAAGTCGGGCCTGATGGACCAGGCGCAGTCGTGGATCGGCACCGGGGAGAACAAGCCCGTCTCCGGCGAGCAGGTCGCGCAGGCACTGCCCGCCGACACCCTCCAGAAGATCGCCGCCCAGACCGGGGTCAGCTCGGAGAAGGCCGCGGACCAGATCGCCCAATACCTGCCGCAGGCGGTCGACAAACTGACCCCCGGTGGCGAACTGCCGCGGTCCGGCGCCTCCCTGGAGGACCTCATCAAACAGCAGTCGCTCTGATCCGTGGCCGTAGGCCGGCGCGCGGTGCCCGTCTCGTCAAGCGGGCGCCGCGCACCGGCGCGCCCGCGGGCTGACTACGCTGGTGTGGCAGACGTGTACGCAGATCAGCGAGGAGCATTGCCGTGGCGGTACGAGCGGTCCGGGGCGCCGTCCAACTGGAGCGGGACGAGGCCGGCCACATGGAGGAGCGGGTCGGCGAGCTGCTCACCGCCGTCCTGGAACGGAACGGTCTCACCGCGGACGACCTGATCAGCGTCTGGTTCACCGCGACGCCCGATCTGCACAGCGACTTCCCGGCGGCCGCGGCCCGCAAGCTGGGCATCGTCGACGTACCGCTGATCTGCGCGCAGGAACTGGACATCGAGGGCGCGATGCCCCGCGTCGTACGGATCCTCGCGCACATCGAGTCCGACCGGCCCCGTGCCGACATCGCGCACGTCTACCTGGGTGCCGCGGGCGCCCTGCGCAAGGACATCGCCCAGTGAGAACCGCACTCGTCATCGGAACCGGTCTGATCGGCACGTCGGCGGCGCTCGCGCTCGCCCAGCGGGGCGTCGTCGTCCACCTCACCGACCACGACCCGCAGCAGGCCCGCACGGCGGCCGCGCTCGGCGCCGGCACCGACGAGCCGCCCACCGGGCCCGTGGACCTCGCGATCGTCGCGGCCCCGCCCGCGCACGTGGCGGCGACCCTCGCGGACGCCATGCGGCGCGGGGCCGCGCGCGGCTATCTCGACGTGGCGAGCGTCAAGGGCGGCCCGCGCCGTGAGCTCGAGGCCCTCGGCCTAGACCTCTCGGCGTACATCGGCTCGCACCCCATGTCGGGCCGCGAGAAGTCAGGTCCGCTGGCCGCGACGGGTGACCTCTTCGAGGGCCGCCCCTGGGTCCTGACGCCCACCCGGGACACGGACACCGAGGTCCTGAACCTCGCGCTGGAACTGGTGTCGCACTGCCGCGCGCTCCCCGTCGTCATGGACGCCGACGCCCATGACCGGGCGGTCGCGCTCGTCTCGCACATGCCGCACCTGGTGTCCAGCATGGTCGCCGCGCGTCTGCAGCACGCGGAGGAGGCGGCCGTACGGCTCTGCGGGCAGGGCATCCGCGACGTGACCAGGATCGCGGCCTCGGACCCCCGGATGTGGATCGACATCCTCTCCGCGAACCCGGGACCGGTCGCCGACCTCCTCGCGGACGTCTCCGCAGACCTCGACGAGACGGTCCTGGCGCTGCGCGCCCTCCAGTCCTCCGACGAGGCCAAGCGCCGCGAGGGCGCCGGCGGCATCGAGGACATGCTGCGCCGGGGCAACGCGGGCCAGGTACGGGTCCCCGGCAAGCACGGCGCCGCTCCGCTGACGTACGAGACGGTCGCCGTCCTCATCGACGACCAGCCGGGCCAGCTGGCCCGCATCTTCGCCGACGCCGGGGCGGCCGGCGTCAACGTCGAGGACGTACGGATCGAGCACGCGACGGGCCGGCAGGCCGGTCTGGTCCAGCTGATGGTCGAGCCGAAGGCCGTGCCCGTGCTGAGCGCGGCGCTGCGGGACCGGGGCTGGGCGCTGCGCCAGTAGGGGACCGGAGAGCGCGGGGCCCTCGCGGGCACGGGCCGGGGAGAGCGGGTGCGGGGGGTGCGGCGAAGAGGCCAGTAATACGGGGTCCGGGGAACCAGTAACCTTGTGCGGGGCGCGTTCGCGTCCCGCACAGACCTCCACCCCGCACCAGGAAGGTGTCTCCACCGTGGAAAACGGCTCCGCCCGGACCGCCCCGGCAGTGATTGTCGCCATCGACGGCCCCTCCGGCACGGGCAAGTCGAGCACCTCCAAGGCAGTGGCCGCGCAGCTGGGCCTCAGCTACCTGGACACGGGCGCGCAGTACCGGGCGATCACCTGGTGGATGGTGAGCAACGGCATCGACATCACGGACCCGACGGCGATCGCCGCCGTGGCGGGCAAGCCGGAGATCATCTCCGGCACCGACCCGTCCGCGCCGGCCATCTCGGTCGACGGGACCGACGTCGCGGGCCCGATCCGCACCCAGGAGGTCACCTCCAGGGTCAGCGCGGTCAGCGCGGTGGCCGAGGTGCGCGCCCGGATCACCGAGCTGCAGCGTTCGATCGCCGCGGGCGCGGAGGACGGCATCGTCGTCGAGGGACGGGACATCGGCACCACGGTGCTGCCCGACGCCGACCTGAAGATCTTCCTCACCGCCACCCCGGAGGCGCGCGCCGCCCGCCGCAGCGGTGAGTTGAAGGGCGCCGACGTCCAGGCGACGCGGGAGGCCCTGCTGAAGCGGGACGCGGCCGACTCCAGCCGCAAGACCTCCCCGCTCGCCAAGGCGGACGACGCGGTCGAGGTGGACACCTCCGACCTCACGCTCCAGCAGGTCATAGAGTGCGTCGTCACCCTCGTCGAGGAGAAGCGGGCCGCCAAGTGACCCCACCCTCCGAGAGAGGCGCCGAGATCGGGCGCCGTATCGGCGTCGGACTGATGTACGGCCTGTGGAAGCCGCGCGTGCTCGGCGCCTGGAAGGTCCCCGCGACCGGCCCGGCGATCCTCGCCGTGAACCACTCGCACAACATCGACGGTCCGATGGTCATGGGCGTGGCACCCCGGCCCACACACTTCCTGATCAAGAAGGAAGCGTTCATCGGCCCGCTGGACCCCTTCCTGCTCGGTATCGGGCAGGTCAAGGTCGACCGCACGACCACCGACCGCACGGCGATCACCCAGGCCCTCGGCGTCCTCTCGGCCGGCGGGGTGCTCGGCATCTTTCCGGAGGGCACCCGCGGCGAGGGCGACTTCGCCTCGCTGCGCGCCGGGCTCGCCTATTTCGCGGTCCGCAGCGGCGCCCCGATCGTCCCGGTGGCGGTCCTGGGAAGTGCCGGGAAGAGCAGCCGGCTGACCAGGGGGCTCCCCCCGCTGCGCAGCCGGGTCGACGTCGTCTTCGGAGACCCCTTCGAGGCGGGCGACGGCAGCGGGCGACGTACACGCAAGGCGCTGGACGAGGCGACCACGCGCATCCAGAAGCAGCTGAGCGCCCACCTGGACCATGCCAGGCGTCTGACCGGACGCCCGGAAACCGCCGGGCGCCCCACCGGGCCCTGGGCGACACTTGAGTAGTGGATCACCCGATGTGCGGGCGGTCCACCGATCACCACGAATGAACGACGAGGTACGGACTTCATGAACGACCACATCCAGCCCGACGGCTCGGCCGGCCCGGCCGGGCACGAGCACGGGGCGCTTGGCGATGCCGAGTACGCGGACTTCATGGAGCTCGCCTCGGCAGAGGGCTTCGACATCGAGGACGTCGAGGGCGCGATCGACGAGGCGGGCCACGGCCCGCTGCCCGCCCTCGCTGTCGTCGGCCGTCCGAACGTCGGCAAGTCGACCCTGGTGAACCGGATCATCGGCCGCCGCGAGGCCGTCGTCGAGGACAAGCCCGGTGTCACCCGCGACCGCGTCACCTACGAGGCCGAGTGGGCGGGCCGCCGCTTCAAGCTCGTCGACACCGGCGGCTGGGAGCAGGACGTCCTCGGCATCGACGCGTCCGTCGCCGCGCAGGCCGAGTACGCGATCGAGGCGGCCGACGCGGTCGTCTTCGTCGTGGACGCCAAGGTCGGCGCGACGGACACCGACGAGGCGGTCGTGCGGCTGCTGCGCAAGGCCGGCAAGCCGGTCGTGCTGTGCGCCAACAAGGTCGACGGCCCGAGCGGCGAGGCCGACGCCTCGTACCTCTGGTCCCTCGGTCTCGGCGAGCCGCACCCCGTCTCCGCGCTGCACGGCCGCGGCACCGGCGACATGCTGGACGCCGTCCTGGACGCCCTGCCCGAGGCCCCGGCGCAGACCTTCGGCACCGCGGTGGGCGGCCCCCGCCGCATCGCCCTCATCGGCCGCCCGAACGTCGGCAAGTCCTCCCTCCTGAACAAGGTGGCGAACGAGGACCGCGTGGTCGTCAACGAGGTCGCCGGCACCACCCGCGACCCCGTCGACGAGCTCATCGAGCTCGGCGGCATCACCTGGAAGTTCGTCGACACGGCGGGCATCCGCAAGCGCGTCCACCTCCAGCAGGGCGCCGACTACTACGCCTCGCTGCGTACCGCCGCCGCCGTCGAGAAGGCCGAGGTCGCGGTCATCCTGATCGACGCGTCCGAGACCATCTCCGTGCAGGACCAGCGCATCGTCACGATGGCCGTCGAGGCGGGCCGCGCGATCGTCCTCGCCTTCAACAAGTGGGACACCCTCGACGAGGAGCGCCGCTACTACCTGGAGCGGGAGATCGAGACCGAGCTCCTCCAGGTGGCGTGGGCGCCCCGGGTGAACGTCTCGGCGCGCACCGGCCGGCACATGGAGAAGCTCGTCCCCGCGATCGAGACCGCCCTGGACGGCTGGGAGACCAGGGTTCCGACCGGCCGTCTGAACGCCTTCCTCGGAGAGCTGGTCGCCGCCCACCCGCACCCGGTCCGTGGCGGCAAGCAGCCCCGCATCCTCTTCGGTACGCAGGCGGGCACCAAGCCCCCGCGGTTCGTGCTCTTCGCCTCCGGCTTCATCGAGCACGGCTACCGGCGTTTCATCGAGCGCCGGCTGCGTGAGGAGTTCGGCTTCGAGGGCACGCCGATCCACATCTCGGTCCGGGTGCGCGAGAAGCGCGGCGCCAACAAGAAGTAGGAGTCGCGAGAGCGGCGGCAACAGGTGAGGGGCGGCTCCCATGGGAGCCGCCCCTCACCCGTCGCGTCGATCGTTTCCGCTCAGAGCCCCCGGCGTGGCGCGGGCGGCAGGGCGGCCGGGACGTGGTGCATGCCCGTGCCCTGCTGTCGCCCGCCCGGCTGCCAGACGGCCGTCGCCGTCGTGGTGTGCCCCGGCGTCACGCCGCCGTGGCGCGCGGAGTAGGCCCCCGCGCTGTAGGAGCTGAACGACGAGGTGTACGAGGACGATCCGTACCCGCCCGTGCCGTGCGCCAGATTCCCGAAAGCGGTGAAGCCGAGCTCCTCCTCGCCGTGCCGGTCGCCGGGCAGTGCCCTGAAGGCTCTGGCCCACTCGGCGTAGAGCGCGTCGTAGATCGGCGTGGCCGAGGGGCTGCCCTGATGGTCCTGGGCCGGTCGCGCGGACGGGATCGGCTGGAGGGACTGGCGGCGGCGGGGGGCGTCGTAGGTGTGCACGTACGTGCCAACGACCCCACCGCCCAACGGATGCGGCCGCCGCGTCGCTTTCGCAGGTCAGCGGGGACCCGGATCCGGCGTCCGGGGGACGCTCGACGCCCCTCGGGGGTGCGGCCAACCGTGCGCTCGGTCAGGGTCGGCCGGCGCCGGCCGGGTGACCGGGGGGGCCGGATCGAGCGCGGTTGCCCGCACCCCGCGGGGGAGTGCTCACGTACCGGCGAGCGGCATCGCCGCGGCCACCAGCTTGCCGTTGGCCGCGGCCTTGTCCAGCGCGTCGCGCAGCAGGTCCTCGCGGGGCTGCCGGCCGATCGAGCCGACCGGAGCGGCGAACAGCAGCACCTGCTGGTGCTTGTTGGCGGCCGCCCGCCAGCTCTCGGCGACCTGGAGCGCCTGGTGCGCCTGCCACCAGGCGACGGGCGAGCCGCCGCCAGTCCCCGGCTGGAGCACGGCGTGCAGCTGGCCCATGGCGAGCAGTACCGACCAGCCGTGCAGCACGGGCGGCACCGAGTGCAGCTGGGTCACCGGCATGAAGCCCTGCTCGATCAGGAGCGGCAGGAAGTCGTCGCCGATGTCCGTCGAACCGGGGCGCACGATGGGGCCGGTCGGCTCGACGACGAGCGCCGGGTGCAACTCGCCGCCCAGCAGGACGAGTCCGCTGGTGACGCCGAGCACGGCCTGCTCCGGGGCGGACTGGCCGGACGCGCCGTCGGGGTTGATCGAGCGGACGGCGCCCTGCAGTTGCTCCTCGGTGACCTGTACGACCTGTGAGGGCAGGCAGGTGGCGTGGGCGAAGGCGAGGACGGCGGTCTCGTCGCCGATGAACAGGACGGTGCTGGTGCGCTCCTGTTCCGAGTCGCCCGGTGTGCGGCAGGACGTGCAGTCGTAACTGCCCGGGGCGTTCTCTCCGGCGAGCAGCCGGTCGGCTTCTTCGTCGCCGATCTCGGCGCGTACGTCGTCGCTGACGTCGAGCATGCGCGGCACGGGTGGCTCCTCGGGATGCGGTGCGTGGCGATGCCGGGTGGCTCCCGGCCCATGACGCCGGGGGCCCCGGCTCATGAAGATGACAACGGGCGATCTGTGGCCGGAGTCACGCCCGGAAGCGAACGGAATCGAACCATCCGACGCGCAGGGTGAACTCGGGTGCGGAATCCGTCACTCCCAGCCAACTTGGCTGAGCCTCATGGAAGTTGATCCGGTGAGGTGGGTCACAGGGCGGGAGGGGGGCTGGTCGACATATCCGGAAATCAGGCAATGAAATGGGTGGCTGAAAGTCGCTGATACCCGCGGTAACCATGAACTGGCCTCGAATGACAAGGAGTTGGTTGATATCGGGGCGACCAGCTCCCTAGATTCCACCTCCGAGTGCAACGAGCACCACTCGGGCACGTCCGCCGGCAGCACCGCACAGTCAGCTTCGAGCACCACCGCCGGCGGACGGGGAGGAGTACGACGACCGCGTCCTACGCGCCGGCAGTCGTACCCCGCCTTGGGGGACCCCGGGTGTTTCGAGAGGGAAATACATGTCCGCATGTGCCGACAACACTCGTAAGGCCCGTACGACGACTCGTACGACGGCGGTCCTCGCGGGGGCGGCTCTGCTCGCTCCGCTCGGACTGCTCGCGGCGACCGGCAACGCCGCCGCGGCCGACAATGGAGTGTGGGACCGCATCGCCAAGTGCGAGAGCGGCGGGAACTGGCACATCAACACCGGCAACGGCTACTACGGGGGACTCCAGTTCTCCGCCGGCACCTGGCGCGCGTACGGCGGCACGGCCTACGGGTCGACCGCCGACAAGGCCTCCAGGGGCGCACAGATAGCCATTGCCGCCAAGGTCCAGAACGCACAGGGATGGGGCGCCTGGCCCACCTGTTCGGCCCGGGCCGGAGCCTACGGAAGCGCGCCCGCGTCCTCGGGTGCCGGGTCGTCCGGAGGGTCGGCCGCCACGAAGTCGACACCCAAGTCGGTGTCCAGGAAGGCGCCTTCGGCGTCCGCGTCCAAGGCGGCCCCGTCGAAGCGGGCGACGGCGCCCGCACGCGCGTCGGGCCACACGAACCGCGACCTGTCGCGCGGTGGCCACGGTGACTACACGGTCCGTGGCGGTGACACCCTCAGCGGCATCGCGTCACGGCACGCGACCACCTGGCGGGAGATCTACGCGGCCAACCGGGCGGTCATCGGCGGTGATCCCGACCTGATCGTGCCCGGTCAGCGGCTCGACCTCTGAGCATCGCCGACACCGCTCCCCCCAACCCCGGTGCACGGGGCTCCCGTCCGGTCGGCCGACCGGACGGGAGCCCCGCCGGGACGCGGCGCGGCTCGGAAACCCGGGGGGCCGGACGGGGCCCGATGCCGGGCCACCCGGAAGCGGGAGGCCCGGCCGGTCCGTTCCGGGTGCCACCGGGTCCGGGGCCGCGGGAGTCGCACGCGTGGGGCTTTCGGGGGAGCGCGACAGGAACAACGGCTGCTTCTCGTGATGCCGCGGCAGTTCCCTGAGCCCTGATGTGCCGGTGGGGGCAACCAATCGGCCGGGTCCGGGGTCTCATCACCCAAGAGGTCCACGCGAGCAAGGGACGCCCCGCATGACGACGCCGGTCCCGCGGGCCGCGCGACGGCGCGCCGACGCGGACGCCGCCGTGCCCCCGTGCGCCGACTGCATCGCCGACTCCGCGGGCGGGCTGACCTTCGACGTCACCGACACCGGTGAGCCGGGGGCCGCGCTCCTCGTGCTGCGCCGCCGCGGGGGCCGCGAGGAGGTCAGACTGCCGCTGACCCCCGCCGGGGACGGTCGGCTGCGGGCCGCTCTGCCCAGCAGCGTCCCCCTGCCCGAAGGCCGTTGGGACGCGTTCGCGCAGGTGGCGGGCGGAGAACCGCGCCGTCTGGCCCCCGGCGTCAACGACCTGCGCTCACTCGTCGCCCGGGTCCCCAGTGGCGCGCTCGGTCACGTCGCCGTCCGTATCCCGTACGCCGCCGGATTCCCTGCTCCGCCCGGACCGGAGAGACCCTCGCCCCGGCACGGCCGCCTCACCGTCCGCAGCTGGCTGCGCGCCCCGCACGCGGAGGCGGTCGAACTGAGCCGCGGGGAACGGGTCCTGGGGATACGCGGCCGTGTGTACGGCGTCGGGCTCGCGCCGGACGCGTATGCCGAGGTGTGCCACCGGGACGCGACCAGGGCCCCGGTACGTGCCGAAGTGGACGTGGAGCAGACCGAGTTCGGCTTCACGGTGGCCTACGACGTCCTGCGGCCCGGCGTCTGGGACCTCTGGCTGCGGCCCGCGGGGGAGAGCGGGCCCCGGGTGCGCGTCGCGCGGCTGCTCGACGACATCGCTGACAAGAAGACCGTCCTCCTCCATCCCAGGACCACCGTGCGGACGCCGCACGGCCCGCTGACGGCCGGCCCCTACTACACGCGGGACAACGATCTCTCCGTGACGGTCACCCCGGCGGACTGAACGCCACCCGCACGCCACCGGCTCCCGCACGCCACCGGCTCCCGTCCCCCGGCATCGGCCCGTGAGGGCTGGCAGACTCGACGCCATGCTGGAGACATCGGCACGACTGCTGCGGCTGCTCTCGCTGCTGCAGGCCCACCGCGACTGGTCGGGTGCCGACCTGGCGGACCGCCTCGGCGTGACGCCCCGCACGGTGCGCCGTGACGTGGACCGGCTGCGCGGGCTGGGCTATCCGGTGAACGCCAGTCCGGGCACCGGAGGCGGCTATCAGCTGGGCGCGGGCGCCGAGCTGCCGCCGCTGCTCCTGGACGACGACGAGGCGGTGGCCGTCGTGGTCGGCCTGCGCACGGCCGCCGGACAGGGCATCGAGGACATCGGCGAGACGTCCGTACGGGCCCTCGCCAAGCTCGAACAGGTGCTGCCGAACCGGCTGCGCCGCAGGGTGAGCGCCCTCAACACCTTCACCGTGCCGATGCTGCGCGGCCCGGAGCCCTCCACGGTCGACCCGGCGGTGCTCACGGACCTCGCCAACGCCTGCCGGGACTCCGAGCGGCTGCGCTTCGAGTACCTCGACCACGGCGGCTCCCCGACCCGTCGCACCGTCGAACCGCACCGCCTGGTGTGCACCGAACGCCGTTGGTACCTGGTCGCCTGGGACGTCGACCGCGGCGACTGGCGTACGTTCCGGGTGGACCGCGTCACGCCCACGCCGCCGCACGGACCGCGCTGCGCACCGCGTACCCCGCCCGCGGACGACCTCGCGGCCTATGTCTCCCGGGGTGTCTCCACGGGCGCGTACGCCGTACAGGCGGTGGTGCGGCTGTTCGTTCCCCTGGCGGAGGCGGCCGGGCGGATCTCACCTTCGGCGGGGACGCTGGAGGCCGAGGGCGAGGACAGCTGCGTCCTGCGTACCGGAGCCGCGAGCCTCGATGTGATGGTGATCCACGTGATGCTGACGGGCTTCGAGTTCGAGGTGCTCGAACCGGCCGCGTTGACCGAGGCGATCGGAGCGGCGCATGGCCGACTGGTCCGGGCACTGGAGCGGGCTCCCGGAAAATCGACCCGGACAGGGGACGGAACGGGCCGGACACCGGGGACCGGGCGCGGATCAGGGACGGTGTGACGGTCCGAGGATGTGCGGGGATTCTGTGCCGGAACCGTGCATTTCCTATGCGGTACCGGCTTCCGTGACTCGCGCCGGAATCGGAATGCAAAGTGCGGCTCCCGTGCTGGTGCGCGCACTTTTCCCCTCGTTATTCGGAACGGGGCGAGGAAGGTCCCGAATTACGTTCGAAGGCGTGCGGCTCACCCACCGAACCGCTCGTACGTGTGACGGAGTTCGACCGAAACGCGTGTCGTGATCCTGTGACAGAAGTGTGACCGGAGGGGTACGGGTGACACAGGGTCCGCGGTCCGGGCTTCCCCGGCCGGGACGGGCCGCCTAACGTGGCGGGCATGGCACCCCTTCCCGCCCCGCCCGCGGAACCCGACGACAGCCCGGAGACTTATGTCGGGATGGAGGCGAGCAGTGCTGAGCGCCGCGCCCGTGAGCGGGGCTGGTCCTCGGTGCGCTCGCTTCCGCCCGGCGCGATCATCACCATGGAGTACCGCGTGGGACGGCTGAACTTCGAGGTCGGTGACGGCCGGGTGACCCGCTGCTGGAAGGGCTGAGACCAGGTCCGTCCCGGCTCCTTGGCCACGGGCGTCTCGGTCCGGGACCGGGGGCCGGGATCCAAGCCCCGAGGCCGAGAGGGCGAATGCCTCAAAAAGGGTCAAATCGACTTGAGGGATCGACAGAACCGGGAACTCCCACGGCCGAAGCGCCCAGGACCCGGATCGCGCGAAGGCCCCCGGCTCGTGTGAGCCGGGGGCCTTCGCGCGCGGGGAGGTCGTGCGTACCGGCCCCGCTGTGTTCCTGGTCTAGCCGCCCGCGGCGGGCCGGGCCGACGCCGTGGTGGCCGCGGAGCGTGCCGCGCGGTCCGCGTGCGGCGGCCGACGGCTGCCGGCCGGGGTGACCGGGGTGCGCTCCGAGCGGGCCAAGTGCGGTCCGGGGGCCAGGTAGGCGGGTCCCCGGGCCGAGCGCGCGGCGGCCACGGTCTCGCGCGCCGGCATCTCTTCGTCCACGGGGCCGTGCTGTTTGACGAGAACGGGCGCGCCGACCGGGGCGCCGACGGGAACGCCGGCCGGAGCGGGCGCCATGCGGCCGCGACGGGAACGCCAGGCGTCGCGCAGCGTGAAGATCCCGGTCTCGGCGTGGGCGATCAGCGGCTCGCACCAGGGCAGCGCCAGCAGGATCAGCAGACCGGCGGCCCAGCCCAGCAGCACATCGCTCAGCCAGTGCGTGCCGAGGTAGACGGTGGTGAGGCCGACCCCCAGCGAGGTCACGGCGGACACCGCGGACAGCCAGCGCCGCGCCCCCGGGGTGGAGGCCAGATACGCCAGAATCCCCCAGGTCACCACGGCGTTCGCGGTATGACCCGAAGGAAATATATCGCCGCCCAGGCCCATCTCGTTCGAGCCGATCGTGATGGCGTAGTGCGGACCGAGGCGGCCCATGCCGAGCTTGGCGGCGCCGACCGTGATGTTCAGCAGCAGCAGCGACGCGCCCAGCGTCAGCAGGGGGCGGAGGGTGTGCTGCCGCCACGAGCGCCAGCCGAGCCAGGCCGCCACCATCACGGCGGTGGGGCCGCGTTGGCCGAGCACCACGTAGTAGTCGAGGAACGCGTGGATCTCCGGCCACTGTTGGTACGGCCGGAAGAACATGACCTGCCAGTCGAACCGGACCAGCCATGAAGTGATCGCCACGGCCCACACGATGGCCACGTAGAAGGCCAGGGTCGCTCCGAAGAGCACGACCCTGTGCCTGCTCATCTTCGGCACATCGATGTGGGCCGGCCGTTCCGGCTCACGGTCCAGCCGGGCGAAGACCCGGTCCAGACGGGTGAGGTTTCGTTCGGTACGCACTCAATCGACGCTACAGCGAGTGAGCTGCGCGCCAGGCCGAATCACTCGCTTTGTGATGACGATGTGATGTGGGATTCCTCTCAGGCGATGTTTATTTCCAATGATTCGCTAATCCTCGAGGGGGGTGGTCCCGTAATTCCATTGATCGGTTCCGAGTCTGCTTATATAGCGCTTATTAATTCGTTCACCGAAAGCTTGACTGGAATTCTCCGGCTGCTCACCGACCGTGCGTGGGCCGGTCATGGTGGTCCGGAGCCGTTCAGCCAGAAGGCCCCGTAGACCGCCGAAGCGGCGGCCACGGTGCCGAGAACCGCCGCTGACCTGGACGTACGCAGCCCGGCCAGCGCCCGCGCGAGGGGCAGCAGCAGCGGGAAGGCGGGCAGCAGAAGGCGCGGTTTCGAGCCGAAGTAGCCCGAAGCGCACAGGGCGAGCGCGGTGACGATCCCCGAGTACACCAGCAGCGGGAGGGGCTGTCCCTGTCGCACACAGCTGACGTACAGCCAGATCACCAGGGCGACCCCGGCGATCAGCCCGACGCCGGCGAGGGCCGACGGGAATGACGTGAACTTGTCGCCCACGAAGCGCGCGAACGCGTATCCGCCGTCGAATCCGTTGCCCCACTGCCCCTGGATGTCGAGATAGCCCAGCGACCCCCGGCCCGTGCGGTGGCCGACCCACAGGACGTATCCGGCGGCGCCGAGCGGCGCGAGGAGCATGCCGAGGGCGCGTGGCCATCGGGAGGCGCCCTGCGCGGAAGGCGTGCTCCGCTCTCGCACGAACGAGGTGATCGCCGCCACCCAGAGCGCCGCGACCACGGCCGCCCCCACCGGACGGGTCAGCCCGGCGAGCGAGGCGAGCAGGCCCGCCGTCACCCAGCGGCCGGCCAGCACCGCGTAGAGCGACCAGGCGGCCAGTGCCGTGAACAGGGACTCGCTGTACGCCATCGACTGCACGATGCCGACGGGCAGCACCGCCCAGAGGAGCGCGGCGCACACACCGGCCCGCCGTCCGTACACATGGTCCGCGACCGCGAAGATCCCCCAGGCCGCGGCCAACGACGCGAGCGTGCCCACCAACAGGCCCGCGTCCGCGTACGACAAGGGGGACAGAGCCGCGACGAGCCGCTCCAGCCAGGGCAGCAGCGGGAAGAACGCGAGGTTGGAGTGCACGTCGCCGTTGGGCAGACGGACCTGCCAGCCGTAGCCGAACGCGGCGACCCGGGTGTACCAGAGCGAGTCCCAGCGCGCCGTCAGCAGCGTGTGGGCGCTCTTGCCGTTCGCGGCGCTCCACAGGAAGAGGGTGATCAGGCCCAGGGCGCGGACGCCCGCGTACCCGAGGAGAGCTGGTGCGGCGCGGCGCAGCGCGCCCGTACGGGGCGGCGTCGCGGCGGGCGTCTCAAGATCGGTCACGGGCTCGATTATCGACGGCCCACGGAACCGGCCGGCCTCCCGGGGCCGTGGGCCGACAGGCCGGGCGTGGTGCACGCCACATGCCGGGCCAGGGGGACGTGAGAGGTCCGCCACGTGGAGGGAGAGGGAGTTCGCGTACGCTGGCCGCTCACTCGCCTTGGTCGCGTGCGCCCGGGAAGCCGTTCTCCCGCCGCAGCCGCAGGGAGTCCCCACCCAGCGGATCGCCGAACGCGAGGGAACATCTGGGAGGTACGTACATGTCCGGGACGACCACGGCCGACACATGTCGCCGTCGGGAGGCCGGGGCCGGTGCCAACCGCTGGGTCGTCCTTGTGGTGCTGTGCGTCAGCCTGCTCCTCGTGGCCCTCGACGCCACCGTGCTGCACGTCGCGGTCCCCGCCGTCACGGAGGACCTCAAGCCCGGCGCGATGGAGCTGCTCTGGATCGTCGACGTCTACCCGCTCGTCTGTGCCTCGCTCCTCATCCTCTTCGGCACGCTGGGTGACCGGATCGGCCGCAGACGCGTCCTCCTGCTGGGATATGCGCTGTTCGGCGTCGCCTCGGGCGTCGCCGCCCTTGCCGACAGCGCGCAGCTCCTCATCGGGGCCCGTGCCCTGCTCGGCGTCGGCGGCGCGATGATCATGCCCGCCACCCTGTCGATCCTGCGTCAGGTCTTCCCCGACCGGCGCGAGCGGGCGCTCGCGATCGGCATCTGGAGCGCGGTCGCCGCGGTCGGCGCCGCCGTGGGGCCGCTGCTGGGCGGCTTCCTGCTCGAACACTTCTGGTGGGGATCCGTATTCCTCATCAACATCCCGCTGATGCTGGTCAGCCTGCCGATCGGACGGCTGCTGCTGCCCGAGTCGCGCGGCGAACGCAACGGACCCTGGGACGTGACCGGCGCGCTGACGGCCGCCGCCGGACTCTTCGGGCTGGTCCTCGGGGTGAAGCGGCTCGGTGGCGGCGAGGCGCCCTTCGGCCCGTTCACGCTGGCGCCCCTGCTCCTCGGTGCCGCGCTGATGTTCGGATTCGTACGGCGGCAGCGGCGGCGCGCGTATCCGCTGGTCGATCTGCGGATGTTCGCGCGGCCCGCGTTCAGCACCTCGGTGGGCTGCATCGTGCTCGCCATGCTCGCGCTGGTCGGCCTGGAGCTGATCGCCGCGCAGTACCTGCAGCTGGTGCTCGGGCTCTCCCCGCTGCAGACCGGGCTGCGGCTGCTGCCGCTCACCTTCGCGGCGATGGCCGCGGGGCTCGTCGGTGCCCGGATGCTGCGTCGGTTCGGGCCGCGCGCGATGGTCTGCTCCGGGTTCTGCGTCACCGCGGCCGCGGTGGTCACGCTCACCGCGATGGGCGGGAACGACAACGCCGGGCTGCTGCTCGTCGGGTTCGTGCTGCTCGGGTTCGGGCTGGAGACGACGCTCTTCGGGGCGTACGAGTCGATGCTGAGCGAGGCCCCGCCCGCGCAGGCCGGCGGGGCCGCGGCGATAGGGGAGACCTCGTACCAGTTGGGTGCCGGGATCGGCATAGCCCTCCTGGGGAGTGTGATGAACGCGGCGTACGCCCCCGGGCTGGCGTCCGTGCGGGGGATCCCGGCGGGCGACTCGGCCGCGGCGGGGCACTCGCTGGGGGAGGCGTACGACGTGGCCGCGCGGCTGGGCGGGGCCCGCGGGGCCGCCCTGCGGCACGTGGCCCGCGACTCCTTCGTGCACGGGCTGCATGTGACCCTGCTGGTCAGTGCGGGATTGCTGCTGCTGGGAGCGGTGATGGCGCTGCGGCTGCCCCGGGTGATGGACTGCGAGGTGCCCGCGGCGACGGGCGCGGCCGAGATTCCCGCGCCCCGGGAAGCGGCCGGGTCCCGGGTCTCCGCGTAGTCTCCCGGTTTTCGACGGGTCTCGTAGGCTTCCCCCGCTCGCGCGCCGGTGGACCCTGGACGTACGGGACACGGCGTCGTAGCGTCGGCCCCGAAGCCCTTGTGACTATCACTGCTAGTTTTAGTGCCGGAGGTTCTGCCATGTCCGCGTCCTCGAAGCTGCCGCCCTTCGACCCCGCCGATCCGCTGGGCGTCGACGACCTGCTGGACGCGGAGGACCTCGCGATCCGCGACACGGTCCGGACCTGGGCCGCGGACCGCGTGCTGCCGTATGTCGCCGAGTGGTACGAGAAGGGGGAGCTCCCCGGAATCCGGGAGCTGGCGCGGGAGCTGGGCGGGATCGGGGCGCTCGGAATGTCGCTGGAGGGCTACGGGTGCGCCGGGGCGAGCGCGGTGCAGTACGGGCTCGCCTGTCTGGAGCTCGAAGCCGCCGACTCGGGGATCCGGTCCCTCGTCTCGGTACAGGGATCGCTCGCCATGTACGCCATCCACCGCTTCGGTTCCGAGGAGCAGAAGCAGCGGTGGCTGCCCTCGATGGCCGCCGGTGACGTCATCGGGTGCTTCGGGCTCACCGAGCCCGACCACGGTTCCGACCCCGGCGCCATGCGGACCTTCGCCAAGCGCGACGCGGGCGGCGACTGGATTCTCAACGGGCGGAAGATGTGGATCACGAACGGATCGGTCGCCGGGGTCGCGGTCGTCTGGGCGCAGACCGACGACGGGATCAGGGGGTTCGCGGTCCCCACCGACGTACCCGGGTTCTCCGCACCCGAGATCAAGCACAAGTGGTCCCTGCGGGCCAGCGTCACCAGTGAGCTGATCCTCGACGACGTGCGGCTGCCCGCCGACGCCGTCCTGCCCGGGGTGCGCGGGCTCAAGGGGCCGCTGAGCTGCCTCTCGCACGCGCGGTACGGGATCGTATGGGGTGCGATGGGCGCCGCACGGGCCAGTTTCGAGGCCGCTGTCTCCTACGCGAAGACCCGGGAGCAGTTCGGCCGGCCCATCGGCGGCTTCCAGCTCACCCAGGCCAAGCTCGCCGACATGGCCGTCGAACTGCACAAGGGAATTCTGCTCGCCCACCATCTCGGCCGGCGCATGGACGCGGGACGGCTCCGTCCCGAGCAGGTCAGTTTCGGCAAGCTCAACAACGTGCGCGAGGCGATCGAGATCTGCCGGACCGCCCGGACCATTCTCGGCGCCAACGGGATCTCGCTCGAATATCCCGTGATGCGGCACGCCACGAACCTCGAATCGGTGCTCACCTACGAGGGCACCGTGGAGATGCATCAGCTGGTACTGGGCAAGGCGCTCACCGGACTCGACGCCTTCCGGTGAACCGGGCACCGCAGGGCGGGGCCGGTGAGCGGCCCTGCCTCAGCTCTGGTTGAAGAAGCCGTCCGCCGGGCGACCCGCGGCCTCGCCGCTGACGATCTCCGTGTGGGCGGGGGTCAGCAGGAAGACCCGGGTGGCGACCCGCTCGATGGTGCCGCGCAGGCCGAAGGTCAGACCGGCCGCGAAGTCCACGACGCGCTTGGCGTCGGAGGGCTCCATGGCCGTGAGGTTGATGATGACCGGGACACCGTCCCGGAAGAGTTCACCGATGCCGCGTGCGTCCCGGAAGCTGTCCGGGGTGACCGTGCCGATCCGGCGGCCCTTCTCCTCCGCCGTCTCGGACGCGACCTTCACGCGCGGGTCGGTGACCCAGGCATCGCCGGGCTCCTGTCCCTCGGCGTAGTTGTCGTCGTCGTAGTAACGCTCGTCATCGTTGTCGTCGACGAGGCCAAGCCAGGCACTCGCCTTGCGCACCGATCCCATGGACGCCTCCTCTCACAGCGGTCTTTCGTGCTTCCGCATCCCCATGGTCGTCCATGATGCGGATGTCGCGCCAAGTGGATAGACGCCGCGCGGGGGTTTCGTGACGGTACTGGTGCACAGCGAATTCGTCGAGAGCCCGCGCCCCCCAAGGGCCCTGACGTATACGGCTGCTGACTAAGAGTGAAATATGATTCTCGACGGCGTTCGGGTGACGCGTGGGGCGTACGAGTGAACGGGGTGGTCGATACGATGCCGCAGCTCAACGTCGGACGAGTCACGGGGGAGTGTCGTGTTCGGAATAGTGAGGCCCTGCAGCCACCGGCTCGGTGAAGGGCTCAAGGCGCAGTGGATGGCGCATCTGTGCGGACTCTGCCTCGCGTTGCGCGGGGACCACGGGCAGTTCGCTCGGATCGTCACCAATTATGACGGTCTGCTGATATCGGTTTTGACGGAGGCTCAGGTCGAGCGTGCCGACGGGGGCCGGCGTACGGCGGGCCCCTGTCCCCTGCGCGGCATGCGGACCGCGTCCGTCGCGCAGGGCGACGGCGCTCGGCTCGCCGCCGCCGTCTCGCTGGTGCTGGCCGCTGCCAAGGTCCGCGACCACGTGGTCGACGGGGACGGGCTGTTGGCCCGCAGACCGGTGGCGCTCGCCGCTCGCCGGGTCGCCGCGAGCTGGGGGCGCGCCGGGGCCCGCACCGGGTCCGAGGTCGGTTTCGACACCGCCGTCCTGGTCGACGCCGTGGACCGGCAGATCGGCATCGAGACGCTCGCCGGGCCCGGAACACCGCTGCTGAACGTCACCGAGCCGACCGAGTCCGCGACCGCGGCCGCCTTCGCGCACACCGCCGTCCTCGCCGGCCGGCCGGGCAACGCCGCACCGCTCGCCGAGGCCGGCCGGCTCTTCGGACGGCTCGCGCATCTGCTGGACGCCGTGGAGGACAGGGAAACTGACGCCGCGTCGGGAGCCTGGAACCCGCTGACGGCCACCGGGACGCGGCTCGCCGAGGCGCGGCGGCTCGCCGACGACGCGCTGCACGGGATACGGCTGGCGCTGCGCGAGGTCGCGTTCACGGACGGCCGGCTGGCGCACGTCCTGCTCGCGCACGAGCTGGAGCGTTCGGTGGACCGGGCCTTCGGGACGTCGGGGTGCGGGCACGGCGGGCACGGCGATCAGGGTGCGGTCGGAGCCTTCGGGCCGCCGCCGCGGCAGGGCGGCCCGTACGACCCGCGGCAGCCGTCGCATCCGCACGACGGGCGGAATCCCTACGCCGGTGGGGGTACCCCCCTCGGCGGCGGGCCCTCCTTCCAGCCGCCCGGGCCCGGCGGGCGCGGTTTCTGGGCCGGGTGCGCCGCCGCGATCGGGCTCTGCTGCACCTGCAAGGTGTGCTGCGCCGACGAGTTCGAGGGGCCGTGGTCCCGGCGGCGGCGCGAGGGCTGGTGCGGCAACTGCGACTGCTCGTGCTGCGACTGCTGCGAGGCCTGCGAATGCTGTGAGTGCTGCAGTTGCTGCGACTGCGGGATCTAGCGCCGAGGTATTGGTGCCGAGGTACTGGGCGGTGTCGTTCGGGTCGGGTCGGCCGCGGGGGCGGCGCCGTGTGTTCCGGTTCTTCTGTTCCGGTGGTGAGCGGTGGTGAGCGGTGGAGTCGCGGAGAGGGGCAGGGCGGCGGGCGTGGAGCGCCCGTCGCGGTACGCGTGAACGTACGCATGGCGGGGGGTCTCCCGGAGACGGGAAGCGACGGCGGGCGACGGGGTGCGACGAGGGGAGGGGTGCGTGTGTGTGAAGGCCTGAGGCAGAGAGGGGAAGCGCGGAGGGCGCCCGGTTCGGGCGGTCGCGCAGCTGGTCAGCTCAACAGGAAGAGGACCACACTCGACCGAAGTCGATGTGGGAGCGGGTGACCAGCCACTGCTGCGCATGCATGGCCCAAGTGGAACAGGCATCCGTTTCCGCGTCAACTGACCTGAGACGTATGGCTCACAGTGTGGACAGCCTTGACAGTGAGGGGAAACGTCGCCGTACTCTCGGTGCACGGCCCTGCTGAGGGGCTCGGCCGTACGCGCCTCGCGACGCCCGGTGTCACCCGCGTCGACCTGTGTGAAGGCACCCGTGCTCGACTCGATGCGTCACGGAGCCCCCGCATGTCCTCGGACACCCTCACCAAGATCACCGAAGCCGTACCGGACGACACGGCGTCCCCGCGCGTCGTCCCGCGGCGCCGTCTCGGCCGGTTCCCCGTCGAGAGGCACTACGCGCGCGGTTCGGGGCGCACCCGATGAGCACGCGTCCGGCGACCGCGCAGCGCGCGGAGAACGCCGTGCGTCCCGCGCTGGTGATCGTGGGCGCCGGTCCCCGCGGGACCGGGCTCCTGGAACGGATGGCCGCCAACGTGCCTGAGCTGTACGCCGGTTCGGGTCTCGACATCCACCTCGTCGACCCGTATCCGCCGGGCGGGGGCCGTATCTGGCGCGAGGAGCAGTCACCACTGCTGTGGATGAACTCCGAGGCCCAGGACGTCACGATGTTCACCGACGAGACGGTGGACATGGCGGGGCCGGTCCTGGCAGGCCCCACGCTGCACGAGTGGGCCGCCCTCGACGGACACGTCTTCGCCGGCCGGCAGCGCCAGGGCGCGTACCTGCGCTGGGTGTACGAGCGGACGGTGGCCGCCCTGCCGCCGGGCATCACGGTCCACCATCACCCGTGCCGGGCCCTGCGGGTCGACGGAGGACGCGACGGGCGTCAACTGGTGTGGCTGGAGGACCACGCGCACCCGCTCGACGCCGACCTCGTCGTCCTCACCCTCGGCCACCTCGACGCCGAACTCGACACAGAACAAAGGGAACTGGCCGCGTACGCCCGCGCGCACGACCTGGTCCACCTGCCGCCGGGCTTCACCGCCGACAGCGACCTGGCGGCACTGAGACCGGGCGAACCGGTTCTCGTCCGCGGCTTCGGGCTCGCCTTCGTCGACCTGATGGTGCTGCTCACCGAGGGGCGCGGCGGACGGTACGTGGGGGAGACGTACCTGCCCTCCGGACACGAGCCCGTGCTGTACGTCGGCTCCCGGCGCGGCGTCCCCTACCACTCCAAGATCGGCTACGCCTGGACGGGCGACCGGCCCCCGCTGCCACGGTTCTTCGGGCCGGACGAGGTCGGTGAACTGCTCGCCAGGCCCGGTGGGTTCGACTTCCGGCGGGATGTGTGGCCGCTGGTCGAGAAGGAGCTGGGGTTCGCGCACTACCACCGGCTGTTCACCGCCCACCCCGAGCGCACGCGGATCGCCTGGAGCGACTTCGAGGAGAAGTACGGGACAGGGGACGGTCCCGGGATCCAGGCCCTGGTGGCCTCCGCCGTACCCGACCCCGCCGACCGGCTCGACCTCGGCGCGCTGGACCGCCCGCTGGACGGGGTGCGTCACGCCTCGTACGAGGAACTCCAGACCGGACTGCGCGCCCACATCGAGGACGATCTGACCAGGCGTCACGACTCCTCCCACAGCGCCGACTCGGCGGTCTTCCTCGGACTGCTCTCGGTCTACGGTCAGTTGGTCGGGCTCGGTGACATCGGTTCCTGGTGGCACGGCTTCTTCAGCTTCCTCGCGTCGGGGCCGCCCGGACCGCGACTGCGCCAGATGCGGGCCCTCTCACGGGCCGGGATCCTGCGATTCCTGGGCGCGGACATGACCGTCACCGCGGCCGAGGGGGTATTCCGGGCGGGCAGTGCCACCGTGCCCGGCGCGACGGTCGAGGCCCGGGCTCTCGTCGAGGCGCGACTGCCGCATCCCACGGTCGAGCGGACCCGCGACACCCTGCTGCGCGAGCTGTACGCCGAAGGGGCCGCCGCCACACCGGAGGGGCTGCTCGCCGTCGATCCCGCCGACGGCAGGGTTCTGGACCGCTCCGGCGTCCCGCACCCCCGGCGCTTCGCGCTCGGCCCGCACACCGACGCCCGGGGTTCGGGCGCGTTCACCCGGCCGCGTACCGGCGGCCCGGCCTTCCGGCAGAACGACGCGACGGCGCGGGCCGCGCTGGTGTTCCTGCGCGACCTCGCGTGTCGCCCCGTCTCCTGACCTCGCCCCGCTGCGAGGCCCTCGATGTCTTTGAGGCCCTACGTCTGTCTTCAGGCCTCCTTGTCTCCTTATGGCTATTCCTGGATTTCGGACAGGGGAAGGTGTCATTCATATGACCGCACCGCACGGCCGGGGGCTGCTGCACCTGGCCGCCGCCGTCGATCAGCGGGGGTCCTTCGACGCCGCCGCGTACGTCGGGCCGGCGCAACTCGCGGAGCGTGGCGCGCTCGACTTCGTGACGCTCGGCGGCACCTCCGCGAGCCCGGGCCCCGACGCGCTCGGCGTGCTCGCCCGGGTGGCGCCCGTCACCCGCCGGATCGGTCTGGTGCCGGCCGTGTCCGGCATCCGCGCCGAGGCCTGCCACGTCCAGAAGGCGGTGGCGACCCTCGACTGGATCAGCCGCGGCCGGGCCGGCTGGCAGTCCGGCGGGCCGACGGCCGGGTACGTGGACGAGGACGAGGAAGTGGACGAGAACGAGGGCAAGGACGAGGACGAGGGCAAGGACGAGGGCAAGGTCCGGTTCCGGGACGACGGGGACGGCGACACCGGCACGGGTGACGGGGTGCCCCGCGGCTTCGCCGGCCGGGACGGGCCGCACCGCGTCGACTACCGGGGCAGCACGTTCTCCGTGACGGGTCCGTCGATCGAGCCGCGCCCCCCGCAGGGTCACCCGGTCCGGGTCGTGGACGCCACCGGGAGCTCCGCCCGCCGGACCGCGGCCCGGTCCGCCGACGTGGCACTCCTGAGGGTCACCGGTCCGGCGCAGGCCCGTGCCCTCAGGGCCGGACTCCGCCATGCCGCGGCCGAGTCCGGCCGAGCCCCCGACACGCTGAGAGTCCTCGGCGCGCTCACCGTCGACCTCGGTGACGGCGAACGCGCGGCCGAGCCCGGCCACGGCGGTGGCGGCCCCCGGCACACCCCGCAGGGCCCCCTGTACCGGGGCGGCCCCGTCGGCCTCGCCGAACTCATCACCGTCTGGCACGAGTCCGAGGCCGTCGACGGCTTCCACCTGACCCCGCTCGAGCCACGCCGTGACCTGGAACGGCTCGTGAACGGAACGGTGGCGCTGCTCCAGCACCGCGGTCTGTTCCGCACCTTCTATCCGGGAAGCACGCTCAGGGAGCACCTGCGACTGGCCCGGCCCGCGAGCCGGTACGCCGTGACCGGGGGAGTGTCATGACCGTACGGACGCGCGGCTGGATCCATCTGGCGGCGCACCTGCCGGTCGGCGGAGACCTCATCACGCGGACCGGCAGGTACGAAGGCTTGCCCATCGATCCGTTCGAGGGCCCGCGGACCGACTTCGCCTCCTTCGAACACCTCGCGCGCACCGCCGAGCGTGGCCTGTTCGACTTCCTCCTGCTCACCGAGAGCCCGCGACCGCGCGAGCACCGGCAAACGCCCCGTGGTCCGGGCGTCGTCGGGCACCCGGAGCCGCTGACCGTTCTCCACGGGCTCGCCGCCGTCACAGGGCGGCTCGGGCTCGCCGCGGCGGTCGGCGCGGGCTTCGACGAGCCGTACGGACTCGCCCGCAGGCTGGCCACGCTGGATCACCTCAGTGGCGGCCGGGCCGCCTGGGCCGCGGTCACCTCCTGCGGCACCGTGCCCGGTGAGGACCTCCGCAGTGACGGTGTCCCGGCCCCGGCGGGCCGTCGCCGAGGAGGTTCCCGTCCCACTCGGACAACGGGGTCCGCTCTCGCGCGTTCCGCCGAATTCGTGCAGAGTGCACGGGAGTTGTGGGACTCCTGTCCCCCGGAGAGTGTCCCGCGCGCCGCGGCCCGCCGGGGCCGGCGTGTCGACGTCGCGGGCGAGTTCGGTGTGCCGCGCTCGCCACAGGGACACCCCGTGATCATCTTGGCCGACGACTCGGGCGGGGGACGGGAGTTCGCCGCGTCCACCGCGGAGGTCGTCATCACGCGGCACCGGACACCGCAGGCCGGCCGGGAGTTCCGCGCGGACATGGAGAGGCGGCTCGCGACCTACGGGCGCGCGCCCGGCGACCTGAAGATCATGCCCGTGGTGACCGTGGTGCTCGGCGACACCGCGGCCGAGGCGAGGGAACGGGCCGCCGACATCCGCCGGCAGGGGAGTTCGGAGAGGGAAGCGACCGTAGCGCCGCAGGAGATCCGGGGCGCCGGCCTCTCCTCGTACGACCCCGACGGCCCTCTTCCCGAGGTGTACGGACGGCCCTCGTACATCGGTACCCCGGAGGCGGTCGCCGCCGAGCTGGACGCGTTCGTGACCGCCGGCGCCGCCGACGGCTTCGTCCTCGTCCCCCGTCCGGCCCCCGGTGGACTCGACGAGTTCGTCGACCGGGTGGTCCCGCTGCTCCAGGAGCGGGGCGCCTTCCGTACGGAATACACGGGTACGACGCTGCGCTCACACCTCGGGTCGGCACGGCCGCTGTGGAAAGGTTGATCACATGACGACGGACGCATCCGAGGACTGGAAGCAGTGGCACGAGCATCGCATCGAGACGGTGTCCGCGCCCTACGGCCCGCCGGCGCTCGCCGGCACGCACTGGCTGGACGGTGATCCGGACGGGCGACTTCCGGACATCCCCGGGCGGTGGACCGCCGAGGAGGAGGGTGTCGTGCTGACGGCCGTGCCCGAGGACGGCCTGAGCGTGGACGACGAGCCCTTCACCGGAGAGGTCCGGCTGGTGGCGGACGTGGGCCCGGCGGCCGGGGCCCGCGTCAGGATCGGTGAGCGCCGCTTCGTCGTCCTGGTGCGCGAAGGAGTCTGGGGCGTACGCGACTTCGACCCCGCCGCTCCGGCGCGGACGGCGTTCAAGGGCATCGAGGCGACGCCGTACGATCCACGCTGGTCGGTGCCGGGGCACTTCACGCCGTACGGCGAGCGGCGCACGGTACGGGTGGAGAACGCGGACGGGCGGACACGCGGACTCGAACTCGGCGGCATCCTCGCCTTCACCCTGGACGACGCGGATCTCACGCTCCAGGTGTCGGTCGAGAGCGACGGCTCGCTGTGGGCCGTGTTCGCCGACGCCACCAGCGGGGACAGTAGTTATCGCTTCCGGTTCCTGCGCCCCGCGGCGCCCGACGCCGAGGGGCGCACGACCGTGGATTTCAACCGCGCCGTGCTTCCGCCGTGCGCATTCGCCGACCACTTCGTCTGCCCCTTCCCCCCTCCCGGGAATACGCTGGGCGCGGCCGTCGCGGCGGGGGAGCGCACGCTGAGCTGAGCCAGGGATGGGGGAGCGGGTGCGCGAGAGCGGGCGGCGCCCCGGCCCGTACGGATTCCGCGCAGTTGTGGTGGGGAGATCAACGACCTCTGGTCGTACGCAAGTTGAACGCTGCACGGCCGAAAGGCGCCCTTGCGCCGGTCGGCGGTGCGGCCGAATACTCCCCCACAGCGCTTGTCAGGGGCACGGCTTGTCCGGAATCCGGACGGGCGGCTCCCGGCTGCGCCTCACGGGCCCCGACCCCACGCGGGCCCCCTACTTCCCTCGGGAGGAACGAAAAGTGAGGATCAAGCGCACCACCCCCACTCCTCGCAGCGGCATGGCGAGACGCGTCAAACTGATCGCCGTGACCACCGGACTCATGGCCGCGGCGGCGTTCGCCGCCCCCACGGCGAACGCGGCCGATGTCCACACGTTCAGCGCCACCCAGCTGAGCACGGTGAACAAGTCGGTTCTCAACTCCGATGTCGCGGGCACCGCCTGGGCGGTCGACGCCAAGACGAACCGTGTCGTCGTCACCGTCGACAGCACGGTCTCCCAGGCCGAGATCGCGAAGATGAAGAAGGACGCGGGCGGCAACTCCGCCGCCCTCACGATCAAGCACACCCCGGGCAAGTTCAAGAAGCTGATCACCGGCGGCGACGCCATCTACGGCGGTTCCTACCGTTGTTCGCTCGGTTTCAACGTGCACAGCGGGAGCACCTACTACTTCCTGACCGCGGGCCACTGCGGTGAGGTCGCCTCCACCTGGTACTCCAACTCCGGTCACACCACCACGCTGGGCACGAACGTCAGCTACAGCTTCCCGACCAACGACTTCGCGCTGGTCCGCTACACCAACTCCTCGGTCGCCCACCCGAGCGCGGTCGGCAGCCAGACCATCTCCAGCGCGGCCACGCCCAGCGTGGGCACGACCGTCTACCGCCGTGGCTCGACCACCGGCACGCACAGCGGCCGCGTCACCGCGCTGAACGCGACGGTCAACTACGGCGGCGGTGACGTGGTGTACCAGATGATCCAGACCACCGTCTGCGCCGAGGGCGGCGACAGTGGCGGTCCGCTCTACGGGGGTTCCGTCGCCTACGGTCTGACCTCCGGTGGCAGTGGCAACTGCACCTCCGGCGGTACGACCTTCTTCCAGCCGGTCACCGAGGCGCTGAGCTACTACGGTGTGAGCGTCGGCTGACCGACTGATTCCCCCCACAGCACCACTCCCCCCACGGCACATCCCCCACAGTGCCCCGCACGGCCAGACCTGCAGCCAGCAGAAGGCGAGCCCCCGTACGCAACCGGCGTGCGGGGGCTCGCCCTTGTTCAGGTGCCGGGGTTACCGTCGGAGTGAACCCGTGAGGAAGGCCCGGCAAGGGTCTGGTACACGCCTGATGCGCCACGTCGGACCCTGGGGGGCCGTGATGGTCGAGGAACTGGTGGCGGCGGGAGTCTCCGTCGCGGCGGTGGGCCTGGTCTATGTGATGGCCGGGGCCCGCGTGGTCAAACAGTACGAACGCGGGGTGGTGTTGCGCCTGGGCAGGCTGAGCTCTGAGGTGCGCGGCCCGGGGTTCACCATGGTCGTTCCCTTCATCGACAAGCTGCGCAAGGTCAACATGCAGATCGTCACGATGCCGGTGCCCGCGCAGGACGGCATCACCCGGGACAACGTCACGGTGCGGGTGGACGCGGTCATCTACTTCAAGGTGGTGGACGCGGCCGACGCGGTCATCCAGGTCGAGGACTACCAGTTCGCGGTCTCGCAGATGGCGCAGACGTCGCTGCGGTCGATCATCGGCAAGAGCGACCTCGACGACCTCCTCTCCAACCGCGAGAAGCTCAACCAGGGCCTGGAGCTGATGATCGACAGTCCGGCCATGGGCTGGGGCGTGCAGATCGACCGGGTGGAGATCAAGGACGTCTCGCTGCCGGAGACGATGAAACGGTCGATGGCCCGGCAGGCCGAGGCCGACCGCGAGCGGCGGGCCCGGGTCATCAACGCGGACGCGGAACTGCAGGCGTCGAGGAAGCTGGCGGAGGCCGCCGGGGTGATGTCCGAGCAGCCGGCCGCGTTGCAGCTGAGGCTGCTGCAGACGGTGGTGGCGGTGGCGGCGGAGAAGAACTCCACGCTCGTCCTGCCCTTCCCCGTCGAACTGCTGCGGTTCCTGGAGCGGGCCCAGACCCAGCCGGCCGCGCCGGCACCCGGACCGGCGGCACCGGTCCCGGTCGCGTCGGCACCGGTCGCACCAGCACCGGTCGCACCGGCACCGGAACCCGCGCCGGTTCCGGTCGCACCGGCACCGGCGTCGCGACCGGAACCGATCGCACGAGAACCGATCGCACCGGACCCGGTCGCACCGGAACCGGCACCTCCCGCCGCCCCGCAATCGGTGCGGGAGCAATCGCCGCTGCCCGAAACCCCGGTGGGGCAGAGTCCCGATGGGGCGAAATCAAGACAGGACTAGACCTCACAGGCCGCATGTCGACCACTTGCACACAGTATTTGCAGTGGGAACTCGCGTGCTATGACCACGTACGGTCAAGGTGCGCGGGGCGCAGGACTGTTGCCGCACGCGCGTCCTGAAGTCGACCTTGTGTGCTCCCTGTGCGTCTCGGAATAGTGGGCGGCGAACAACGGGCATGGACACGGCATTTTGCTGTGAGCCGGGTGTGTGTCCGTACGCCTTCCGGTCCTGGAGGTCCCCACAACCTCCCTGACCGACCCCCCACAGGAGGACGTGAGTTGAAGCACCGACGCATACCCGCGAGGCGTGCCGTCATGGCCGGCGCGGGCATCGCCGCACTCGTCGCGGCCGGAGCCACTTTCCAGACTGCGAACGCGAGCGAGACGCCGAAGGCCCCCACGCCACACACACTGTCGATCGCGGCGGCCGGAAAGCTCGCCTCGACCCTCGGTGAGGACCTCGGCGCCGACGCGGCGGGAACGTATTACGACGCGAAGTCCCGGCACCTCGTGGTCAACGTGCTCGACGAGACCGCGGCCAAGGCCGTGGCGTCGGCCGGCGCCAGGGCCAGAATCGTCGAGAACTCCCTCGCCGAGCTGAAGAGCGCCCGTACGACGCTCCAGAGCGACGCGACCATCCCGGGCACCTCCTGGGCGACCGACCCGCAGACCGACAAGGTGGTCGTCACCGCGGACCGGACCGTCTCCAGGACCGCATGGGCCAAACTCGCCAAGGTCGTCGACTCGCTCGGCTCCAAGGCCGAACTCCAAAGGACGAAGGGGGAGTTCAAGCCCTTCATCGCGGGCGGTGACGCCATCAGCGGCTCCGGCGGCCGCTGCTCGCTCGGCTTCAACGTCGTGAAGGGCGGCCAGCCGTACTTCATCACCGCCGGACACTGCACCGAGGCGATCTCCACCTGGTCGGACTCCAGCGGCAACCAGATCGGCACGAACGAGCAGTCCAGCTTCCCGGACAACGACTTCGGACTGGTCAAGTACACCGGGAGCACCGAGCACCCGAGCGCGGTGGACCTCTACAACGGTTCCTCACAGCCCATCACCAAGGCGGCCGGGGCGACCGTCGGCGAGAAGGTCACCCGCAGCGGCTCGACGACCCAGGTGCACAGCGGCACGGTCACCGGCCTGGACGCCACCGTGAACTACGGCAACGGGGACGTCGTCAACGGGCTCATCCAGACCGATGTCTGCGCCGAGCCCGGTGACAGCGGCGGTTCGCTCTTCGACGGCGACAGCGCCATCGGTCTCACCTCGGGCGGCAGCGGCGACTGCACCTCCGGCGGTGAGACCTTCTTCCAGCCGGTCACCGAGGCGCTCTCGGCGTTCGGCGCCCAGATCGGCTGACCACCCGCCCGCTCCGGCGGAGGTCCCGTCCCCGCACCCGCGGGGGCGGGACCTCCGCCGTGTGCGACCCCGTCACCTGACGGGCGACGAAGCCGGTGGGACGCTGGCCGTCACCCGCCCCCTGGGTGTCCGGCCCATCACCCGCGGGGTCCCCCCGGCAAAGGGCCCAACCGGCCGCTCATACGCGGGTCGTCCGTCTCTCCCGGGTGCGTCAGCCGGATGCCGAAAGCGTTCTCGACAAGCGACAGGACGCCATGGAGAGGGGGCTCCCCGCCAGGGACGAGCCCCAACGGCCGCATGTGTTCGTCGAGTCGTGCGGGGTCCTGCCCGGTCGGCTCGATCGCCTGGAGCGTGTGAAAGTCGACGATGACGTCGCCGTCGACCGCGTACTTGAACCAGTGCATCGGCTTCTCGTTGTAGTGCAGGGCGACGGCCTCGGTGCCGACGGACACGGCGCTCAGGATCCGCTCATCGAGCCCGTGCACACCGCCCTGTTCCCACGCCCAGGTCCATGAGCCGTCGATGCCCGTGGTGACGACCGGCTCCTCGTCGTCGAGAAGGTCGTCGCCGAAGTCGTCCGACAGATCCGTGCCGTCGCGAAGTGCGAGGGATTCCCCGTCGACCCCCATGCGGGTGAGCAACTCGACAGGACTCAGACCTCGTACGAAGGTCAACGTGTAGAGGGGGAAGTCGCCCACCCGGAACATCTCCAGGCCGCGTCCTGCGTGTGCGCTTGTCATCCGGCGGATGCTGTCACACCCCACTGACACCCCGGCGGACGGCCGTCGCTCGGCAGCCCAACCGCATCGGATGTCTCTATTCAGGGCTCCACAGCGGGCCCCGCCACGACCCTGGCCGCCGACCACGGCAGGCTGCCGCGACCACCGCGACCACCGCGACTGTCACGAAGGCCGGCCTGCTGTCCGCTCCGGATCATTGCAAGGCGTGACGTTCGTGTGGCACACCGTTGCCGTCCACCCTCCCCGGGTTGTCGAACGGTGGCGTACGGAGCGTGCCGCAGTGCGTTTTTTTCCAACTGCGCTTCCCTGCTGGGGAGGTGGCGGGACGGCGTCTGTTCCGGTCACTGCCCCGCTCGCCAAAGAATCGCTGATGTGTTCGAATCTAATCGCTGACCGGGACTGATGGGGTTAGAGTAATCGAACGGGCGTGCGATGAACGTATCGGGCGTATGGCTGAAAAGGGGTAGGAGCGATGGAGGTGCGGCATGGCGGGCTTCGCCCATCTGCACGTCGCGTCCGGTTACTCCATCCGCTACGGGGCTGCCCATCCCGAGCAGCTCGTCCGGCGGGCGGCCGAGCGGGGTGTGCCGGCACTCGCACTCACCGACCGGGACACGGTCACCGGAGCTGTTCGATTCGCGCGGGCCTGCATGAAGGACGGGGTCCGGCCGGTCTTCGGTATCGACCTGGCGGTGGAGGCCCTCGCGCCTCCGCCGCCCGCCCAGCGCCGCCGCACCCCGGCGCGTGGCGGAGCGCACGTGACCGAGCCGCCGCTGCGGTTCGTGCTCCTCGCGCAGGACCGGGCGGGCTGGGCGCGGCTGTGCCGCATCACGTCGGCCGCCCATGTCGGTGCCGTGTCCGGTACGCCGCCGGTGGTGCCCTGGGAGGCGCTGCACGAGTACGGCGGCCCCGGTCTGACCGTGCTGCTCGGGCCGCTCTCGGAACCGGTGCGGGCGCTGTCGGTGGGCCGGGAGGACGTGGCGATGAAGCTGCTGGCGCCCTGGAAGGAGATCTTCGGGAGGGATGTCCGATTGGAAATCGTTGCGCAGAATCGTTTCGGCACGGGCCCAGGATCGCTGCGCCTGGCCGCCCGCACCCTCGCCCTGGCGGACCGCACCCGCACCACCGCCGTCCTCTCCAACGCCGTCCGCTACGCCGACCCCGACCAGCACCGCCTCGCCGACGTCCTGGACGCGGCCCGGCTGCTGCGGCCGATCGACCGGCGCCGCCTGGACAGCGGGCAGCGCTGGCTCAAGGGTGAGAGAGAAATGGCGGCCGTCGCGCGGATGGTCGCCGAATGCGCCGGAGCGGACGTCCGGCGGGCCCGCCGGCTGATGGCGGACACCGCCGACACGGCGGCCGCGTGCGCCGTCGATCCCCGAGCGGACCTCGGGCTGGGCGTCGCGCACTTCCCGGAACCCTCGGTCTTCGGCGCCGAGCCCGTCGCGCGAGGAGCCGCGGAACTGCTGCGCAGGCAGTGCGAGGCCGGCCTGGCCCGGCGGGGCCTCGACCACGACCGGGCGGTGCTCGGCCGGCTGGACGAAGAGCTCGCCGTGATCTCCGAGCTGAACTACGACTCGTACTTCCTCGCCGTCGGCCAGGTCGTGGCCGACATCCGGGCCAAGGGCATCCGTGTCGCGGCCCGCGGTTCGGGCGCCGGGTCGATGGTCTGCCACGCGCTGGACATCGCGACGGCCAACCCGCTCGACCACCGCCTGCTGTTCGAACGTTTCCTCAGCGTGCGCCGCGCCTCGCTGCCCGACATCGACATCGACGTGGAGTCCGCCCGTCGGCTGGAGTGCTACGACGTGATCTTCGAAAGGTTCGGCAAGGAACGGGTGGCGGTCACCGCCATGCCCGAGACCTACCGGGCACGCCGGGCCCTGCGGGACACCGGCCTCGCCCTCGGCATCGCGCCCGCGGACGTCGACCGGATCGCCAAGAGCTTCCCGCACCTGCGGGCCGCCGACATCACCGGCGCGCTCGCCGAACTGCCCGAACTGCGACGGCTGGCGGCCGAGGCGCACCGCTACGGGCCGCTGTGGGAGCTCGCCGAGGGCCTCGACTCGCTGGTCCACGGCATGGCCATGCACCCCTGCGGCGTGGTCATCAGCGACGCGACGCTCCTGGACCGCCTGCCCGTGCAGCCCACCCCCCAGGGCGACTACCCGATGGCGATGGCGGCGAAGGAGGAGATCGAGGCGCTGGGCAACATCAAACTGGACGTCCTGGGCGTCCGGATGCAGTCCGCGATGGCCCACGCCGTCACCGAGATCGAACGGACCACCGGCGACCACATCGACCTGGACGACCCCGAGCAGGTGCCGCTCGACGACGTCTTCGCGTTCAAGCTCATCCAGGAGAGCCAGACCCTGGGCCTGTTCCAGCTCGAGTCGCCGGGCCAGCAGGATCTTCTGTCCCGGCTGCAGCCCCGCGATCCGCAGGACGTGATCGCCGACATCAGTCTCTTCCGTCCCGGACCGGTCGCCGGAGGCATGCCCGAGCGCTACATCGCCGCCCGCCACGGCGGCTCGCCGGCCTACGCCCACCCGGACCTGGAGCCGGTCCTCTCCGACACCTACGGCGTGACCATCTGGCACGAGCAGATCATCGAGACGGTGCATGTGATGACCGGCTGTGATCGCGCGATGGCCGAGATCGCCCGGCGCGCGCTCGGCGACAAGGAGCGGCTGCCGAAGATCAAGGACTGGTTCCACGGTCTGGCACGCGCACGTGGATACAGTGCGGCGGTCCGGGACGAGGTCTGGAAGACCGTCGAGGCCTTCGGCGCGTACGGGTTCTGCCGTGCGCACGCGGTGGCCTTCGCCGTACCGGCCCTGCAGAGCGCCTGGCTCAAGGCGCACCATCCGGCGTTCCTGCTGGCCGGCCTGCTCGAACACGACCCCGGGATGTGGCCCAAGCGCGTCCTGGTCTCCGACGCCCGCCGCCGCGGCGTGCCGGTCCTGCCCGTCGACATCAACCACTCCAAGGTGAAGCACACCGTGGAGAAGGCAGACGGAGATCAGTGGGGTGTACGACTCGCCCTGTCCGCCGTGCACGGCATCAGCGAGGACGAGTGCGCGCGTATCGAGGCGGGGCAGCCGTACGGATCCCTGTCGGACTTCTGGCAGCGGGCCCGTCCCGGCAGACCTGTCGCCGAACGCCTCGCCGAGATCGGCGCGCTCACCTGCCTGCACGACGGCCGGCTCACCCGGCGCGATCTGCTGCTGCAGATGGCCGAGTTGCACCGGCAGTCCCGTCACCGCACCGCGGGCTCGGGCCAACTGCCCCTCGACACAAGCGCGCCCGGGGGAGCGGAGCCGAGCGGCCTGCCGGAGATGACCGGACGCGAAGCCCTGAGTGCCGAGCTGAGCACCCTGGGCATCGACGTCTCCAAGCACCTGATGGAGCACCACCACCGGCTGCTGCGGGAGATCGGCGCGACCGACGCGGCGCACCTGGCCGGGCTGCGCGCCGGACAGCAGGTCCTGGTCGCCGGTGTGCGGGCCTCCACCCAGACCCCGCCGATCGCCAGCGGCAAGCGGGTCATCTTCGTGACGCTGGAGGACGGCTCCGGCCTGGTCGACCTGGCCTTCTTCGAGGACTCCCACCCGGCCTGCGCGTACACCGTCTTCCACAGCGGGCTGCTGCTGGTGCGCGGCACGGTCCAGGTGCGCGGCACCCGCCGTACCGTCGTCGGCACCATGGCCTGGGACCTGGACGAGATCGCCGCCGCCCGCCGCGACAACGGCCCCGAGGCCGCCCTCGCCCTCCTCGGCGCCGAGCACCCGCACCCGACCCCGGCCCAGCCGGCTGCGGGACGGTCGCACCCGAAGCCCGCCCAGCCGCGCCGCACCCTGGCCGACGGCACCGCGGGCGCTCGCCTGCACCCCTACGCCGACCTCCAGCCCGCCGGCAGCCGCTCCGCCGACCTGAAGAAGTTCGGCCACCGAAGCCCGGGGAGCGCGGGATGAACGGGATGAACGGGATGAACGGGATGGACTCGAGGAGCGGGATGAACGCACGTCAGCGGTACATCGCCCACCTCCACCCGCACGCCTCGCTGAACGAGGATCAGTACGCCGATATAATCGAACTGATGTCCGGTATCACACCGCACGTCCAGGCCGTTCCGCCCGACGCCGTCCAGCTCGACCTGACATCGGCGCTGCGGTACTTCGGACTGTCCCCGTACGACATGGTCCAGACGGCGAAGATCAGACTGAAGGCCCTCTACGACATCGACAGCAGTGCCGGGCTCGCGAACAACCGCATGCTGGCGGCCATGGCGGCCGACGCGTCCGCGCCGGGCGAGACCACCTGGGTTCCCCTCGCTGACGTGGCCGACTGGCTGTATCCCAGGCCGGTCACCGCTCTTCCCGGAATCGGCCGCACCACCGCGGAGACGCTCCGCAGGTACGGCCTGCACACCATCGGCCAGATCGTCGACCTGCCGGCGGGAACCCTGCAGCGACTTCTCGGCGCGGGCCCCGCCCGGCTGCTGGCCGAGCGCGCCCGCGGCCGCGACCCCCGGCCGGTCACCCCCTCGGAACCGGCAGCGCATCTGTCGGCCGACCTCGTGCTGGAGCGGGACTCCCTCGATCCTGCCCAGCATCACCGCGCGGTGCTGGGGCTCGCCGACCGGATCGGCCAACGTCTGCGTGGTGAGAGTCAGGTCGCCGACCGGCTCACTCTCACGGTGCGGTACGCCGACCGCAGCGCCACCACGCGCACGCGTGCGCTGCCGGAACCCACCAACCACTCACCCGCCCTCGCCGCGACAGCCCTGGGGCTGTTGACCTCCCTCGGGCTGCAGCGTGCGAGGGTCCGCGCCTTCGCGATCCGTGCCGACGGGCTGCGGCCGGCCGACGGCGCTTGCCGGCAGCTCTCCCTGGACCCCGGCGATGCCCGCGCCCGCGCGGCCGAAGCCGCCGCAGACCGCGCCCGTCGACGTTTCGGGCCGGAGGCTGTACGGCCGGCCGCTCTGGCGAACTGACCGTTCGCGCCGAGAACCCGATGAACTGTCCCGCGTTTCGAGCGCCCGTCGGTCCACGCCCGCATCCTGTCCTCGCAGGATTCCTCCCACGGTTTCGACGACGGAACGGACACACTGCCATGAGCGAACTCGTGCTGGGTATCGACACGGGCACCGCCAGCACCAAGGGCGTACTCACCACTCTGGACGGATCCGTGGTCGCGACCTCCGTCCGCCCTCACACCATGTCGTTGCCCAGACCGTCCTGGGCCGAAGTGGACGCCGCCGCAGTCTGGTGGGGCGACTTCACCGCGGTGGCCCGTGAGCTGATGGACCGGATCGGTCCCCACACCCTCGCCGGACTCTGCGTCAGCGGTGTCGGCCCCTGCCTGCTGGTCTGCGACAGCGACGCGGAGCCCGTGCGGCCGGCCATCCTCTACGGCATCGACGGCCGGGCCGAGCGGGAGATCCGCGACCTCACCGAGCGGCTCGGCGCCGACACCGTCCTCGGGCGCTGCGGCAAGGCACTCAGCACCCAGGCCGTGGGCCCGAAGATGCTGTGGATGCAGCGCAACGAGCCACGGGAATGGGCTCGCGGAACGAGGTGGTACAACTCCCACTCCTATCTGGCCGCCAAGCTCACCGGCGCCTACGTACTCGACCACCACACGGCCAGCCAATGCGACCCGCTGTACGACATCCATGCCGGATCCTGGGCGCAGGACTGGCTCCCGGACATCGTGGGCCACTTGGAGATGCCGCGACTCGTCCACCCTCACGAGGTCGTGGGAACAGTGACCGCCGCGGCGTCGGAGGCCACGAGGATCCCGGTCGGCACCCCTGTCTCCGCCGGGACGATCGATGCCTGGGCCGAGGCCCATTCCGCCGGTGTACGGCATCCCGGCGACCTCATGCTCATGTACGGCTCCACGCTGTTCTTCGTCCAGGTGCTGGGTACGTACCGGGTGCACCCCAAACTGTGGACCACGGCAGGAGTGGAACCGGGCCGACGGACCATCGCCGCGGGGATGTCCACCTCGGGGTCCCTGACACGGTGGCTCCAGGACGTCACCGGAGGAGAGTCCTTCGACACCCTGGTCACCGAGGCCGAAGCCGTGCCGGCCGGTTCGGACGGCCTGCTGATGCTCCCGTACTTCGCCGGTGAGCGGACCCCGATCTTCGACCCGCACGCCCGAGGCGTGGTGGCGGGCCTCACCCTGCGCCACACACGTGGGCACCTGTTCCGGGCCGCCTACGAGGGCATCGCGTTCGGCGTCCGCCAGATCCTCGACTTCCTGGAAGACCCCGACGACCCGGTCCGGCGCATCGTGGCGGTCGGGGGCGGCACCGAGGGCGGACTGTGGACCCAGATCGTCAGCGACGTCACCGGCCGGGAACAGCAGGTACCGGCACAGACCATCGGGGCCTGCTACGGCGACGCCCTGCTCTCCGCGGTCGGGCTCGGACTCGTACCGCGCGACACGGACTGGGCCGTGGCCGAGACGACGGTGCGGCCCCAGGCCCACACGCGTGAGATCTACGACCGCCTGTACGCGTCGTACACCGCGCTCTATCCGGCCACGCGCCACATCGTGCACGATCTCGCCGACCTGCAGTGAAGGCCGTCACCGTACTCACCACACGGTCGTCCCAACTCCCGGCGTCCGCGGTGGCGACGATCTCCCTAGCCCTTCGGCCACCGGGAGATCGTCGTGAAGTCCGGCAGCGTCGGCTGATGAGCGACACGCTGAGGGCGTCCCCTGTCACAGGGCGCGCCCTCAGCGCCGCCCAAGCCCCCGGGGGGAAGGCGGTGGCAGCAGTGGCCCCCTTCGCCGTCCACAAGGCCGATCGCGCACCGTCAGCGCAGTGCGGCCTCGCCCGTGTGGACGGCGCGCAGGGCGCGCTCGACCGTCTCCTGGTTCTCGCCGACCGGAGCCACGTAGTCGAGGACACCGCGCGCGGCGGCCTCCCCGAGGGTGCGGGTGATCACCCATGTGGCCAGGTACTGGGAGGCCAGGCAGCCACCCGCCGTGGCGATGTCGCCCTCGGCGTGGAACGGGACGTCCAGCACGGTGACGTCGCACGCCTCGACGAAGGGCCGGCTCTTCGGGTCCGTGCACACCGGCATGCCGCCCAGCAGCCCGAGCCGGGCCAGTACCAGCGCGCCGGAGCACTGCGATCCGATCAGCTGTCGCGACGGGTCGAGCCGGATCCTGGAGATCAGCCGGTCGTCGGCGACCACGTCCCGCGCCTTCACGCCGCTGCCGATCAGTACGACATCGGCCTCGGTCACGAACTCCATCGGGCGCTGCCCGGTCACCTCGACGCCGTTCATCGACGTGACCACCGGCGTCGGTGTCGTGATGAAGGCTTCCAAGCCGTCCTTGCGGCACCGGTTGATCAGCGCGGAAGCGATGAAGCTGTCGAGCTCGTTGAACCCGTCGAAAGTGACCACGGCTACCTGCATCACGACTCCTCCAAGCGCGGCATCTGAGCGTCAGTGTCCCCGGCGTCGTGCTCCGGGTGGAGGGCCAATCGGAGGCAGGTGGCCTGCCTGCCGTGGCCCCCTTCGACCTCGGGGGGCGACAGGATCCGCCGGGGTCGAAGGGCCGTGGACCGGGCGCGGACCCGAGCGACGGTGAGGGTGAGGGCGAGGGCCGTACATGACCGTGCCGGGACGCCCGCCGCGCGGATCCTCGCCCGCCCGCGCCCGGAACCCGACTGCCCGTAGGGTCAGTTGGCCCAGGGCGGAATGATGACCGAGCCGTCGGCCAGCTCCGCCCGGAGACCGATGGACGTGGTGACCCAGGAGGTCGCGGTCTGCCGGGTCGGGTTCTCGACGCCGAAGGCCGTGCCGGAGTTGATGATCACCGTGTCGCCCGCGGTGATCCGGTCGGCGTGGCCGTCGAGCGTGATCAGCAGCTCCCCGGTGAGGAGATGGAAGATCTCCTCACGAGTGACCGTGTGCACAGGGGCCTTCGTCCCGGCGGGGATCTCACCCCGCCAGGCACACAGCTCCTCGCTGCCGCTGAGGGGCGTGGCGTACGAGAGGAAACGGGCACCGTGGATCTCGTGGACGACGGCGTCGGACGGGCGGACGACGGGCATGGCTGGCCTCCGTGGCGCTTGGACGAAAACGGTCAAGTGGATTGACCATGTGCATATGGTCAAGCAGGTTGACTAGATAGTCAAGCCACTTGACCGATGGGCGGGGGGTGTTTCAATGCTTCCGTGCAGAACTCCGAGGCCATGGCCCTGTCCGCCGCCCTGCTCGCCGCCGCCGGTGAGCTGACTCAGCGCATCCACGAGGGCGTCGTCGCCCGCGGGTTCGAGGGGCTGCGGCCCGCGCACGGCTTCGCGTTCACGCGGCTCGCTCCGGACGGGGCGACGGTCACCGAGCTCGCGGCGCACCTCGGGGTCACCAAGCAGGCCGCGAGCCAGCTCGTCGAGGAGCTGGTGCGCAAGGGGTACGTGGAACGGCACCCGCATCCCGGTGACGCGCGCGCCCGCCTGGTCGTGCTGACCGAGCGAGGCTGGGCCTGCACGCGTGCCGCGGAGGAGTCGGCGGCGGAGGCCGTCCGGCCGTGGGCCGAGCTGCTCGGAGAGGCTGAGGTGGGCGTGTTGCGGGAGCGTCTGCTGCGGATCGCGCCCTACGGTCCGATCAGGCCCGCCTGGTGACGGCGCGGCGGCGCGTATCACCACCACCGACTATCACTGGAAGTTTTTACTGACGCGTAACTTCACAGTTGGGCTACTCACTCGTAACTTGACGAGTGAACAGCATCCTCGTGATCCGGATCACAGGGCGTACGCCGCCGTCACTCCCTTGAGCCGCAAGGAGATCACCCGATGCTGCCCTGGAAGCGCCTGCTCAGACCCCTCGTCGCACTGCTGCTGGCCGCCGCCGTCGCGGTCGTCCCCGCCGCCACCGCCCACGCCGCCGCTCCGAGCAGCGGCTGGAACAACTACTCCTGCCGCCCCTCCGCCACCCATCCCCGCCCCGTCGTCCTCGTCCACGGCACCTTCGCCAACTCCGTGGACAACTGGCTGTCCTTCGCGCCCTACCTGGTGGACCGCGGGTACTGCGTCTTCTCGCTCGACTACGGGCAGCTGCCCGGTGTCCCGATCTTCAACGGCCTCGGTCCCATCGACAAGTCGGCCGGACAGCTCCAGGTCTATGTCGACAAGGTGCTCGCCGCGACCGGCGCCGCCAAGGTCGATCTCGTCGGTCACTCGCAGGGCGGCATGATGCCCCACTACTACCTCAAGTTCCTCGGCGGAGCCGCCAAGGTGAACACCTTCGTCGGCATCGCGCCCGACAACCACGGCACCACCCTCGACGGCCTCACCAAGCTGCTGCCGTACTTCCCCGGTGCCGAGGACCTGCTGTCCGCGGCCACGCCCGCGCTCGCGGACCAGATCGCCGGGTCCGCGTTCCTGACCAAGCTCAACGCCGGCGGCGACACCGTCCCGGGCGTCCACTACACGGTGATCGCCACCAGGTACGACGAGGTGGTCACCCCCTACCGCTCGCAGTTCCTCACCGGATCCGACGTCCACAACGTGCTGCTGCAGGACCTGTGCCCGGTCGACATCTCCGAGCACGCGGCGATCGGCCTCCTCGACCGGATCGCCTTCCACGAGGCGGCGAACGCCCTCGATCCCGCGCACGCCAGCACCACCAACTGTGCCTCGGTGTTCAGCTGATCGATGGCCCGGTGCCGGGTCCTGTCCGGCCTGAGCCGCCGGACAGGACCCGGAGTCCTTCCCGCCCGGCGGGAAGGGGCAGGCACTAGCGACCGTGCCTGCCCCCGTTCACCGCGCGGCGGTGCACCGAGGCGAACAGCGCCGCCGCGCCCAGTGCCAGCGCGCTCGCGCCACCGATCGCGAGGTACGGGGTGTCGGAGTCGCCGCCGGTCTCGGCGAGGTTCTCCGAGGCGCCGGCCGCCTCGGGACGATCGGCCGAAGGGGCGGAAGCCCCGGACGCGTCCGGGCCGCCGGGCGTGCCGGAGGCGTCGACCGGAGTGGCCGCAGCGTCGTGGTGGTCGTGCCGCACCGCCGACTTGTCGGCACCGTCGGCGATCTGTTCCTCGGAGGGAGCGGAGGCGACCGGCGCGGGCGCGCTGGAAGCGGGGGAGACACCGCCTCCCGCGCCGCCGCCCCCCGAACCGCCGTCGGCGGAACCACTGCCGCCGGAGCCGCTGCCGACCGAACCGCCGTTGCCTGAACCGCCGTTGCCCGCACCACTGTTGCCCGCACCACCGCTTCCGCCGAAGGTGACGTCGGAGCAGGAGTAGAACGCCTCCGGGCTGTCCGAGCGCTGCCAGACCGCGTAGAGGAGCTGCTTGCCGGAGCGCTTCGGCAGGGTGCCGGAGAAGGTGTAGTAGCCGTTCGTCGCGGCGGGGTCGGTCCTGGTGGCCACCGGGTGCGCCAGATCCAGATCCCCCCAGGCCAGCGGCTTCGACGGGTCGTAACCGTCCTTGGTGAGGTACACGTTGAAGGTGCCCTTGTGCGGGGCGGTGACCCGGTACCTGAAGGTGTACGCGCCCGCGCTCACGGCCGTCGCGGGCCAGTCGGCGCGGGCCAGGTCCAGGCCCTTGAACTCGTCGTTGCCCGCGCTGCACAGCTTCCCGTCGGGAACGCGCTGCTGATGCCGGCCGTTCGCGTCGCCGATCCGGATGCCGTTCCAGTCGTACAGCGCCTGGGTGCCGCCCGCCGCGACGGCCGCCTCGCAGGCGGCGGACCGGGGACTCTCGGGACCCTCCGCGTAGCACTGGAAGACCCGGCTGACGGGGTCTCCCATCGAACCGTGCGCCGAGGCGGGCGCGGCGGCGAGCGCGGTCAGGGCGAGTGGGGCGACACCGACGGCGGCGAGGCTGGCGGCCCTGCGGCGACCGGACATGGGGGAGCTCCTCGATCGAAACGGTCCTGAGCGGGCGCGATCGGCCCGGAGTACCTGCGGTGATCAGCAAACTAGCCTCCGGAAACCGCGAAATCGCCTGCTGGGGACGGGTGCGGGAGATCCTTATGGCCGCGTTAAGGCGGGGCTAACGGGGGGCTCAGGATGGGGGGTTGGGGAGTCGGTCCGCGTCTGTTCGATCCGTGCCGGCCACTCCCTCGCCCGGCGCCTGCGACGCGTCGTGACGCGGGTAACGTTCAGGCCGTGACAGACGGTTCGGACGAACAGGGGATCCGTCGCGCCGTCGCTTCGGACGTGGGCGCGGTGAAGACCGTGACCGACGCGGCGTACCACCCCTACATCGCGCGCATCGGCGTGGTGCCGCAGCCCATGGAGGCGGACCACGCGGCGAACGTGGCCGCGGGGCGGGTGTTCGTCACCGGCGGCCCCGGGGAGTCCGTGACCGGTCTCGTGGTGGTCGAGGCGTACGAGGACCATCTGTACCTCGACAGCATCGCCGTCCACCCGGACGCCCGGGGAAAGGGCGTCGGGCGACGGCTGCTGGCGTTCGTGGAGGCCCACGCGCGGGAGCTCGGGCTACCCGAGGTCAGGCTCTTCACGAACGCGATGATGTGGGAGAACCGGAAGATCTATCCGAAGTACGGCTACGAGGTCGTCGAGCGTCGCGTGGACGGCCCGTACGACCGCGTCCACTACCGCAAGCGGCTCGTCTGACGGCCCGCGTTCCGCGGCGTGGTGCCGGGGCGGCTCACTCGTCCGGCCACCACGTGCGGTGGATGTCCTTCCGCACTTCGGGGCGCTCGGCCGGACGCTCGTCCGCCCTGTCCCGCGCACGACGGGAGTCCGACCTGCTCAGGGGCTTCTGCACGGTCACACGGCGCATGGCTGCCTCCTTGCGTCTACCCGATTCCGTTGTCGTACGGAGGTAGACCCTTCCGGGGAGAGTTCCTCATCGGTCGCGATCTGTCTGTGGCGGGCGTCACGATTGACTGTCAGCGTTCGGTGTCACTGCGGGACGCTCGGCGGGTTACGGCGACATGAATCCAGGTCCGAGCGGCGTCGATCGCTGTTGAAACTGGAACCACGCGCGGCGTGCGGTAATTCCCCGGGGCGAACTCGCCGGCCGTGACGTGGTGTGCCCACGTGGTGACGGAGCGGCGTTATTCGTCCGGTCGGGCGGTCGGGCACGGCCTGGCGAGCAGGGTCTCGAAGTCGTCCCGGCGGGCCAGGAGCTCGAGGGTGTCGAGGGCGGCGAGCGCGGCGGCCGCGGCCGCCGGATCGCTGGTCGCGAGGCCGCTCGCCGCGAACTCGTCCTCGTCCAGGCGCCGTACGTCCGTGCCGTCCGCGGAGCGCCACAGGTCCAGGTCGAGGTCCTCGACGACCAGTTCGCCGCCCGAGACGGTGGCCGGACGGGTGATGTCGCAGTACCAGCCCTTGCGCACCCCCCGTGCGTCACGGACCTCCTTCACCGCGTACCAGCGGTCCCGCCAGTAGTGCTCGGTGAGGACGTCACCCGGCTCGAACCGTACGAAGCCGAAGTCACGGACGCCGTCGGCCGCCCACGGCGCGCGGACGGTGACCCGGGTGCCGTCGTCGTGGAGCAGTTCGGCCGGATAACGGATCTTCGTACGGCCGGACTTGACGAGGACGACGTCGAGACGGCGGGGACCGTCAGCCGAGTTCGCGGACATGGCGCACCTCCGTGCCGCAGATCTCGTACCCGAACCACTTGTTGATCGCGATCATCGGCCCGTTGCCACTGTCGTTGCCGGTGAACGCCTCGGTGCAGCCGGCGGCGCGGGCGCGGTGCAGGGAGTCGTTCTTGGCGAGCTTGGCGAGGCCACGACCGCGGAAGGCGGCGGCGGTGCCCGTCATCACGGTGCCGTAGCGGGTGCCGCCGTCCGTGCGGGCGGCGCTGAAGGCCGCCGGGCGGCCGTCGACGAGCGCGACCGTGGTCAGTTCCGCGCTGAACAGGGGGTGGTGCCAGGTCTCCCGCAACCAGGCCCGGTAGTCCGTGAACTCATGCGAGATGTCACCGGGTTCGTCGGCCGACGTCTCCGCGTCCAGGGCGAACAGCGGGCGCGGGTCGTCGGCGAAGTCCGATGCCGAGCGCAGTTCCACGCCCGGCGGCGGGTCCTGACGCGGCGGCAGGGCGGCGCCCGCCAGGTCCAGCCGGAGGAAGTGGGCGGAGCGGCCGGCGCGGTAGCCGTGCCGCTCGGCGAACGCCCGGTTGTCCGGCTCGTCCAGGACCCACGCGAAGAGCCTGGTCGCCCCCACGGCCACGAGGTGCCGCTCGGCGGCGCGCACCAGGAGCGAGCCCGCGCCCCGGCGCGTACGGTCCGGGTCGACGTACACGTTGAGGAAGCCCTGGCCGGGCTCCGGGCTGTCGTACGCGATGCCGGCCTGGGCCGTGCCCACCACCTCGCCGTCCAGTTCGGCGACCAGCGGGCGGTAGTGGGCGTCGGGATGCGCGTGAGTGACGTCGTACGCGACGGAGCCGGGGGTGAACAGCACGTAGGGGAGCGCCCGGTCGCGGACACGGGCGAAACCCTCGGTCCGCCGCCGGTCGTCGGGGCGGAGGTCATCGACGATCACAGTCATGGACTCGCACGCTACGCGCGGGGCGGGTGCGGCCACCTCTCATTTTTCCGCTGCCTCTGCTCCGGTACCCCTCATCACCCCGCGAGTACGGGACAATCGCCGCGTGACGCTGAAGATCCACATCGATGAGGGGGCCGCGCCCTACGAGCAGGTGCGCGCCCAGATCTCCGGGCAGGTCCGTTCCGGGGCACTCCCGGTCGGCTACAAGCTGCCCACGGTACGGGGGCTGGCCGAGGAGCTCGGCCTCGCCGCGAACACGGTCGCCAAGGCCTACCGGGCACTGGAGTCGGACGGGGTGATCGAGACGCGGGGCCGCAACGGTACGTTCGTGGCCGCCGCCGGTTCGGCGGCCGAGCGCGAGGCCGCGACGGCCGCTCAGGCGTACGCCGAGCGCGTGCGCCGCCTCGCGCTGACCGAGTCCGCCGCGCTCGACGCCGTACGGGATGCCCTGCGGGCGGTCTACGACGACGGCGCCTAGCGGGCGCTTCTCCCGGCTCACCGCGCAGCCCGGAAGGAGAGGCGGGCCGGGCGCGGAAGGTGAGTCCGGCGACCATGCTCCGGGACGTTCTCGGGGCGGGCTCACCTTGTGGGCTGCCCCGACAGAGGCGCCGCCCCGATCGGACGGGAAGGCGCTCTCGATCATCACCTGGTAGCGGCGCATGTCGACGATGCGGTCGATGTGCTCACGCACCGGCCCCGAAGGGCTTACAGATACAACCCCGCGTCCGCGCCGTCGCGTGGGTCGGGGACCGAGGTGGGCGAGGTGCCCCGGCGGAGCGCGTACAGCTCCGCCAGCGTGGCGCCCTCGCGGGAGACGCCCTCCTCCGTGCCGAGCCAGCCGACGGCCTCGGACCGGGTCAGCGGGCCGACCTCGATCCGGGCGAGGCAGCGGCCGGGGCGCACCACGGCGGGGTGGAGGCGCTCCAGATCCTCGTTCGTGGTCACCCCCACCAGGACGTTGCGGCCCTGGCCGAGGAGGCCGTCCGTGAGGTTGAGCAGGCGCGAGAGGGCCTGGCCCGCGGTGTGTTTCGCCTCGCCGCGGATCAGTTCGTCGCAGTCCTCCAGCAGGAGCAGCCGCCAGCGGCCCTTGCCCGTGCCGTCCTCCTCGCCGATCGCGATGTCCATCAGATAGCCGACGTCGGAGAAGAGCCGCTCGGGGTCCAGGACGCAGTCCACCTGGCACCAGTCCCGCCAGGAGCGGGCCAGGGTCCGCAGCGCCGACGTCTTGCCGGTGCCGGGCGGGCCGTGCAGCAGCAGGAGCCGGCCCGCGATGTCCTCCGGGGTCGTCTTCATCAGGCTGTCCATCGCGGCGGCGACCGGGCCGGTGTAGTTCGGCCGGACCTCCTCCCACGTGCCCGCGGAGATCTGCCGCGTGGTGCGGTGCGGGCCGCGACGCGGGGACACGTACCAGAAGCCCATCGTCACGTTCTCTGGCTGGGGTTCGGGTTCGTCCGTCGCGCCGTCCGTCGCCTGGTCGAGGACCTTCTCGGCCAGTTCGGCGCTGGTCGCGGTGACCGTGATGTCCGCGCCCCGGTTCCAGCGGGACACCAGGAGGGTCCAGCCGTCCCCCTCCGCCAGCATCGCGCTGCGGTCGTCGTCGCGGGCCGAGCGCAGTACACGGGCACCCGGTGGCAGCAGGGTCGCCCCGGACCGTACCCGGTCGATGTTCGCCGCGTGCGAGTGAGGTTGCTCGCCCGTCGCGAAGCGGCCGAGGAACAGCGCGTCGACGACATCCGACGGAGAGTCGCTGTCATCGACGTTGAGCCGGATCGGCAGTGCGTCCTGTGGGTTGCCAGACATGCCGCCATGATCCGTCACCAAGGGGACCCGCGCACGGGATTTCCGCAGCCTGTTGCCGGTGTTCCCCTGGACGCGCCCCAGTTCAGCCGCCTTCCGGCCGCACGGCCGGGTCCCCGCCGCGGGGCCGCGGGCGCCGCCGCCCCGGAAAACGTGGCCATCCTGTGGGTCCACAAGCTCTGTCCGGCGGCCGATCCGCGCCGTTACTGTTGCCCATGATGGGACGTCATGGGTGGAATTCGGGGGCACAGCGGTGGCGGCTCACCGCGCTGCTCGGCGTGGGAGTGGCCGCTCTGGCCCTGGTGGTGACCCTGCTCAACACCTTGCCAGGGGGCGGCGCGAGCACCGCGGGCACGACCCGTGACGGGGACAAGGTGCACGGCACACCGGTCACCCCGCCCGGGACGCCGCAGCCGGCGGTGGGCTGGGGCTTCACCCACACCCAGTACAGCGCCGACGAGGGCAGCGACACGGCGACCGAGCGCGCCGAGGGACTGCTGGAGAAGCGGTCGCTGCCGCAGAACCAGCACATCATGGGCTGGGGCGCCGGCAATCCCGAGCCCTCCAAGGGCCGCTACGACTTCACCGAGATGGACCGCCGCATCGACTTCGTCCGCAAGTCCGGCGGCACCCCGGTCGTCACCCTGTGCTGCTCGCCGGACTGGATGAAGGGCGGCAGGCCCGGCGCGAACCACACGAACTGGAGCCAGGCGTCCCTGGAGACCGCGCCGGACCGCGCCCACTACGAGGACTTCGCCGAGCTCGCCGCGACCGTCGCCAAGCGCTATCCGGACGTACGCCACTTCATCGTCTGGAACGAGTTCAAGGGCTTCTGGAACAACGCCGAGGCCCGCTGGGACTACGAGGGCTACACGCGGCTCTACAACCTGGTGTACAAGGCGCTGAAGAAGGTCGACAAGGACATCATGGTCGGCGGGCCGTATCTCGTCATGGACAGCTTCGACCCGCGCCAGAAGGAGAACGCGTCCACGACCGTGAAGGGCACCTGGGGCGCCATGGACCAGCGTGTCCTCGACGCGTTCGACTACTGGAACAAGCACAAGGCGGGCGCCGACTTCGTCGTCGTCGACGGCTCCAGCTACACCAAGGACGACGACCTGCTGCCCGACGAGTTCGGAGCCACCGGGAAGCTCACGGCCGTCAGCGAGTGGGTACGGGCGCGGACGCACGGCCTGCCGCTGTGGTGGGCCGAGTACTACGTCGAGCCGGCCGACGGCAACGACGACCGTAAGGGCTGGTCCGAGACCCACCGTGTCGCCGTGCAGGCCGCCGGCATGATCGCGATGGCCCGAGGCGGTGCCACCTCGGGTTTCTACTGGAACCCGGAGGAGGAGAAGGGCTCCGGCTGCGAGGGCTGCCTGTGGACGCCGACCGACGGCGCCGACGGGGGAGCGGCCCTGCCCATGTTCGACCTGGTCTCCCGCTTCGGCGCGGCGTTCGGACCGGGGGCCAGGTACGAGACGGTGTCCGTCGCCGCCGACGACGTGCCCAACGTCCGCGTCCTCGCCACCGACAAGGCCGTACTCGTGGTGAACACCCGGAACCGGCCGATCAGCGCACAGGTCGACGGCCGGAGGTTCGTCATGGGGGCGTACGGGGTGAAGTGGCTCACCCGGTGAGCCGCTCCACCCCCCGCGGCCCGGCTACTTCATCGTCAGGAACCGCTGCACCAGCGAGGCCAGCAGCACCGCCAGCAGCGGCAGCGAGAACCAGAAGCTGCTCTGCAGCCACCGCAGCTGCCGCACGCTCGGCCGCACCGCCACCCGGATGATCTCCCGCGCCGTCAGCATCACGACGAGCGCCATGGCAGCCAGGGCCCCGACGACCGACCACGGCGTCCAGGTGACCTGCGGGCCGATCGGCCCGGGTTCGGCCTTCGGGATGTCCCCCGCGGGCTGCTCGCGCAGCGCGTACACCGTCGCGTCGGCGTTGACGAGGACCTTCCTGAGGTCCTGCCGGTCGTCGAGGCTGTGCACGAGCCGGGCCGGCCAGGTCGCCGAGTAGCCGACGTCCATCTGGAGGTAGACCACCTGACTGCGGTTGATCATGAGGTACGAGTTCGGGCCCGCGTCCTTGAGGGACTTGACCAGACCCGACACCAGGACCGGGTCGGTCGGCGCCGCCGTGGGCACGTACTGCACCTTCTCCATGTCCTTCGTGCCCCACGGCATCGCGGGCGTCACGTCGTTCACGGTGTCATTGCTCAGCCACAGCAGCCGGACGGTCGGGTCGTCGTGCGCGTACACGTACTTCATGGCCGCGACTTCGCCCGGCCTGATCCGCTCGAACGACTCGTTGCCCCAGCGGGCCACCAGGAAGCCGCCCATCAGGAGCAGGCCCGCCATGAGGGCGGCGAGCGGGGCGAGGCTCGCCCGGTCCTTCTCCCGCTCCTTCGCGGTGACGCCGGTGCGCGGGAACAGGGCGAGCCCGGCGAGCAGCGCCGCGCCCGGAAGGGCGAACATGAAGACGCGCAGCGCCATTTCGCCGCCGTAGGACTGCATGCCGAAGCCGAGGAACGGCACGAAGGTGAGGACGAGCAGCGACCGCTCGCGGTACTTGTGGTCGCGCCGCCGCCACCAGCCCCAGCAGGCGAAGACCATCACGCCGCCGGCCAGCAGCACGCGCGCGTAGAGGACGAGTTTGTGGGTCGAACTGCCGCCCTGTATACGGCCGGAGACGGACGTCGACACGTTGCTGCCGACCCCGCCGACCCCGCCGAACAGCTCATTGAAGTGTCCGGACCAGTACGGCTCGGCCATGAAGCCGATCCAGACGGAGACCAGCACCGCGAACAGGATGGGCAGGCCGCGCAGTTCGCAGCGGCCGACGAGGACGAGGACCGCGAGGACACCCAGCATCACGAACGGGGTGAGCTGGTGGGCCGGGACGCTCGCCGCGAACAGGCCGATCAGCACCATGAGCAGCACGGCCCGCTGACGCCGGTCGGTCGGCTCGACCTCCGCCTCGCCCGGCCGTGCCTTCGTCCACAGCACGCGCGGTGCCCGGAACCACACCAGGAGGATCGCCACGAAGGCGAGGTAGAGCAGATAGGTGAAGCCCTGCGGGGAGAAGTAGTCCTGGCCGACCCAGCCGCTCAGGACGAAGACCCAGATGCCGGTCCACTTGGCGCGCCAGCTCGCCCGCAGTGAGCGCACGAGCAGGAACATCGGTGCCAGGTAGAGGAGTTGCATGGTCAGCGGCCACCAGCGGATCACCTCGGTGAGGTCGCCGGCACCGCAGGCCCTGGCGACGAACGCGGCCGCCGCGAAGAAGCCGGGCCAGCTCCAGCGCGCGTCGAGGTCCGGCACGGCCGACCCGGTCCGGTCGATGTAGTCGAGGAACCCGAGGTGCTGCCAGGCCGTCGCGAACCGCGGTTCGGTCTCGATCACCGCGGGCAGCGCGTGCAGCGAGACCACGGTGGCGAGCAGGGTGACGAGCAGCAGTCCCTTGTGCTCGCTGCTCGTCCAGAGCAGCGAGGCGAAGACCGCGACCAGCAGGGCGGCGCCCACGAGGGTGGGCAGCGGCAGGACGGAGACGAGGCCGAGGCCGCCCATCGTGTCGAGGGAGGCGTCGCCGAGGCTCAGTGCGGGGACCCAGTAGAGGAGCAGTGCGGAGATCAGGAGGAGGCCGAGGAGCACGCCGGGTGTGGAGGGGTGCCGTAGGCGGTCGCGGAGGGGTGGCGTGGGGTCGTCCGGCGGCCGCGGGTCGTCCGGGGCCGGGCGCGCGGTTCCCCGCGCCCCCGAGGGGGCGCTGTCCGTGTCGTCGTCGTCCGCGTCGAAGGAGGACGCCCGTTCGAGGACGGGTGTTTCGAAGGGAGCGTCCACCTCCGGGGCCTCCGCAGGGCCCAGGGACGCCTCCGAGCCCGGCTCCCGCGACTCGACCGGCAGTCCCAGGGCCGGCGTCGGCAGGTGCTGCGGCCGCAGCGCCCAGGCCGGACGGTGGTCCGGGCGCGCCGTGGATGTCCCGCTGGGCGGAGTGCCCGGCCCCGGCCGTACGTCCGGGCGGCGCTCCTGGTGGTCGAAGTCGACGTGGATACCGAGGGCGAGGGTGTCGGAGTCGAGGGTCCAGGCGGGCCGCTTCGGCTCGCTCGGCTCGGCCGCGGGCACGTCGCGCGCGCCGAGGTCGGCGAGGTCTCCGTCCGGCGCCGCGCCCTGCGGCAGTTCGGCGGGCGGCGCGTGACGCACGATCTTGAAGAGCCGGGGCGCCGCGATCGACACGATGACCGCGAGGCTGGAGATCTCCGCGACGCCCGCGCCCGTCAGCCCCATCCGGGGCAGCAGGACCACCGTCAGGCCGAGCACGAGGACGCACAGCAGTCCCTGCAGATAGGCGAGTCCGGAGGTGCGGCTCTGCGCGCGGAGCACCGCGAAGTAGGTCTCCATGACGACCCGCAGCAGCGCGCCGACCGCGAACCAGCGCAGCAGCGGCGTCGCCGCGTGCGCGTATCCCTCACCGAAGACGTGCAGGATGAACGGCGCGCCGAGGAACAGCAGTCCGCACACCGGCAGCATGATCCTGGCCATCCGCCTGACCGCGGCCCGGGTGTTCGCCGCGAGCCGCGCGGGGTCGTGCGAACCCTCGACGGTCAGCGAGGCGCCCATGTTGATGGCGAGCAGATTGACCGTGCCGCCTATCGTCGTGGTGATGTAGAAGTACGCGTTGTCGGCGGAGCTGACCTGCGAGGCGACGATCACGGGGACGAGGTAGACCACGGCGAGCGAGAACAGCGAGCCGGTGTAGTCACCCGCGAGGAAGCGGCCGATCTCCTTGAGAGAGGGCGGCTTGGCACGGTCCTCGGTCGCCTTGATGTGACGGGGCACCAGGCGCCGGAAGACCAGCAGTCCGAGCGGCACGACGGACAGGGCGATCGCGGCGACCCAGGAGACGAAGACACCGCTGGTGGGGATCGCGGCGGCGAGGCCGATGAGCAGGACCAGTTTGGCCGCGGAGAACACGGTGTTGCCCACCGGCACCCACAGCGCGCTGCGCAGCCCGGTCAGTACCCCGTCCTGCAGCGTCAGCAGCGACCAGGCGACGACCGCGAGGACGAAGCCGAGGCCGATGAGGGGTCCGTGCAGGAAGTGGTACGAGGGACCCCACAGTTTCAGGGTGAGCAGGAAGAGGCCGGCGGCCAGTGCCACGACCACCGAACTGCCCGCGTAGGTACGGAAGATGAGGCGCCCGGTGGCGCGCCCGGCGACGGGGATGAAGCGGGCCAGGGCACCCGTCAGCGTCACCGCGGTCACCCCCGCGAGGAGTTTCATCGCGGCGATCGCGGCGGATCCCTGGCCGACCGCCGAGTCGGAGTAGTAGCGGGCGGCGATCAGCCAGTAGCCGAGCCCGAGCACTGCGGAGATACCGGTGTTGAGCATCAGGGCGTAGGCGTTGCGGAACAGCTGGTTGCCTCCGCCGTCGCTCTTGCGGCCCCGCCCGGGCAGGCGGAGCCGGCGCCCCGGCCGCTGTTCGGGCGCTTCGGCCGTGGGCGAGGAGGCCTGTGCTGTGGTCGTCGTGTCAGACACGGGAACGAATGGCCTTCCGGCGGACCTGTCGTGCTCTTCGGACCATGGCGTACCCCTTGGTCAGGGCACGGTCCCGGGCGAAACCGCGGGCGATCGCACGGCCCTCGACGAGCCGCTCGAACTCCTCGACACCGGTGCTGCGGCGCACGGTGACGCGTTCCAGGGCGTACGGGCCCTGCCGGCGGCGCGCCAGGGCGTTGCCGACGGCGAGGGACTGGGCGAAGCCCGCCTCCCGTACCGCGCGGCGCACCCGGCGGCTCGAGTAGCCGTAGGGGTACGCGAACGAGCTGGGCCGGGTGCCCAGTTCGTCGGCGACGATCTCCCGGCAGCGCCGCACCTCGAACCGGAGCGCGTCGTCGTCGATCTGGTCCAGCTGCGGGTGCGTGTGGCTGTGCCCGCCGATCTCGACCTGTTCGGCGGCGAGTTCGCGTACCTGGTCCCAGCTGAGCATCGTGTCGAGGCCGCCCCCGGTGTCGTACGCCCCGCGCAGCCAGCCCGTCGAGACGAACAGGGTCGAGGCGAAGCCGTGCTTGGCGAGCACGGGCAGGGCGTGCCGGTGCACGCCCTCGTATCCGTCGTCGAAGGTGATCAGGACGGGCCGGGCGGGCAGGGCGGCGCCGAAGCGCCACCCCGCCGCCAGCTCCGCCGTGCCGACCGGGGTGAATCCCCGGTCCCCGAGCAGCGCCATCTGCTCGGCGAACGCCTCGGGCGCGACGGAAAGGGCGCGCGTCGCGTCGTTGGGCGCGGCGGCGACCGAGTGGTACATGAGGATGGGCACGGGGGAGTCGCTCACGGGGCGCCGCCTTCCGCGCGGGCGCGCGCGTGCCGCGTCCCGCCGTGGCGCCCCGTGCCGGACACGGGTCCTCTTCTCATGCCGCCGCCCCCTCGCGCCCCGGACCGTCCCCGATCTCCACCACCGAGAACACCGCCCCACCCCTGCGGGCCCGGAGACTGCCGAGTACGTACCCGCCGGCGGCGGTGAGCACCCCGGCGACGATGGCGCCGGCGCGGCCCGCGCCGCCCGGGCGGGCCAGTACCGCGTCGCGCACGCCGCGCACGACTCCGGCGGGCAGGACGCGGGTGGTGTAACGGCGCTCGGACTCCAGGCCCTTCGCGGCGCCGACGCTGCGGGCCACCAGGGCCTTGGACAGGCCCTCCGCGTAGGTGCGGGTGCGGAAGTACGCGAAGTGCTCACGCGCCGTCGGCACCCGGTGGTGGATCACCGCGCGGTCGTCGATGAGCAGGATCGCGTCCGGCCTGGCGCGGGTGAGACGGATGCACAGCTCCGTCTCCTCGCAGCCCAGCGGACGTTTGTCGCCGTCGCGTCCGATGCCGGTCGCGAAGCCGCCCGCCGCGTCGAACGCGGTACGGCGGAAAGAAGCGTTTCCGCCGAGGACGTTGCGGACTCGTACCCTTCCCCGCGGCAGGCCCTTGTACGTGCAGCCCACCACCCAGTCGAACTCCTCGGGGAACCAGGCCGGACGGCGGCCCGACGCCCAGATCGGCATCGTGCGGCCGCCGACGGCCATGACCCGCGGGTCCGCGTACCCCGCGGCGAAGTGCCGCAGCCAGTCCCGCTCGGCCACGGCGTCGTCGTCGAGGAACGCGATGATCTCGCCCTGGGCGGCGGCGATCCCGGTGTTGCGGCCCGCGGACAGACCGCGCGGGCCCGCGTTGGCGAGCACCCGCACCGCGTCGGTCTCCTTGTACTCCCTGCCGAGCCGCTCCAGCAGCGTGGCGTTGTGGTCCACGACGAGGAGCGTCTCCAGGGCGGGCAGTGACTGCGCCCGCACCGAGGAGACCGCCGCGAGGATGTCCTCCCAGCGGTCCTCGGTGTAGACGCAGACCACCACGGAGATGTCGGGACTGCTCAAGACACCTCTCCCTGACGCGAGTCGAGCTGGGACGCGTGCGGCCGGCGGCGCAGCGCGCGCCGGTTGGAGCGCTCCCTGAGGATGACCTTGAGGACCCGCAACCCGTCCCGCACCGCGCGCAGGTTGCTCGCGCCGTGGATACGGAGGTACTCGTGGCTGGGGATCTCCTGCACCTTGAGACCCGCCTTGACCACCCGGATGTTCATCAGGGTCTCGACCTCGAAGCCGGTGCAGTCGAGGTCGATCTCGTCCAGGCAGTGCCGCCAGAACGCGTTGTAGCCGTAGCAGAGATCGGTGTAGCGGGCGCCGAACTTGGCGTTGACGACCGCGCACAGCACCCTGTTGCCGAGCTTGCGCACGGGCGTCATGTCGGACGTGCCGCCGCCGTTGGCGAACCGCGAGCCCTTCGCGAAGTCCGCCCCGGACACCAGCGCGGACACATAGGACACGATCTCGTGTCCGTCGGCCGAGCCGTCCGCGTCGACCATCACGATGATGTCGCCGGTGCACGCCTCGAACCCGGTGATCAGCGCGTCGCCCTTGCCCTTGCCGCGCTGCTCGACGACCTTGACGTCGGGCCACAGTTCGCGGGCCACCCGCACGGTGTCGTCGGTGGAATTGCCGTCCACAAGAACCACTTCGTGGATCCAGCCGGGAAGCGTCTTGAAGACGTAGGGGAGATTCTCCGCCTCATTCATGGCGGGAATCACCACACTCACCGGTGGCGCAATGGCCAGGTGAGAGGAGATCGGCCGGTATTTGCCGACCGCTAACGGATCATCGCCCGAAATGGCTGGGCGCAGGACTGAGCTCATGAGTCTGGTCCCTCTCGTCCGGTGGACCGCCCGCCCCTGGGCGGTCCGGCTCTTTTTCCGGTTCGAAAGGGGGGTTCTCACTTACGGCATGCCGAAAGGGATCTCCGTGCATGCCGGGTGAGCTGGCAAAGCTGGCCGGCTCTCGGAAAAACGGAAGCCGACCGCGCGGCACGGCTCGGCACAAGTGTGGTCACCGAGCACGGCACCCCCCTACCGCGCCCCGCGTCCGACCCTCTTCGCGATCTTGAGCCCTCCCCTAGATCGCATACGCATGACGGTCCGATGCGGGTGAGATGTATGACGATATTGACGATTGTGTCTCTATGGCAAGGCCTGGAACGTGCCCCCACGTTTTTGTTGGTTTGGCCGTTACCTAACGACTCGAACGGATTTTCCCCATCCGCTTGAGAATTCTGTCGGCGGGCTCGAAGAGCTCCGGCCGCGACAGCACCATGTTGCGCAGCGCCCGGACCGGAGCGCGCCGCGCCCGGTGTCCGACCGCTACCGGGTGACGCCGGGTCACCCACCCCTCGGACACGGAGAGTTCCCGTGTCTTCAGGGAGTCCTTGTATTCCTTCTGGCCCCGCCCCAGATCAAGATAGGCAATTCCGTCGGCCGCCGCCGCCTCCGCCATCCGCAAATGCATGATCAGTCCCGGTGAGTACTTCGCGAACGCCGGATCGTAGGCAGGGAACCAGCAGGCGAGGACCCGCTCGGTACGCAGGCCGAAGTGCGCGGCGACCGGTTTCCCGTCGGCGTACAGCACGGACAGGATGCCCGCGAACGACTCGGAGCGGGTGTGGAAGAGCTGCAGCACCAGACGGTTGATCCAGGCGTGCGCGAAGCGGTCGCTGCGCCCGGTTCTGCGGTACTGCGCGGACTTCCAGTCCATCAGGGTGCGCAGGGCCGCGGGATCGCGCTCGTCGTGGACGTAGCGCACCTCGCCGGCGTCCCGGCCGAGCCTGCGCTCCTTGGCGAGTGTGGTGCGGGTGAACTTCGGTGACTGGGCGCGCAGTTGGCGCAGATACGTTTCGTAGCCCTGGTCGACGTCCATGACCGGTGACGGGAAGGTGCCGGAGGCGCCCGCCTCGAACGACGGCTGGCCCTGCACCAGATGGTCGAACTCCCATACGGCGAGTCCGCACTCCCGCAGCAGGTCCTGGGCGTCCCAGGCGAACCCGGGGCGGTGCACCAGGCCCTGGCAGTCGGAGACGCCGAGGCCGACGGCCCGTCCCACGCCGGTGGTGGATCTCTGGAACGGGAAGAACGCCGTGGGCTCGCCGTCCTCGCGGGCCACCGCGATCCGCACGCCGCGCCGGCAGCGTCCCACCGCGAGAGTGAACTCGGGGGACAGGAAAGGATTCGCCAGCTCCGGCGAGCCGTTCAGATGGGCCTTCGACTGCAAAGCCGTCCAGGCCGCCCGGTCGGCGGTGCTCAGCTCGCCGGGACGGTACACGCGTATGTCCACTTCAGGAAGTCCGTCTTCTCGTGGTACGGACGCGCAGCCGCCGTACCAGTACCAGCAGGAGAGCGAGGGAGCTGATCGCGGTCACGGCCACGACCCCGCCGGGGACCGACCAGCGGTGTACCGCCAGCATGCCCTGGGCGACGAGGAGATCGACGGCGATCGCTCCCGCGACGGACACCACCGTGCGGGCGAAGGGATCCAGCCCGCGCAGCGCGGCCCCGACGGCGGCCCCGGGCGCGGCGAGCAGGAAGAACAGCGTGAACGGGCCGCGCAGCGAGGAGTCCACGTCGGCGAGCGCGAGCGCCGCGCCGACTCCCGCGACGGCCACAGCCACGCCCGCGAGCAAGGGGATCAGGTCCTTTCCCGGATCCTGTCCCGACCGCTCGTCGCTGTCTGGTGAAGGTGACTTGATGCCTATGGTCTGCATTGGCGACTTTGCCCCCCGAAGCGCCGGATGCCGGGCTTCAATGTCGCGCAGGCGGCTGGCGGCCGTCAAGATGCGGTGGGCACTGATACGGGCTTCTTGGGCGACTTCAAACCTGTGACGGCCCTGTTCCGCGGGCGATTCTCGAAGCCGCCACCCGCGCCGGACGAACTGCGTGCGGTGGCCCTCGGGTTGGTTGCGGACATGAACATGCAACCACGATGCCGCCGGTGAGCGCGGTGCCGCGGTCCCGACTGTTGCGGAATTCTTTGGCATGGACACTTCCTGTCAACACGCGTAGCTGCTACCAAAGTTGTGGCAGAGATCCTGCTAAAGGGAGGTTCCATGAGACGTTCCCGAATTACGGCATACGTGGCCTCACTCCTCCTCGCCGTCGGCGGTGCCCTCACCGGGGCAGCGGCGGCGCAGGCGTCCCCCACCGCGGCCGCCACCGGTTATGTGGCCCTCGGTGACTCCTACTCCTCGGGGGTCGGCGCCGACAGCTACATCAGCTCCAGCGGCGACTGCCTGCGCAGCACGAAGTCGTACCCCTACCTGTGGGCCGCCGCGCATTCACCCTCGTCGTTCGCCTTCACGGCCTGTTCGGGCGCTCGTACGGGTGATGTCCTCGCAAGCCAGCTCGGCCCGCTCAACTCCTCCACCGGCCTCGTCTCGATCAGCATCGGCGGCAATGACGCCGGCTTCGCCGACGTCATGACCACCTGCGTACTCAATTCCGACAGCGGCTGTCTGTCCCGGATCGCCACCGCCAAGGCGTACGTCGAATCGACGCTTCCCGGTCAGCTCGACTCCGTCTACTCCGCGATCAGCGCCAAAGCACCCGCCGCACACGTGGTGGTGCTCGGATACCCCCGCTTCTACAAGCTGGGCGCGACCTGCCTCGGCCTCTCCGGCACCAAGCGCGCCGCGATCAACGGCGCCGCCGACTACCTGGACAGTGCCATCGCCAAGCGCGCCGCCGACCACGGCTTCACCTTCGGCGACGTCAGGACCACCTTCACCGGACACGAGCTCTGCTCCGGCAGTGCCTGGCTGCACAGTCTCAACCTGCTGAACATCACCGAGTCGTACCATCCGACCGCGGCCGGCCACTCCGGCGGCTATCTGCCGGTCTTCGCCGGCGTGGCCTGACGGTCCCTACGGCGAGGCGGAAGCGGAGGCCCCGTCCGACGGGGTCTCCGTCACGCACGTGACCGAGAACGGCACCGAGTCGGACGTGGTGTGCACCGGGCTGCGGACCTCCACCCCGATCGCGTTCCGGTACGTACCGCTCGTGTCGTACGTCGTGACGACGACCGACTTCCGCGCGGTCCTGTCGTCACCCGCGGAGAACGACAGGGTCTTCCAGCCCGGGTCGGAGACCTCGCCGGTCTCCGTCACCCAGCGGTACTCGACCCGCGCCGGTACCCGGCCCACCGTGAACGTCGCGGTGAAGACGGGTGCCTGGGCCTGCGGCGGCGGACAGGCACCGGAGTAGTCGGTGTGCGCGCCCACCACCGTCACCCGTACCGACTGCGCGGGCGGCGTCGTCGTTCGGTCGCCGCCGGGCGAGGTGGTCGCCGGGGAGGCGCCGCCGGACGCCGGGTCACCGCTCGCGCCGCTTCCCGACGGTGAACTGCCCCCGCCCGCAGCCTTGTCCGTGCTGCCGCCGGTTCCCTTGCTGCTCGAGCTGGTGGTGCCGTCCCCGCCGCCGTCGTGGTTCATCAGGGCGTACGTCAGTCCGCCCAGGGCGAGGACGAGCGCGGCCACCCCCGCGATCACCGCGGCGGCCGCCCGGCGGTCGCGGACGGGCTGTGCTGAGGCCGGGGAGTCGCTCGCGGGCGGGAACGACGGATAGCCCTGCGTCGGCCCTTGCGGATACGGCGTGTCGTGGTCCGGGCGCGGCGGACCCTGCGCGGGCTGCGGGAAGACGGAGACCGTCGGCGTCCGGAGGCTCGCGGAGGGGGGGCCCGCGGCCGGGGAGCCGCCCGCGCCGATGATCCGCAGATCGCTCTCCGCCCGCGCCGCGCTCGTCCGCTCGGCCGGGTCCTTCCTCAGCAGCCCCTCGATCACAGGAGCCAGCGGTCCCGCCCGGCGGGGCGGTGGCAGCGGCTCGTCGACGATGGCGCGCAGCGTGTTGAGCGGGGTGTCGTACCGGAACGGCGAGTTGCCCTCGACCGCCGCGTACAGCAGCACCCCGAGCGACCACAGGTCCGACTCCGGCCCCGGCGTACGGCCGAGCGCCCGCTCCGGGGCGAGGAACTCGGGCGAGCCGATGACCTCGCCCGTCATGGTCAGCGCCGAACTGCCCTCGACCGTCGCGATACCGAAGTCCGTGAGCACCACCCGGTCGTCGTTCGACAACAGGACGTTCGCCGGCTTCACGTCGCGGTGCAGGACCCCCGCCTCGTGCGCGGCCCGCAGTGCGGAGAGCACTTCGGCCCCGATGTGCGCGGCGCGCTGCGGGGAGAGCGGCCCCTCGGCGTCCAGGAGGTCGGAGAGGGAGATCCCGCGGATGAGTTCCATGACGATCCAGGGGCGGCCGTCCTGCGTCGCCACGTCGTACACCGTGACCACGTTGCGGTTCGGCACCCGGGCCGCGGCCCAGGCCTCGCGCTCCAGGCGCGCGTACATCCGTTCGACCTCGGCGCCCATGAGCCCGGCGGGCGCGCGGACCTCCTTGACCGCGACCTCGCGGTGCAGCACCTCGTCCCGGGCACGCCACACGGTCCCCATGCCGCCCTGGCCCAGAGGCGAGAGAAGGCGATAGCGGTTCGCGATCAGACGTTCACCGGCCGGCTCTTCGGACACGGGTGTCCCCCCATTCGTATCCGTCGCGCATCCGCGTGATTTCTCCACAAAAGTAGCTCAACCGAGTGCGGATGCCGCCCCCTTGAACACCAATCCGGCCCCAGGGCCACGACGACGAACGCCGAACCCAGCGGCGCGGTCCTGCGGATCAGAACCGCGGCGGGTCCCGCGGCCCACCGCGGACGCTTCGCCAGCGCCCGGTTGAGGCCACTGCCGAGCTTGACGACGGCGAACCCGGCCGCGGTCAGTGTCAGGGCCAGCCCGACGCCGTACGCGAGCACGAGGAGCAGGCCGAACCACGCCTGTCCCAGAGCCGCGGCGCCGACCAGGACGACGACGGCGGACGGACTGGGCACGAGCCCGCCGGCGAAGCCGAGCAGGATCGTGCCCCGGATCGTCGGGGCCACGGCGTGGGTGTGGGTGAAGCCGCCGTGGGTGTGTTCGAGGGCCGGCGAGACGGCGCGGCCGTGCGGGTGGTCGTGGTCGGGGTCGGGACGGTGGTCGTGGTCGTGATGGTGGTGATCGGGGTGGTGCGGCTGCCGGGGCGGCGCACTGTGGGGGTGGTGCGCGCCGTCCTGGACCGTCGCGACGGCGGACGCGTGGGCGTGCGCGAGTACCAGCGGGCGCTCGTGCCGCTCGGCGTGCTCGTGGGGATGGCCGGCGAGGTCGGAGTGGTCGTGCGTGGGGCTGTGGGGGTGCTCGTGGCCATGCTCGTGATCATGGTCGAGGCCTTGGCCGTGTTCATGGCTGTGGTCGTGGTGGTCGCCGTCATGGCCATGGTCGTGGTCGTGGTCGTGGTCGTGTGCGCGGCCTCGGCGGAGCCCCGGCGGGAGACCGTGTCCGGGTGCCCTGTTGCGCCATGCGCGCCGTACGAGCGTGACACCGGCGCACGTCACCAGGACGCCGCTCGCGATACCCAGCCACGCGATCACGGAGGGCGCGGCGGCGGAGCCGGCCGTCACCAGGAGGCCGAGGGCGACGACACCCAGGGTGTGAGTGACCGTGACCGAGGCGGCCAGCGGCAGCACGTCGCGCAGGCCCGCCCGGCCGCCCCGGGCCGCCGCCGTCGCGGCCATCAAGGTCTTGCCGTGACCCGGCGCGAGCGCGTGCATCGCGCCCAGACCGACCGAGACGAGCAGGGCCAGCGAGGCGAAGCCGAGGGTGAGGTCGTGCCGGGCGACCAGGTTGTCCAGGGCCCGGGTCCAGCGGTCGGCGCCGCGCGGGAGGACGGAGGCACCGGGAGCGGCCGGTCCCTCCTCGGCGAGGGCGGCGCCGCCGGGGCGGATCCGCAGGGAGGCGACCGAGGTGTCGGCGGGGGAGGAGAGCAGCGCCTTGGGGTAGCTGGTCAGTTCCCGGGACACCGACTTCCCCGGTACGTCCGACGCGGTGAGCGTCATCCGGTCGCCGCGCGCGGTGATCTCGCGCCAGCCCGGCCCCCGGTCGGTCCCGGCGCCGCGGAAGCCCAGCGACACCGTGGCCGCCTCGGGGAGAGGGGCCGTCAGCCGGCACTCGACACGCAGGGTGTCGAGTCCGGCCTGTCCCGGTCGCAGCCTCGCCCGGCTCGCGGCGACGGTGAGCGGGACCGCCCGCCCGTCGACACTGGCCCTGCTGCCGTGCGCCGCCGTCTCGCAGCGGTGCCGGGCCCAGTCCGCCATACCGAGCTTCTCGATGTCGGGCTTCGCCTGGGTGGCCGGGATCTCGGCGAGGTCCTCGACGTGGTCGACGCGCAACTGCCCCGGGGCGGCGACGAGTCCGTCGTAGCGGTTCACGGTGAAGTTGCCCAGCGGATGCGCGCTCGCGGCCCCGCCGGGCACCAGGACGAGGGCGCAGGCGGCGGTGAGCACGGCCGCGCACGAGGCGAACAGTCGGCGCGGCGTCACTTGTCGTCCTCCAGCGCCTTACGGGCCGCGCGGGCGCCCAGGGGGGAGAAACCCGGGTTCAGGCCGAGGGCCGCCTTCAGCGAGGCGCGGGCCTCCTTCCCGTGACCGGTGGCGCGCTCGATCATGCCGCGGTGGTAGAGGAAGGACGCGTTGCGGTATCCGGTGGCGGTGGCCCTGCGGGCGTACGGAAGGGCTTCCGCGTCACGGCCGTTGACGTGCAGCGCCCAGGCGAGCGCGTCCGCCGTGTGCACGGTGTGGCGGCGGGCCCATTCGTCGCGGGCCGCCTTCAGGGCGGCCCCGCGGTCGCCGTGATCGGCGGCGGCGAGGGCGGTGTCGAGGTCGGCGTCGACACCGTAGGAGTGGGCGAGCGCGATCCACGCGTCCACCAGCGTGTACTGGTCGTGGGCCTTCCGCGTGTCGCCCGGATTGCCCCGTGCCTCGTACAACTCGCCGAGTTCCACCAGGGGCTGGGGCAGCGGATAGCGCTCCACCACCTGTTCCATGCCCTTGATCGCCGCCGCATCGTCGCCCCGGGCGGCCTGGGCGCGGGCGCGGCCCTCCAGAGCCGGGAGGTAGGTGTCGTCGGCGGCCAGTGCCCGCGCGTAGTACGTGAGGGCGTCCGTGTACTCGCCCTGGTTCCAGGCGAGCTGGCCGAGCGCACTGGCCACGTACGAGATGTCGCCCCGGCTGGTCGCTGTACCGAGTGCCTGTTCGAGGACCCGGCGGGCTGTCTTCACGTCGCCGCGCAGCTCGTGCACGTAGGCGTACCGCGTGAAGACGGGGACCCCCGGGCGGCGCGAGTCGGCCAGGTCGGCGGCCTTCGACGCCTCGGTGTAGCGGCCGAGTTCGACGAGCGCGTCGATACGGGAGCAGAGGGCGCGCTCGCTGTACGGGTTCTCCTCGAGCACCGTGTCCGCGTGGGACAGGGCGCCGGCGAAGTCGTGCCGTGCCGCGGCGAGGGCGGCCCGTCCCGCGAGCGCCGGCTCGTTGCCGGGGCGCAGCTTCAGGGAGCGGTCCAGCGCCTGCTGCGCCTGGGGGTAGCGGGAGGGGTCGCCCTTGGTGCGGGCCTGCTCCACGTACGCCAGTCCGAGCGTCGCCCAGCCGCCGAAGTCCTTGGGCTGGGCCCGGAGATGGGCCTGCAGCGCGGTGATGCTCGTGTCCAGGTCGCCACTGGCGAGGAGCTGCGGGGAGACGCCGCTCGGCGCGGCGGCGACGGTGGCGCCCGAGCCGCTCCTGACGGCCCCGACGACCACGGCCCCGGCGGTGAGCGCGACGGCCAACGAGGCGGCGCAGGCGGCGAACTGCACGGTTCGCCAGCGGCGCGACGAGGCGGACACCCGCCGGACGGCGGTGACGCGTTCGTGACCCGCGTCCGCTCGTTCGTCACTGGCGACGGTCTGTTCGTCACCCGCGTCCGCTTGTTCGTCACCCGCGGCGGTCTGTCCGTCACCCGCGCCGGTCTCGCCGCTCACCGTGCGCCGCTCGCCGCGGTCCGCGGCGTCGGCCGGGTGCTCCTCGCCGCCCGCGTCCTTGTCGTTCTCCGCGCTGTTCCTCTCGTTCTCCCCGTCGACGACCGTCCCCTCGGCGGCGACGGTCGTGTCCTCGGGCGTCGAGGGGGCGTGCGCGCGTGTCGTCCGGCCGGCGGCCGCAGCCCGCGCCCGTGCCGCGGACCGACCCGGCGAGTCCGTCGCCACGCGGATCGGCGGAGCCGGATCGGGCTCGGTCGTGGCGGCCGACCGCTCGCCGGCGTCGCCGTCCGGCGCGCTCTCGTTCGTACGCGGCGACATGCCCACTCCTCAAAGTCCTGGGGGAACGATCGTTTCGTAGGTGGGGGGGGGAGGGAGTGGCGCGGCCCGCGCTGTGGGGGATGGGGGGTACGGGCCGCGCCAGTCGGTGGACCGGGCCGGTCAGTAGGCCCGGTACATGCGCCGGCGCCACCACATCACGCCGGCGCCGATCAGCAGGACGCCGGCGACGCCCGCCGCCGCGGAGCCCGCGATCAGCATGGTGTCCGTGCCGCCCGAACCCGTCTGGAGCGCGTCACCCAGCTGGTTGCGGACCTTGTTGCCGCTGCCCTTGGCCAGCGCGCCGCGCGAACCCGAGGTCGGCTCGGCCAGGTACGGGAAGGACTTCTCGAACTTCTTGTCGTTCTTGTCGACCGCGTCGGTCAGACCGGTCTTCTGGCCGAGGAGCTCGCCCTCGACGACCCGCAGCGACGCGTCGATCACGTCGTCGGAGAGCCGACGCCCGTTCGGGAAGCCCGCGTTGTCGCCGTCGAGCACCCCGAGCCGCTTGGGATGCATGCTCGGCTTGATGGAGGTGTTGAGGCGCAGCTCCTCCGAAGGGCGCACGTGAGGCGGCTGGTTGAGGCCCTTCACGCCCTTCAGGAACACGTCGACCAGGTCGTTGCGCGGCTCGGCCGGTGCCTTGATCTTGTAGATCCCCTCGATGAGCTTGGGCAGCTCGGGGTTGGTCACGTTCTTCAGGAACTGGGCGTCGCCCCAGGGCGCGGACGCGTTGAACTTGTCCTTGTCCTTCTGGGGGTTGACCACCTCGTTGACCAGCGGGCTGCCCAGCCGCGAGACCTGCGTCCAGTCACCGTGGGCGTCCGCGCGCTGGACCGTGGACCAGATGCCGACGATCGGCTGCCCGGCGGACTCCCGGATCATGTCGTTGGGCACTTGCAGGGCTATCGAGTTGACGTTGTAGCCCTTGAGCGTGTCCCGCCCGACCTCGGACAGGTTGCCGCCGTACAGCAGGTCGAAGACCCGCAGATCCAGGAAGAACGGGTCGTCCGCCTGGCCGGCGAACGTGGTCGAGTCGCCCGCGAGCTTGTACACCGCCTGGTTGCGCAGTTTGGTGTAGTCGGGCATCGACGCCTTGCCGACGTTCGACGGCGCGACCGGGATGTCGTCCGCGACCTTGGTCTTGGAGACCAGCTTCTGGTTGTGCAGCCGCAGCAGATCGATGTCGTACGTCTGCGTGATGTTCAGGTCGGGGTCGTCCAGGCTGCTGACGGGACCCGTGTTGTAGAGGAAGGTGTTGCCGTTCTTCCGGTGTGTCTTGAAGGTGTACCGGTAGATCAACTCACCTTGTGCGTCACCGTTGTTGTCGATGTGGATGTCGTACTGGGCGTCGTCCGCGAACGTGTAGAAGTTCGGTCCGCCGGCCGGTTCCTCGAAGGGGATGAAGTTCGCGATGAGCGTCGTCGTGTCCGGCTTGTCCGGACTCACGAAGGCGTACACGTCGGTGTTGTCGTACTGGGGCGTCCCCGAGATCAGCGGGGCCTCCCGGTGGCTGGAGGCGGAGGCCGCCCCCGGTTCCAGCACGGTCACGCCGGCGGCCGCGAGCCCACCGGCGGCCAGCGCACCACAGATGAGAGTCACGAGACTCCTGCGTCCCACGCCACTCCTGGAGATAGGTGTCATGCCGTCCGTCCTCAGATCCCAATTGCCTGACGCACGCCATTCGGAGCGGTCGCCGCGGTGGATTGGTCGAATCCCAAACGTTCTTACGGCGGGTTTCGCGACTCGTCTCAGCGGACGGCTCGCTTCTTTTCGCGGATCTTTCGCGGCGACCCGCTTTTTCGGACCCCTGATCCGTAACCCATCCGAAGGACCGCTCGCTGCGAACACGTAGGTGTGGGAACGGGCCGTGCGCGGCCGGAGAGGGGGGAACGAGTGGAGGCGGACGAACTTCTGGTGCTCGTGGCCGGAGGCGACCAGAAGGCATTCGAGGACCTGTACGGGATCGTGTCCGGACCCGTGTTCGGTCTGGTGCGCAGGGTGGTGCGGGACGCCGCGCAGTCGGAGGAGGTGTCCCAGGAGGTGCTGCTCGAACTCTGGCGCTCCGCCGCCCGGTTCGACCCCGGCCGGGGCAGCGCGCTCTCCTGGATCCTCACCCTCGCGCACCGGCGGGCCGTCGACCGGGTGCGCAGCGCCCGCGCGGCCACCGAACGCGAGCAGCGGGAGGGGCAGCGGGCCCACCACCCCGCTTTCGACCAGGTCGCCGAGGAGGTGGAGGCCGGGCTCGAACGTGAATGGGTGCGACGCTGTCTGGACCGGCTCACCGCCCTCCAGCGGCAGTCCGTCACCCTCGCCTACTACGACGGCTACACCTACCGTGAGGTCGCCGAACGGCTCTCCCTGCCGCTCGGGACGGTCAAGACGCGCATGCGTGACGGTCTGACGCGGCTGCGCAACTGCCTGGGGGGTGCCGCATGAGCGGCGCCCGGCTCGCCCGGAGCCACGACGACGCGACCCGCCACCGCATCGCCGGTGGCGCGCACCCCTGTGACCGCGCCGGCCGCCCCCGACCGCTTTCCCCCCGGCCTCGACCGCTTTCCTCCCGCCCCCGCCACCCCTTCCGGCATCTCCCCGCCGGTACCCACCTCCTCCGTACCCGCGTTCTGGACCTGCCCAGCAGCGCCCGGCATCTTCTGGGAGGCGTCGCATGAGCGTCCTCGACCGTCTGCTGCGTCGCGATCTGCACTCGCTCGCGGCGCCCTACGCCCTCGACGCGCTGGAGCCCGACGAGCGGCAGCGCTTCGAGCGGCACCTGCGCGGCTGCGCACGGTGCGAGGCCGAGGTGCGGGCGCTGGGCGAGGACACGGTGCGGCTCGCCTGGTCCACCGCGGCGCCGGCCCCGGCCGCGCTGCGCGAACGGGTTCTGACCGCTGTGCGGACGACCCCGCAGGAAGCGGCGTCGCCCGGCGGCGCACCGCGCCCGCGGGCGGCGCACGGACCCTCGCGTGCGCGGGCCCCGCGCTTCCGTCCCCTGCTCGCCCCGTTCGCCACCGCGACCGCCACCGCGGCTCTCGTCGTCGCTTCCCTGTTCGCCGTACAGGCGACGCAGACCCAGGACAAGCTGGACCAGGAGCGGGCCCAGGCGCGTGAGATCGCCCACGTTCTGGCCGCGCCCGACGCCCGGGCGTCCGGTCAACGGGACGCGCAGGGCCGGGGAATCGGGGTCGTCGCCTCCGCCTCGGAAGGGCGCGCCGTCGTGACACTGAGCGGACTCGGCACTCCGTCAGGGGGGCGCGTGCACCAACTGTGGCTCATGCGCCCCCATGCGCGACCGCGCTCCCTCGGGCTCTTCGAGGGCGACACGCCCTTGATGGCCACCGGACTGAACACGCGGGCGACGTCACTCGCTGTGACGGTCGAGCCGCACGGCGGCTCGGTGCAGCCCACAACAGCGCCGGTTGTCCAACTCACCCTGAAATCGGTTGGATTCGGAGAGTAGTCGTCAACACCCTTACGGGGAAGGTGAATCCTGTGACCGCGATACACGAGTGCCACGAGGGAGCGATAGGGTTAGCCTGCCCGGGCCGGGTGGACTCGTACGGGTGGGGAGAGACATGGAACAGATAACAGTGCGCAGCAGGGCACGTGTCCCTGCGATCACCTGCGGGAGCAGCGCGACCAGTTCGCGGCTCGACCGCCATCTGGCGGTGCTGGGTGGTCCTGCCATACCGCAGCGCGAGACGGTCGAGGCGACGTCGCTGATGCGTGAGCTCACCGCGCGTGACACCACGCACGACAACAACAGCAGGGTCGCGCGCGTTCGGCGGGTCTCGCTCTTCGCACCTCTGAAGCGACTTCGTCGTTCCCTGTTCGGCGGCCACTAGTCCGGTCACGCGGTACCCGAACCCGCGCTCAGGGGACCACACCGACCCGGCGCGCACGCTGCGCTCTCGGCGCCCGTCATCCCCACGGCGCGCAGCGTCGCCCCGGTGTGTCCCCGGGCGCGGGTACATCCTTGTTCTCGTACGCGCCCTGACTCCCGCCCGGCAGTGCGCAGATCCAAGTGGACACTCTCCCGGCCCCTGAGTCCGCGGCCGGGAACCGGAGCAGCGGGCCCACCCGGTCCCCGGCCCGGCACCGGAGCGGCGGCAGCGGCTAGAGCAGCGCGAACTGACCCTCAGGGCCTTCCTCGTGGTGATCGAGGACGGACGCCGGCCGTCGTGCCGCCTCCGGCACCGGCAGCACTCCCGCCGCGCGCAGCTCGCTCGCGCCGACCGGCGCCTCCCGCACCGTCAGCTCCGCCTGCCGCCGCCGCAGTTCCCCGAGCAGCGCCAGCACCGTGACCAGTTCGAGCAGCTCGGAGGTCCGGGTCTGCGGCCAGGTCGCGGGCCCTATCGCCTCCAGAACGCCCGGTCCGCCCGTCCCGGTGCGCTCCGCGAACCACTGTTCCAGGACGCGCACCCCGCCCACCTCGAAGTCCCAGGCATGCGGCGGCACGGGAGAGATCCGGCCCGCGCCGAGACACAGGGCCTCCTCGTCCCGGTCGTAGCGCAGTTCGAAGGGGGAGGCGGGAAGCGGTGCGCGGACGTACGGGCGGCGGCCTCCGGGCAGCTTGGGACGCTCGCCGTCGCGCCGTGTCAGCCGCAGCATCCCGCGGCCCAGTTCGACCCCGTGGTCCCAGACCTCCGGGTCGGCGGTGAGGGGGACGACGCGGCCGCCCCGGCCCGGCCGTGCGACCGCCACCGTCCAGGCGAGGACGTCCAGGGGAGCGGGGGAGCGGCCCAGCCGGGCGCCCAGGTGTTCCGTCAGACCGGGTGCCAGGTTCGGTTCGAGACCGCCCGGCCGCCGGTAGAGGGGACGGATCCGTCCGCCGCGTCCGGCACCGAGCGGGAGGAGGGACGTGGCGAGCAGGACCGGCCCCGGCGTGCCCGGCACCACCGTCTGCTCGACCACGAACGCCTGCCGTTCGTCGGCCACCCGCCACAGTTCGGGGCGCGCCGCGTCGATCAGCCGGTGGTCCGGGATCAGCCACTGCTCGTCGAACGGGCCGTGCAGGACACGCACCGGCTCCGGACAGGGACCCGACTCGCGCGCCAGCCGCCCCGTCCCGGTGGACTGCCCCGGAAGCTGCGGGACCGCCGACCGCGGCGTGCGCGAGCGGGTGGAGCCGAACAGCGCCTCGCGGTCCGGCCCCTCGGCCCCGAGCAGGGCGTCCCACCGTGCTCGGAGGGACGCGGCGTCGGGAGCGGCCGGCCACCCCCGCCCCAGCCTCGGCGGTGCGACCGACCACGGCATGAGATCCGCGAGCAGCGGAGCGTCGTCGTCGTGCGTCACGCTGGGCATCGTACGACGAGGGCCGCGCACACCGTCCTCGTACGCCGTCGTCAGTGGGCGTCGAGGGTGACCGTGAAGGAGAAGCGGTCCCCGCGGTAGTGGATGCGGGCCACGTCCAGCGCGACGCCGTCCTCGCCGTACACGATGCCCGTGTAGTGCAGGATCGGGCTGAGCAGCGGGACCTGGAGCAGCCGTGCCGTCTCCGGGTCCGCCAGCCGGGCCTCCACGGTGTCGGTGATCCGGCTGATGCGCAGGCCCACGACGTCCCGCAGCACCTTGGTCATGGGCCAGCGCACCAGGTCCTGCGGGTCGATCAGCGCCGCCAGTTCGGGACGCACGTAGTTGCGCGCGTGGTTCGTCGGCTCGCCGGTCTTCTCGTCACTGCGCAGCCGGTGGTACGCGCCGACCTCGGCCACATCCGGGAAGTACTCGGCGAGTTCGGCCGGCAGCGGGGCCGGTCCGTGGCCGAGCAGTTCCGTCGTCATGCCCGACTGCTGGGCCACGATCGTGTCCACCGAACCGAGCAGGCGCACGGGCGCACCGCGCCGCGCGCTCGGCTCGATGAACGTGCCCCGCCGGCGGTGGCGGTTGATCAGCCCCTCGTCCTCGAGCTCCTTGAGCGCCTGCCGCATGGTGAGCACGCTCACCCCGTAGTGCCCGGCCAACTGCTCCTCGGTCGGGAGCCGTAGGGGATCCTGGGGCGATCGCCCGAGTATCGAGGCGCGCAAGGACTGCGACACCTGGTACCAGAGCGGCAACTTGCGGTTCAGGACGATCGAATCCGGGGCGAAGGAGGTCACGAAGGTATCCGTACCGGTCGCCGCAGCTCAGCGCAACGGGCGGAAGTGCCGCTGGAGGCCCTGCCACACGTCGTCGTACCCGCGCTGCAGGTGCTCCGCGCCCGCCGCCTGCGCCGTGGCGGTCACCGGCCAGCGCGTCTCGAACATGAACGCGAGCCCGTCGTCGACCTTCTGGGGCCGCAGTTCGGCGGCGCTCGCCCGGTCGAAGGTCTCCCGGTCCGGTCCGTGCGCCGACATCATGTTGTGCAGCGAGCCGCCTCCCGGCACGAAACCCTCGGCCTTCGCGTCGTACGCCCCTTCGACGAGCCCCATGTACTCGCTCATCACGTTCCGGTGGAAGTACGGCGGCCGGAAGGTGTCCTCGCCCACCAGCCAACGCGGCGCGAAGACGACGAAGTCGACGCCGGCGAGCCCCGGGGTGTTGCTCGGCGAGGTCAGCACCGTGAAGATCGACGGGTCCGGGTGGTCGTAGCTGATGGTGCCGATCACGTTGAAGCGGCGCAGGTCGTAGACGTACGGCAGATGGTTTCCGTGCCAGGCGACGACATCCAGCGGAGAGTGGTCGTACGTCGCCGTCCAGAGGTTGCCGCAGAACTTGTTGACGACCTCGACCGGGCCCTCGGTGTCCTCGTACGCGGCCACGGGGGCGAGGAAGTCGCGTGCGTTGGCGAGTCCGTTGGCACCGATCGGGCCCAGATCGGGCAGTTGGAAGGGCGCCCCGTAGTTCTCGCACACATAGCCACGGGCGGACGAGCCGGACCCGCCCGCGGGCGCGTCGTCCAGCAGCTCCACCCGGAAGCGGACCCCCCGCGGGATCAGCGCGACCCCGCCCGGCTCCACCCGCAGCAGCCCGAACTCGGTGCGCAGCAGCAGCCCGCCGCGCTCCGGCACGATCAGCAGCTCGCCGTCGGCGTCGCTGAACACCCGCTCCATCGAGGAGTTGGCGTGATAGAGGTGCACCGCCATGCCCGTGCGCCGCGTCGCGTCGCCGTTGCCGCCGAGTGTCCACAGGCCGGCGAGGAAGTCCGTGCCCGCGGGGGGCTCCGGCAGCGGGTTCCAGCGCAGCCGGTTGGGATCGGGCTCGGTCTCGGTGAAGGGAGCCGAGCGCAGGGTGCCGTTGTCCGTGCGCGTGAACGCGGGATGCGCGGCCGACGGGCGGATCCGGTACAGCCACGAACGCCGGTTGTGGGCTCTGGGCTCGGTGAACGCCGTACCGCTCAACTGTTCCGCGTACAGCCCGAGCGGGGCGCGCTGCGGCGTGTTGCGGCCGTGCGGCAGCGCCCCCGGGACCGCCTCCGAGCTGTGTTCGTTGCCGAATCCGGAGAGGTAGGCCAGCCCCTCGGCCGTCTTCCTCGCGTCCCCGCTCATGATCGCTCCCTCGCGCCCGATTCCTATGCATCACCGTAGGATTCGACGTCGCCGCGCGCAAGAGGGCGCTCGACGCACCGCTCGGGACCGGCCACAGCCACGGCGCGCGGTCCGGCTCCGGGCACGACGTACGACCCAGGGCTTGCCGCGGGGACCGAGAACCCGACTTCAGGGGGATCCGGCCGTCGGACCGTTGTTCTACTCTCCCCGGCATGGCGTGGAAGCGTGGACTGCTCGTCGCGCTCGCGGTCGGCGCCCTGCTCGGCGGACCGGCGGGCTGCGGCTCCGGTGACGGGCACGGGCGGGGAGAGCGGGTGTCGGCCTCGCCCGTGGGCAGACTCCTGGACGGGACGGACGAGAGAGGGCGGCACTACCGTGAGGTCGGCAAGAAGAACGCGCCCGAGGTCGCCATCGAGATCCAGCCGGACTTCGACCACGGCTGGGACGTGCGCCTGAGCGTGCGCCACTTCCACTTCTCGCCCGCCGGGGCGAGGGCCCGGGCCGTGGCCGGCCGCGGCGTCGCCCTGCTCTACCTCGACGGCCGCGCCATCGCCACGCTGCGCACCGCCGAACACCACCTCGACGGCGGCCTGGTGCCGAGGGGCACCCACCATGTCACCGCACGCCTCTACGCGGACGACCGGACGGTGTGGGCCGTGCACGGCAAGCCGGTGCAGAGCACGGCCGACATCACGGCGTCCGTGGCCGGACCGACGCACGGCCCCGCCCCGACACGGACCCCGACCCGCACGGCCACCCCCACGGGAGCCGCCACGGCCACCCCCACGCCGACCGCGCCCGGCACGCGGACGGCCACGACGAGCGGCACCGGCGGCGCGGCCCGCACCGACACGGGAGGTTCACCGGACACCGGCGGAAAGGCATCATGAAGCCCGTGCCCCCCGCGACCCCGCTCCGCCGTGCGCCCGTCCAGCGGCGCAGCGCCGAAAGACTGACGAGGATCCTCGACGCCTGCGCCGGACTCCTCGACGAGGTCGGCTACGACGCCCTGAGCACCCGGGCCGTGGCCCAGCGGGCCGGTGTCCCGATCGGTTCCGTCTACCGCTTCTTCGGCAACAAGCGCGCGATGGCCGACGCGCTGGCCCAGCGCAACCTGGAGCACTACACCGAACGTGTCGCCGAACGCCTCGGGGAGTCGGACGGCGAGGGCGGCTGGCGGGCCGCCATGGACGCCGTGCTCGACGAGTACCTCGCCATGAAACGCACCGCGCCCGGCTTCTCCCTGGTCGACTTCGGCAACCAGATCCCGGTCGGCTCCGGTCACGCCGAGCCCAACACCCGGGTCGCCGACCGGCTCACCGAGCTGCTCTCCGGCTTTCTCGACCGCACCCCCGACGAGGATCTGCGGCGCACCTTCCTCGTCGCCGTGGAGGCCGCCGACACCCTGGTCCACCTCGCCTTCCGGGTCGCCCCGGAGGGCGACGAGCGGATCATCGACGAGACCAGGCACCTGCTGCGCGCCTATCTGGGCCGGGTCCTCGACTGAACCGGGCGCGGGGGCGGGCGCACGGAGATGTCCGAACCGGCCGCGGGCCGGGGTAGCGGTACGGAGATTTCCGATCTGACCCCCGAGAGCCCCTCCCGGTCATCCGTACCGGTCGGTATGCTCGGCCCGTCCGTGTGCCACCGCTGCCACCGTCCTCCGGGAGGATCCGTGTCCCGCACCTCCGGCACCACCCGAGACTCCCGCACCGCCCTGCGCGTCTGCCCCCTGTGCGAGGCCACCTGCGGGCTGACGCTCACCATCGAGGGCACCCGGGTGACCGGCGCCCGCGGTGACCGGGACGACGTGTTCAGCAAGGGGTTCCTCTGCCCCAAGGGCGCGTCCTTCGGAGCCGCCGACGGCGATCCCGACCGACTGCGCACCCCCCTCGTGCGCGAGGACGGCGTACTGCGCGAGGCCACGTGGGAGGAGGCCTTCGACGCCGTCGCGGCGGGACTGCGCGCGGTCGTCGACCGGCACGGCCCGCACGCCGTCGGCGTCGTCCTGGGCAACCCCAACGTCCACACCATGGCCGGCGCCCTCTATCCGACCGTCCTGCTCGGCTCCCTCGGCACCCGCAGCGTCTTCACCGCCTCCACCGTCGACCAGATGCCCAAACACGTGTCGAGCGGCCTGCTCTACGGCGATGCCAACGCCATCCCGGTGCCGGACCTCGACCACACCGACCACCTCCTGCTGATCGGTGCCAACCCCCTGGAATCCAACGGGAGTCTGTGCACCGCGCCCGACTTCCCCGGCAAGCTCAAGGCGCTGCGGGCCCGCGGCGGCACGCTCACGGTCATCGACCCGCGCCGGACCCGCACGGCCGGACTCGCGGACCGGCACGTGGCTGTCCGCCCCGGCACCGACGCCCTGCTGCTCGCGGCGATGGCCCACGTCCTCTTCGAGGAGAAGCTCGTCGACCCGGGCGAACTCACTCCGCATCTGGAGGGCGTCGAGGAACTCGCGGACGCCGTGGGGGACTTCACCCCCGAAGCCGCGAGTGAGGCCTGCGACGTACCCGCGGACACCATCCGGGCACTCGCCCGGGAGCTGGCCGCCGCCCCCACCGCGGCCGTCTACGGACGCATAGGCAGCTGCACGGTTCCGCACGGCACCCTCGCCAGCTGGCTCGTCGACGTCCTCAACATCCTCACCGGCAACCTGGACCGGCCCGGCGGCGCCCTCTTCCCGCTCGCCGCCACCGACCGGACACCCCGGCCCGCGGGCCCCGGCCACGGCTTCGCGCTCGGCCGCTGGCACAGCAGGGTGAGCCGGTACCCCGAGGCCAAGGGCGAACTGCCGCTGTCCGCCCTGGCGGAGGAGATCGACACCGCCACGGCCGAAGGGACCCCGGTCCGCGCCGTCATCGCCGTCGCCGCCAACCCCGTCCTGTCCGCCCCCGACGGCGACCGCCTCGACCAGGCCCTCGACTCGCTCGACTTTATGGTCAGCGTCGATCCGTACCTCAACGAGACCTCCCGGCACGCGCACGTCGTCCTGCCGCCGCCCCCGCCCTCCCAGAGCGCCCACCACGACTTCGCCTTCAACACCCTCGCCGTACGCAACCAGGTCCGCTACAACCGCCCGGCCGTCCCCCTCGAACCCGGACGGATGGCCGAGACCGAGATCCTCGCCCGGCTGGTGCTGGCCGCGACCGGCAGGCACGGCACCGATCCGTCCGCCGTCGACGCCATGGTCGTCGACTCCACCCTCGCCAAGGCGGTCAAGGACGCGCACGGCCCGGTGCACGGACGCGACCCCCGCGAACTCGCCGCCGCGCTCGCCGGTGAGACCGGACCCGAGCGGCGCCTCGACATGATGCTGCGCCTCGGCCCGTACGGCGACGGCTTCGGCGCCCGCCCCGACGGTCTGAACCTGGACCGGCTCCTCGCGCGTCCGCACGGCATCGACCTCGGGCCGCTGCGCCCCCGCCTGCCGCGGCCGCTGAAGACCCGCAGCGGCCGGATCGAACTGCTGCCGGCCCCCATCGCCGACGACCTGCCGCGGCTGCGGGACGCCCTGCGCGAACGCCCGGCCGCGATCGTGCTCGTCGGCCGCCGCCATCTGCGCTCCAACAACAGCTGGATGCACAACGTGCCCGCGCTCACCGGCGGTTCCAATCGCTGCACCCTGCACATCCACCCCGACGACGCCGCGCGCCTCGGCCTCGCCGACGGGTCGCCCGTACGCATCAAGGGGGCCGGGGGAGAGGTGACCGCCCCCGTGGAGGTCACCGACACCGTGCGGCGCGGAGTGGTGAGTCTGCCGCACGGCTGGGGACACGACCGTCCCGGCACCCGGATGAGTCACGCCTCGCTCGACCCCGGCGTCAACGTCAACCAGCTCCTCGACGGCTCGCTCCTCGACCCGCTGTCGGGCACGGCGGTGCTCAACGGTGTCCCCGTCGAGCTCGCGCTCGCCGAGACGGGGCTGTGACCTGGAGGTGTGCGCTCACTGCTCGCGCGCCTACATCTTGTGACCCGACTCCGGCCCGACCTGACGTCGTCGTACCGCCGGCCCTCGAGTTCGGCGACCACACCCGGTTCGTGGTCGAGCGGGCGGCGGCGACGTCGTGGGTGGTGCCCGGGGCGGGGATCGTGTTCGGCGTCGTCCGACGGACATCGGCCGCCGTCCGCGACCACGCCCGGAGCGGTAGGTGATCGTCCGTTTCCTCCCGGGGTGAACCGTGCCGACCGATCCCGCCGGGTGTCTTCCCCCGGGCGTGTGCGGTCCGTTAGCTTCCGTGACTCATACGTCCCCCGCGACCCGCCCGGGACGTCCGACCGCGGAGCACCAGCGCCCTGTGAGCCCCCGGGGGCACCCTTCATGACACGCGCCATCTCCCTGCACCAGGTCAGCAAGTCGTACGCGCGCGGTGTCCGCGTCGTGGAGCGCCTCTCGCTGGACATCAGGCCCGGGGAGTTCCTGGTCCTGCTCGGCCCCTCCGGCTGCGGGAAGTCGACCGTGCTGAGGATGATCGCCGGGCTGGAGGACCCGGACGAGGGCGAGGTGCGCCTCGACGGGGAGTTCGCCAACGATCTGCCGCCTGCCGAACGGGACATGGCGATGGTCTTCCAGAACTTCGCCCTCTACCCGAGCATGACCAGCCGCGACAACATCGGGTTCCCGCTGCGCATCGAGACACCCGGCGAGGACCCCCGCCCGCGCGTCGACGCCACCGCCCGCATGCTCGGTATCGAGGACCTCCTCGACCGCTTCCCCAACCAGCTGTCGGGAGGCGAACGCCAGCGCGTCGCGATGGGCCGCGCCATCGCCCGGCACCCCTCCGCCTTCCTGATGGACGAGCCGCTGTCCAACCTCGACGCCAAGCTCCGCAACCACCTGCGCGCCGAGATCGCCTCGCTCACCGGAAAGCTGGGCGTCACCACGGTGTACGTCACCCACGACCAGGCCGAGGCGCTCTCGCTCGGCGACCGGGTCGCCATCCTGCGCGGCGGCGTGCTCCAGCAACTGGGCACGCCCCGCACGGTCTACGCGCTGCCCGCGAACGTCTTCGTCGCTGCCTTCATCGGCACGCCCCGTATCAATCTGCTGCGCGGCCTCGTCCGGGCACCGCTCGACGGCGCCATGACGATCAGCCTCGGCCGGCAGTACCTCCGGCTGCCCGAACCCCTCTGTCTCGACCACCAGTTGCTACGGGTGCAGCAGGGCCGGGAGGTCATCGTCGGCCTGCGCTCCGAGGGGGTCCGCATCGCCAGACCGTCGGAGGCCAGGCCCGGCGAGGTGGCGATCAGCGGCCTGGTCGAACATGTGGAGTTCCAGGGACACGAGGTGCTCGTCCACTTCAACACCGGCTCGCGGCCCGCCTTCGTACCGGAGTTGGAGGCGCCGCGTCCGGCCCGTCCGGTGCGCCGCCGGCGCCGTGAGGGCACCCTCCTGGGCCGCCTCCGGGAGCGGGCGGCAGGGCGGCGGGCCGGGCCCGTGGTCGTCCTGGAGCACCCGGGCGACACGGAGCCCGCCCGCGCCGACGAGGTCCCGCCCGAGGGGCGCCTGCCCGGCGACCTCGTCGTCCGCACCACCCCCGACTTCGAACTCCGGCACGGCCTCCAGGTCCCCCTCCTCGTCGACCTCGCCCACCTGTTCGTCTTCGACCAGCACGGCGAACGGATCTGCCCCGCTCCGGCGCGGCTGCCGGACCTGGACGAGTGAGTTCGCTAGGCATGCGTGCATGTCCGTGCTCAGCATCCGCGCCCGGGTGGGCGCCGCCACCGCCACCGCCCTGCTCGCCGCCGGCGCCCCGGCCGCGTACGCCCTGTTCGACGACGCGGGCCCGAAGACCCCGGCCACCGCGAGGACCTTCATGGAGACCCGGCTGCTGTTCGGCACCGAGCGGCCCGACGGCGGACCGGCCGTGACCGACCCGCAGTTCATGGACTTCGTCGACCGCGAGGTGACGCCCGCCTTCCCCGAGGGGCTCACCGTGCGGGACGGCCGCGGACAGTACCGTGACGCGCACGGTGTCATCGAGCGCGAGCGGTCGTACGAACTGGTTCTGCTGTATCCGGCGGCGCAGGCCGGCGCGCGGGACGCCGGGATCGAACGGATCCGGACGGCGTACGAGAGGACGTTCGGGCAGGAGTCCGTGGCCCGTCTCGACGCGCCGACCCGGGTGGACTTCTGAGGCCGCGGGGACGTCCGGGCCGCACGCGCCTCCCGACCCCCCCCTGGCGCCACAAAACTATCATCGCTAGTTTAGGGTCCGGACCGACGCGGCCCCGCCCGGGAGGAACACGATGAAGGCACATGACGGCATGTACATCGACGGGGCCTGGCGCCCTGCCGCCGGCACCGGCACCATCGAGGTGGTGAACCCGGCCGACGAGCAGGTGGTGGGCCGGGTCCCGGCGGGCACCGCCGAGGACGTCGACGCCGCGGTACGGGCCGCCCGCGCCGCCTTCCCGGCCTGGGCCGCGACCCCGCCCGCCGAGCGCGCCGCGCGGCTGGCCGCCCTGCGTGACGTCCTCGAAGCCCGCAAGGACGAGATCGCCGAGACCGTCACGGCGGAGCTCGGCTCACCGCTCGCGTTCTCGCAGGCGGTCCACGCGGGCGTACCGATCCTGGTCGCGGGCTCCTACGCCGAACTCGCGGCCACGTACGCCTTCGAGGAGAAGGTCGGCAACTCGGTCGTCCACCAGGAACCCGTCGGAGTGGTCGGCGCGATCACGCCGTGGAACTATCCGCTCCACCAGATCGTCGCCAAGGTCGCCCCGGCGCTCGCGGCCGGCTGCGCGGTCGTCCTGAAGCCCGCCGAGGACACCCCCCTGACCGCCCAGCTCTTCGCGGAGGCGGTCGCGGAGGCGGGCGTGCCGGCCGGTGTCTTCAACCTCGTCACCGGGCTCGGTCCGGTCGCGGGCCAGGCCCTCGCCGAGCACCCGGACGTGGACCTGGTCTCCTTCACCGGCTCCACGGCCGTCGGCCGGCGGATCGGTGCCGCGGCCGGCGCCGCCGTCAAGCGGGTCGCGCTGGAACTCGGCGGCAAGTCCGCCAACGTGATCCTGCCGAGCGCGGACCTCGCGAAGGCGGTCAATGTCGGCGTCGCGAACGTGATGTCCAACTCCGGCCAGACGTGCAGCGCCTGGACCCGCATGCTGGTGCACGAATCGCGGTACGAGGAGGCCGTGGAGCTGGCCGCCGCGGCCGCGGTCAAGTACGGCGACCGCATCGGCCCGGTGGTCAACGCCAAGCAGCAGGCCCGGGTGCGGAGTTACATCGAGAAGGGCGTCGCCGAAGGCGCCCGGCTGGTCGCGGGCGGTCCTGAAGCCCCGCGCCCCCAGGGGTACTTCGTCAGCCCGACCGTCTTCGCCGACGTCGAACCCGGCATGACGATCGCCCAGGAGGAGATCTTCGGGCCGGTGCTGTCGATCCTGCGCTACGAGGACGAGGAGGACGCCGTCCGGATCGCCAACGGCACGGTCTACGGGCTGGCCGGCGCCGTCTGGGCGGGCGACGAGGCCGAGGCGGTGGCGTTCGCGCGGCGGCTCGACACCGGGCAGGTCGACATCAACGGCGGACGCTTCAACCCCCGCGCCCCGTTCGGCGGGTACAAGCAGTCCGGAGTCGGACGCGAGCTGGGCACGCACGGCCTGTCCGAGTACCTCCAGACCAAGTCCCTGCAGTTCTAGACCCCAGGAGCACGCACATGGTTCGCGCTGCCGTCCTTCCCGCCGTGGGCGCTCCGCTGGAGATCGCCGAGATCGACCTCCCCGCGCCGGGCCCGGGCCAGGTCCGCGTCCGGCTGGCCGCCGCCGGGGTCTGCCACTCCGACCTCTCGCTGTCCGACGGCACCATGCGGGTGCCCGTCCCCGCCGTCCTCGGCCACGAGGGTGCCGGGACCGTCGTCTCCGTGGGCGAGGGCGTGACGGGCATCGCCCCCGGTGCGGCGGTGATCCTCAACTGGGCCCCCTCCTGCGGAAGTTGTCACGCCTGCACGTTGGGGGAGGTGTGGCTGTGCGCCAACGCGCTGACCGGAGCGGGGAACGTGTACGCACGGCGCACGTCCGACGGGAGCGACCTCCACCCCGGCCTGAACGTGGCCGCGTTCGCCGAGGAGACGGTGGTGGCCGCCGGATGCGTGCTCCCCGCCCCGGACGGCATCCCGCTCACCGACGCCGCCCTGCTCGGCTGCGCCGTCCTCACCGGATACGGCGCCGTCCACCACTCCGCGGGGGTCCAGCCCGGCGAGAGCGTCGCCGTGTTCGGGGTCGGCGGGGTGGGTCTCGCGGCACTCCAGGCCGCCAGGATCGCGGGCGCCTCGAAGATCGTCGCCGTCGACGTCTCCCCCGAGAAGGAGTCACTGGCCCGTGCCGCGGGCGCCACGGACTATGTCGTCGCCTCCGACACCACCGCCCGCGAGATCCGCTCCCTCACCGGCAAGCAGGGCGTCGACGTGGCCGTCGAGTGCGTCGGCCGTGCCGTGACCATCCGCGCCGCCTGGGACTCCACCCGCCGCGGCGGCCGCACCACGGTCGTCGGCATCGGCGGCAAGGACCAGCAGGTCACCTTCAACGCGCTGGAGATCTTCCACTGGGGGCGGACCCTGGCCGGCTGTGTGTACGGCAATGGCGACCCGGCGCGTGACCTCCCGGTGCTCGCCGAGCACGTACGGGCGGGCCGGCTGGACCTGGCGATGCTCGTCACCGAGCGGATAGGGCTGGAGGGGATCCCGGGGGCGTTCGAGAACATGGTGGCCGGGAAGGGCGGACGGGCGGTCGTGGTGTTCTAGTCGTACTGCCCAGGCAGGTTGGTCGAGTGTGTGCGACGACACCCGGGCATGCGCCCGAACCCGCGCGTGCCCTCTCCTTGTCGTGCGCCCTCCTCGTCAGGCGCGCTCCGACGGCCGGGGCGAGGCCGTCGCGCGCGCCGGACCGGTGGCTCCCGGGCGGGACCGCGACACCGCGACCCCGGCCAGGCACACGGCGCCGCCGGCCAGGGTCAGCACTCCCGGGACCTCGTCGAGGAACAGCCAGGACATCGCGACGACCAGCGCGGGGACCGCGTACGTGGTCGCCCCCATCCGGCTCGCGGTGGTCCGGGCGAGGGCGTACGCCCAGGTCGTGAAGGCCAGCGCGGTCGGGAAGATGCCCAGGTAGAGCACGTTGAGGGTGGCGGAGGCGGGCGCGTCCGCCACCTCGTGGACCAGTTGCCCCGCGAACGGCAGGCAGGCGACGGCGCCCACGAGACACCCGAACGTGGTGACCTGGAGGGCGCTCGCCCGGCCGAGGGCGGGCTTCTGGGCGACGACGCCCGCCGCGTAGGCGACCGCCGCGAGCAGACACAGGACCACCCCCAGGACCGAGGAACCGCCCCCGCCGGACATCGACAGCCCTACCGCGACCGCGCCCGCGAACGACACCGCCATCCCCGCGAGCAGCCGGGGCGGCATCGTGTCCCCCAGCAGCCGGGAGCCGAGCAGCGCTATCAGGATCGGGCCGGTGTTCACGACCAGTGCGGCCGTCCCGGCGTCCACCTGCTGCTCGCCCCAGTTCAGCACGACCATGTAGAACCCGAACCACAGCAGGCCGGACAGCACGATGCCGCGCCAGGCCTCCCGCGGGGGCAGACCCTCCCGGCGCAGCAGACAGATCGTGCCCAGCGCCACGGCACCCGTGAGTAGCCGGCCGAGCGCCAGCGCTCCCGGGGAGTACACCGCGCCCGCGCTGCGGATCGACACGAAGGCGGAGGCCCACAGCACGACGGTGACTGTCGCCGCGCCGGCGGCGAGCAGCTCAGCGCGGCGGGCGGGGGCAGGGGAGGAGGCGTTCATCATGTTCCTGAGGCTAGGTACGGGCGGGGCGCTGGACCGGCGGATTCCGGACGCCGTGGTGAGGGGCGAGCGGCGAGGGGAGGGGGTGGGGGGATCGCTCAGCGGAGCGCCGTCACCTCGATGCCCAGGAGCTCCGCGAAGGCGCGCTCCCCCTCCGGGGTGACCTTGACCGCGCGTTCCGATCCGACGCGTACGCACCAGTGGGCGTCCAGGGCGTGGCGGCACAGGGCAGCGCCCGCGGTGCCGGCGAGGTGCGGGCGGCGCTCGGTCCAGTCGAGGCAGGCGCGGCTGAGCGGGCGCCGGCCGGTGGGGTTCAGGGCGATGCCCGCCGTGTCGAACCAGCGCAGGCCCGCGTCCGTCAGGGCGAAGCCGGTGTCCTAGCGCAGCAGCCCGCGCCGGGTGAGGGCGTCGGTGAGGGCGATGCCGAGGCGTCCGGCGAGATGGTCGTAGCAGGTGCGTCCGCGGGCCATCGCGGAACCCGCGCCGGCCTCCCGCAGGGAGCGGGGACGCCCGGCGGGCGGCACCGGGCGCGACCTGGGCGGCGAGGTCCTCCACCAGCTGTGCGACACGGCTGTCGGCCAGCCGTACGTACCGGTGGCGGCCCTGCCGCTCCTCGTGGAGCAGTCCGCCCGCGACCAGTCTGCCGAGGTGTTCGCTGGCCGTCGACGGCGCGACCCCGGCGTGCCGGGCCAGCTCACCGGCGGTCCAGGCGCGGCCGTCGAGCAGCGCGAGCAGGAAGACGGCGCGGGTCTCGTCGGCGATCATCCCGGCCAGCGCCGCGAGACCGGGCGCGACCGGATCGTTCCGTCTGGTCATACGCCCAGGATGCGGCAGGAATATTTCGGCGTCGGCCGAAGCATGGGGGAGGGCCACCCTGCGGGGCCGGTTCCGGTCACCCGCGGGGCCGGCTCCGGTCACTCCGTCCCGGTCACCCGCTGGAACTGCTGCACCAGCCCGTCGAGCAGCGCCGTGAGCCCCACCTCGAAGGCCCGCTCGTCGATCTTCTCCTGCTGTTCGGCGAGCAGATGGGCCTGCCCCAGGTGGGGGTAGTCGGCGGGGTCGTACGCGGTCTCGTCGTCGACGAAGCCGCCGGCGAACGAGCCGAGGGCGGAGCCCATGATGAAGTACCGCATCAGGGCGCCGATGGAGGTGGCCTGCGCGGGCGGCCAGCCGGCACCCACCATCGCGCCGAAGACCGCGTCGGCCAGGCGCAGACCGGCGGGCCGGCGGCCGGGGCCGCGCGCGAGGACCGGGACGATGTTCGGGTGGTCGCGCAGGGCGGTCCGGTAGGAGACGGCCCAGTCGTGCAGCGCCGTGCGCCAGTCCCGTCCGTCCTCGAACATGGAGAGATCGACCTGCGCGCTCACGGAGTCCGCGACCGCCTCCAGGATCTGGTCCTTGGTGCGGAAGTGGTTGTAGAGGGAGGGCCCGCTCACTCCCAGTTCGGCGGCGAGCCGGCGCGTGGAGAGGGTCGGAAGGCCCTCCGCGTCCACCAGGGCCCGTGCCGTCTCGACGATCCGGTCGGTGCTGAGGAGGGGCTTGCGCGGTCGGGCCATGGCGCACATAGTAGGGCTGCACACTTAAACTAGCAGTGCTAATTTACATTTTCGGATGTACGGCTTTCACGTGGGGTGTTCGTCATGAACCTGGAGCTCAGCGAGGAGCAGACCGCCGTCCGGCAGCTCGCCAAGGACTTCGTGGACCGTGAGATCGCCCCTCACGCGGTCGAGTGGGACCGGGCGGAGGAAGTCGACCGGTCCCTCGTCAAGAAGCTCGGCGAGGTCGGTTTCCTCGGCCTCACGGTCGACGAGGAGTACGGCGGCAGCGGCGGCGACCATCTCGCGTACTGCCTGGTGACGGAGGAGCTGGGGCGCGGGGACTCGTCCGTGCGCGGCATCGTCTCGGTCTCGCTCGGCCTGGTCGCCAAGACGATCGCGCACTGGGGGAGCGAGGAGCAGAAGCGGCAGTGGCTGCCGGGACTGACCTCCGGCACCCAGGTGGGCTGCTTCGGCCTCACCGAGCCCGGCACCGGCTCGGACGCCGGCCATCTGACGACCAGGGCCGTGCGTGACGGCGACGACTACGTCATCAACGGCACCAAGATGTTCATCACCAACGGGACGTGGGCCGATGTGGTGCTGCTGTTCGCCCGGTCGACCGACGCCCCCGGACACCGCGGTGTCTCCGCCTTCCTGGTGCCGACGGACACGCCGGGACTGACCCGTCACACCGTCCACGGCAAGCTCGGTCTGCGCGGCCAGGCCACCGCCGAACTCGTCCTCGAGGACGTCCGCGTCCCCGCGAGCGCCATGCTGGCGCCGGAGGGCAAGGGGTTCTCCGTGGCCATGGCCGCCCTGGCCAAGGGGCGGATGTCGGTGGCCGCCGGCTGTGTCGGCATCGCCCAGGCCGCGCTGGACGCCGCCGTGACGTACGCGACCCAGCGGGAGCAGTTCGGCAAGACCATCGCCCACCACCAGCTCGTCCAGGAGCTGATCAGCGACATCGCCGTGGACGTGGACGCGGCGCGCCTGCTGACCTGGCGGGTCGCCGACCTCGTCGACCGCGGGCTGCCGTTCGCCACCGAGTCCTCCAAGGCCAAGCTCTTCGCCTCGGAGGCCGCCGTGCGCGCCGCGAACAACGCGCTCCAGGTCTTCGGCGGCTATGGCTACATCGACGAGTACCCGGCGGGCAAACTGCTGCGCGACGCACGGGTGATGACCCTCTACGAGGGCACCAGCCAGATACAGAAGCTGGTCATCGGGCGCGCGCTGACCGGGGTTTCGGCCTTCTGAGTACGCGGGTGAGTACGGGAGCGGATGCGGCCGGGACCGAATCGGCCGAGTCTGGTCCGCATGACTGACACATCCGTCAAGCAGCAGTCCACCGCCGCCTTCTACGGCCAGGCGGTCGCCTCCTTCGCCGTCGCCATGGTCGCGACCGCCGTCGGCATCTTCAAGCTGGAGGCCGACACCTGGGTGCGTGCCTTCCTGGGCGTCGCCGTCCTCTATCTGGTGACCTCGTGCTTCACGCTGGCCAAGGTGATCAGGGACCGGCAGGAGGCGCAGCTCGCGCAGCGTTCGTACAGTCCGTTCGAAAAGCTCTGAGGGAGAGGCGGGCCGTCCTGAGCGGGCACGCTAAGCGCTCGCTCAGTATCAGAGGTATGGTGTTCGTCCTGTGAGTGGAAGGGGCGAACCAGCGATGAGCACGGCGCAGGAGACGGCCGACGGCGAGATGCAGCCGTGGGCCGAGGTCACCCCGGACGCGGCCCGGCGGCTGCTCGTCGCCGCTGTGGAGGCCTTCGCCGAGCGCGGGTACCACGCGACGACGACCCGGGACATCGCCGGGCGGGCCGGCATGAGCCCGGCCGCGCTATACATCCACTACAAGACCAAGGAAGAGCTGCTCCACCGGATCAGCCGGATCGGGCACGACAAGGCCCTCGCCATCGTGCGCGCCGCGGCGGACGGCGAGGGCGACGCCGCCGAGCGGCTCACCGACGCCGTGCGGTCCTTCGTACGGTGGCACGCCGGGCAGCACACCACCGCCCGGGTCGTGCAGTACGAACTCGACGCGCTCGGCCCCGAGGCCCGTGCCGAGATCATCGCGCTGCGCAGGCGGACCGACGCCGCCGTGCGCGGGATCATCGAGGACGGCGTCGCGGCCGGCGACTTCGACGTGCCGGACGTCCCGGGCACCACGCTCGCGGTGCTCTCGCTCTGCATCGACGTGGCCCGCTGGTTCAACGTCGACGGCCCCCGCACACCCGACGAGGTCGGCGGACTCTACGCCGACCTCGTGCTGCGCATGGTGGGTTCCAGGGAGTAGGGCCGGGAAGCGGGTCGGAGGCGCGGGTCGGAGGCGCGGTCCCGGTGTGGGCGGTGCGGCCTGCGCCGTTCAGACGTAGTAGCGCGACACCGACTCCGCGACGCACACCGGCTTGTCGCCGCCCTCACGCTCCACGACGAAGGCCATGGACAGCTGGACACCGCCGGGCACGTCGTCGACACCGGTGATCGTCGCGGTGGCGCGCAGCCGTGAGCCGACCGGTACGGGGGCGGGGAAACGGACCTTGTTCGTGCCGTAGTTGACGCCCATCCGCACGCCCTCGACGCTGATCAGCTGCGGGCCGAAGAGCGGGAGCAGGGACAGGGTGAGGTAGCCGTGCGCGATCGTCGCGCCGAAGGGGCCCGACGCGGACCGCTCGGGGTCGACGTGGATCCACTGGTGGTCACCGGTCGCCTCCGCGAAGAGGTCGATCCGCTTCTGCTCGATCTCGACCCAGTCGCTGTGTCCCAGCTGCTCGCCCACGGCGGCACGCAGTTCGTCGACCGTCGCGAACGTCCTCGGCTCTGCCATCTCGCTGACCTCCCATATCTCCATGTCTAAGCGACTGCTTAGCATGGTCGGGTGCGGGGCGCATGTCAACGGACCGGGCGGGTGACGGAGTCGGTAGGGTTGGAGGGGTGCCCCAGATCCCTGAGAAGATCCACGAGCTGACCGTCGGACAGTTGTCGGCCCGCAGCGGCGCCGCCGTCTCCGCCCTGCACTTCTACGAGTCCAAGGGACTGATCAGCAGTCGGCGGACCACCGGGAACCAGCGCCGCTACCACCGGGACGCGCTGCGCCGTGTCGCCTTCGTCCGGGCCGCCCAGCGGGTCGGCATCCCGCTGGCCACCATCCGGGAGGCGCTCGCCGAACTCCCCGAGGAGCGCACCCCGACACGCGCGGACTGGGCCCGGCTCTCGGAGGCGTGGCGTTCCGAACTCGACGAACGCATCAAGCAGTTGAGCAGACTGAGGGACCACCTGACCGACTGCATCGGATGTGGGTGTCTGTCCCTGGACAACTGCGTGCTCTCCAACCCGGACGACGTCTTCGGCGAGCGCCGGACCGGTTCCCGGCTCATGGTCGAGCAGGGTGCCACGCCACGGCCGGCGCCGGAGCGGCCCAGGGAGTCCGAGGACTGCCGCTGACCCCGGCGCTCCCCGGGCCGCGTCGGCGCCGTCCGGCTCACTCGTACTCCGTGCCGCCCCTGCGCGTCAGATACGCCGGACTGACCGCCTTCGCGATGGCCCGGCCGCCCGTCACCGGGCTGTGGCGCTCGGTCGCGGGCCGGATGACCACGCCTTCGCGCAGATGCAGTCCGCGCCCCGAGACGGTCTCCCGGCCCGAGGCGGCCTCCAGTACGCGCTCGACGGCGTACGGGCCCTCGTACAGCCGTGGCACCAGGGGAAGTTCGCCCTCCAGCAGCGCCGCCGCGTCCAGCCAGCGGACCTCGCCGTCGATCTCGGCGGACACGTCGAACACGGCGAAGCCGAGGGACTCGCGACGGCCGTCGGCGCCGTAGGCGAGGTCCTGCACGCCCGCCCCGTACACCTCGCCGAAGATGCCGACCCGGCGCGCGCCGAGCCGCTCGGCGAGCCGGGCCGCGGTCCGCCCGACCCCGTGGCCGTGTACGGCGCGCCAGTACAGATTGCGCGGATCCTCCTTGAGCGCCAGCGACTTGGCCCCGAAGCCCTTGGAGGAGACGTACGCGCGCCCCTCGTCCGCGAGGTGGGTCACCAGGCAGGCCGAGCCGTGCAGCTTCTCCGTCAGGACGACGGGCTCGCCCGGCGCGAAGATGTCCGGGTACCGCTGGATGTTCTCGATGTCGACCCAGGGCAGCAGTCCGGGCGCGGACTCGATCTCGCCGCTCATGGTGGGCGGGATCGGGGGCACCCATGTGACGATGCCGAGCGTCCCGGCGAAGTCGGTGCCGTCGGCGGCGGCGCGCTCCAGGTCGACGTCCGCCAGCGCCCTGGGGCGGCAGACGATCCCCTGCGACAGCTCTCCGCGCAGTCGTACGGCCCTGACCCGGTCCGACGAGCTGCCGGCGAGCCGTCCGGTCAGACCCAGCTCCTCGATCAGCCCCGGTGGGAGCACGGACTGCTCCGGGATGTAGAGCGCGGTCTCGCCTGTGCGGTAGGCGCCCTTGGCGACGACGGCCCGGTACAGGCCCACCTGCGCCAGTTCGAGCGCGTCGGCGTTCGGATGCTCGTGGACGGTCAGCACTTCGGCGGTGGCGCGCAGCGTCGACATCGGCCTCTCCTCGGGTTCCGCGGGTTTCTCAGGCGGGTTTCATCGTCCCCAACTGTCCGGACCGCAAAGGAGTGGAGCGAGCGGATTCACGGCTGTTACCGTCGGCTTCCGCGGCCCACGCCGGCCCACGGCGCCGCGCGGCCTGCCGGCTTGCCGCCCGCCCCGCCTTCCGGCCCGCGCTACGACGGACGCCGGGCGGCCCCGTACTGGACGAGTCCCTCGGCCACCAATCGCGCGTTGGACACCGCCCGCTCGCCGTCCGGCAGGACGAGGGTGTCCTCCAGCCCGATCCGGGTCGCCAGCCCCAGTCGGCCCGCGAGCCGCAGCACCGGCCAGGTGCCGCCCTCCTCGCCGTGCAGCAGGACGGGGACGCCGTGCGCGGTGCCGAGGCCGGCGAGGAGGTCCAGGGCCGACCGTTCGGCCGTCCGCGGGGAGGGGTCGGTGACCTCGGCCAGCACCCGCAGTACGCGCGGCCCGAGCGGTGACGCCGCGAAGCGGGCGGCGCCGTCGGTGCCGGACCAGATGCCCGCCTCCACGCCCACGCCGCGGTCGAGAAGTGCCGCCGCCAACTCCTCGGCGCCCGGCTCGTGCCAGTTGACCGAGGCGTGGTCGGGCAGCACCGTCCAGGACCGGACCCGCTCCACGCGGGCGGCGGGACCGGGCGCGGCCCACGCGCCGGTCGTCACACCGACCGGGACGTCGACCCGGGCCCGGATCGCGCCGAGGACCGCCGCGACCGCCTTCTCCGACAGGGTGTCCTGTCCGCAGGGGGTCTTGGGGTGAACGTGGACGTCCGAGGCCCCGGCCCCGACGGCCCCGGCCGCGGACTCGGCCAACGCCCCGGGCGACAACGGCACCGCGGCCCCGTCACCGGCTCCCCGCGCCCCATTCAGACAGACCTGCACCACACCCCCGATGCTGCCACCCGGACACATTGCCGCGGGGCGGCGCGCCGCCTCGGGGCCGCGGGGAACCGCGCGCCCGGCCATGAACGGCCCGCGGCGGCCATCGGACCCGCAGTCCTCGTAGCGGGGTCGATCGGCGGACGGCGGGGCAGCGCCCTGTCCTGAGGGGCGCGGGGAACTGCGCGCCCGGCCGCGAACCGCCCGCGGCGGACAACCGACCCGCAGCCCCCACACCGGGTCACTCACCCCGGCGCACCCAACCCGGTCACCCCGGCCCACCCGCACCCAACCGCTCCACCGGCTCCACCCGGCGGAGCGCCTACGCCGAGACGAGCAGCCGTCCGCGCCGCGCCACCGCCACCGCCGCGGGCGTCAGGACGGGCCGCGGCACGACGATCCCGCAGCCCCTGCAGACCGGACCCGACGACGGCTCGTGGGCCAGGTCGTACTTCCACGCGAGGCGCTTCCCGGTGCACACCGGGCAGACCGCCCCGGGCTCCCGCTCCAGCGCGGCGATCAGCCGGCGCAACACCTCGGCCATGGGCTCGCGGGGATGGATCCTGGGGTCGTCGCACCACGCGACACCGAAGCCGCCCCAGGTCAGCCGGTGCCAGTCGTCCACGCTGCCCGGCCGGCGCAGCCCGTCGTGCTTCTCCTTCTTGCGACGCTCGGCGAACCCGACCTCGTAGGCGAGCCAGACGGAGCGGGCCTCCTCCAGTTCCTCCAGTGCGGCCACGAGCCGCGCCGGGTCGGGAGACCGGTCCTCCGGGCCGAAACCGGCCCGGGAACACAGATGGTCCCAGGTCGCCCGATGCCCATAGGGGGCGAACCGCTCAAGGCACTTGCGCAGTGAATAGCGTCGCAGTGCCAGATCGCTCCTCGGATCTCGCACCTGTCTCGCCAAACTCCGGAAACCGGCCATCGCCCTGCACCTCCGTCACACCTGCACCTGTACTTCGGTCACTTCGGCGTCGTCGTAAGGACGTCGCCGAGTAGACGTATCGACACGCGATTCGGCTCCCTCGGATTTCCGACGAGGGCCACAAGTCACCGGCCGAACTCCCCCGGCCTACCCCCGTTCACTGTTCTCACCTGTGGAAACGGCTGCGAGCCGGGACGCCGGGGCACCGGAGGATTTCCGCGGCCCGGTGATCCCCGAGGGCGGCCGACCGGGGGTTCCCGTGCGGTCCCTCGCCCCTCAACCACCCTGTGATCGTTAAAAGTTGACGCATGTTCATCTTCCAACTCGGGGATACCGGCGGTAACGTCCGGCCCACCCCGTCGGGAGGAGCTGCCATGCCACGGTGCACCCCACGTACCACCCTCGACAGACCGAGAACTCCCCGCAGATTCCCCAAGTTCCTGAAGGCCGCGTCCATCTGCGTCCTGGTCGCCGGCCTGCTGTCCCCGCTGACCCAGGCCGCCGCCTCGGGCGGCACGGCCGAGATCGCCGCGAACGACTACTGCGGCGGTCAGTGTTCCGACATCCTGCCGCCCGGCGAGAACGGCAACGCGACCCTCGCCCAGATCCTTCTCAACCAGGTCTTCGGTACCCAGCCGGATCACGCGGAGGACCAGCTCGGCCCCTACAGCAACCTCGCCGCGGGCTACTCCACGCTCACCGACGACAAGATCAACACCTTCTTCAACGACGCGTCCTTCGGCGTCGCCTCCGACCAGGTCGCCTCGACCACCAAGCCGGGCGGCCGCACGGACGTGACGATCGTGCGCGACAAGAAGTCCGGTGTGCCCCACATCACAGGTACTACCCGCTATGGCACCGAGTACGGCGCCGGATTCGCGGCGGCCCAGGACCGGCTCTGGCTGATGGACGTCTTCCGGCACGTCGGCCGCGGCCAGCTGACCTCCTTCGCGGGCGGCGCCCCCTCCAACCAGGGCCTCGAGCAGGAGTTCTGGCGCAACGCGCCCTACACCGAGGCCGATCTGCAGGCGCAGATCGACAGCGCCACCGCCAACGCCGGTGCCCGCGGCGCCCAGGCCCTCACGGACGCCAACGCCTACCTCGACGGCATCAACGCCTACATCGACGCCTCGGACAGCGGCCGCTACTTCCCCGGCGAGTACGTCCTGACCGGCCACAAGGACGCCATCACCAACGCCGGCACGATCGACCACTTCAAACTCACCGACCTGGTCGCGCTGGCCTCGGTGATCGGCGCGCTGTTCGGTTCCGGAGGCGGCGGCGAGGTCAACAACGCGCTCTCGCTGCTCGCCGCCCAGTCCCAGTACGGCGTGACCGAGGGCACCAAGGTCTGGGAGTCCTTCCGCGAACGCAACGACCCCGAGGCCGCGCTCACCGTCCACAACGGCGAGAGCTTCCCGTACGCCACCAAGCCCGACACGGCGCAGGGCGAGGCGCTGCCCGACGCGGGCTCGGTGGCCCAGGAGCCGCTGGTCTACGACCGCACCGGCAGCGCCGGCACCGCCAAGGCCACCGGCGCCTCGGCCACGGCGGCCGCGACGAGCCTCACCTCCGCCAAGCGCGGGATGTCCAACGCCCTGGTGGTGAGCGGCAAGGCCACCGCCAGCGGCCACCCGATCGCCGTCTTCGGCCCGCAGACCGGCTACTTCGCGCCACAGCTCCTCATGCTCCAGGAGATCCAGGGCCCGGGCCTCAGCGCACGCGGCGCCTCCTTCGCGGGGCTGAGCATGTACGTGGAACTCGGCCGCGGCCAGGACTACTCGTGGAGCGCGACGACGTCCGGCCAGGACATCATCGACACCTACGCCGTCGAGCTGTGCCAGGACGACACCCACTACCTCTACCACGGCACCTGCACCGCCATGGACAAGGTCGAGCGGACCAACTCCTGGAAGCCGACGACGGCCGACGGCACCGCCGCGGGTTCGTACCGCATGCAGGTCTACCGGACCAAGTACGGCCCCGTGGAGTACCGCGCGACGGTCGGCGGCAAGAAGGTCGCCTACACCACCCTGCGCTCCTCCTACATGCACGAGGCCGACTCGATCATCGGCTTCCAGATGCTCAACGACCCGGACTACGTGAAGAGCGCGGCGACCTTCCAGAGCGCGGTGCAGCACATCAACTACACCTTCAACTGGTTCTACGCCGACTCCGCGCACACGGCGTACTACAACAGCGGCGACAACCCGGTGCGGGCCGCCGGGGTCGACGCCGAGTTCCCGGTCTGGGCGCAGGCCGCGTACGAGTGGCAGAACTGGGATCCGGCGACGAACACCGCCGCCTACACCCCGGCGTCCGCCCACCCCAACTCCACCGACCAGGACTACTACATCTCCTGGAACAACAAGCAGGCCAAGGACTACACCACGGCGCCCTGGGGCAACGGCTCCGTGCACCGCGGCAACCTCCTGGAGGACCGGGTGAGGAAACTGGTCGCCGCGGGCGGGGTGACCAGGTCCGCGCTGACCAGGGCGATGGCCGACGCGGCGCTGGCCGACCTGCGCGCCGAGGACGTACTGCCGAAACTGCTCCAGGTCGTCAGGAGCTCGCCGGTCACCGACACCACGGCCGCGGCGGCGGTGACCAAGCTGTCCGACTGGGTGACGGCCGGAGCCAGGCGCAAGGAGACCTCGGCCGGTTCGAAGACCTACGCCAACGCCGACGCGATCCGCATCCTGGACGCCTGGTGGCCGCTGATGGTCAAGGCCGAGTTCGCGCCGGGCCTCGGCACCGGCCTGTACACCGCCTTCACCGCCAACCTGCCCGTCGACGAGTCACCGTCCGCGGCGCACGGCCCGACCGGCGCGCACGCCGGCAGCTCCTTCCAGTACGGCTGGTGGAGCTATGTCGACAAGGACATCAGGGCGGTGCTGGGTCAGCCGGTGCAGGGCGCACTGGCGCAGAAGTACTGCGGCGGCGGCAGCCTGAGCACCTGCCGGGACATCCTGATCAGTACGCTCAAGACGGCCGCGGGCCTGACCGCCGCCCAGGTCTACCCCGGCGACGACCAGTGCTCGGCGGGTGACCAGTGGTGCGCCGACTCGATCGTCCAGCGGGCGCTGGGCGGCATCAAGCACGGCAGGATCACCTGGCAGAACCGGCCGACGTACCAGCAGGTCGTGGAGTACACGTCGCACCGCTGACCCCGGTCGCGCCGTCCACTCCCGCCCGGCGGCGGATCGGAGTCCCCGACCCGCCGCCGGGCACCGGCCGTATGCCACCGGTCAGCCGTAGAGGAGGTGCTCCTTCCGTGTCCGCCGGAAGGCCGCCAGTTCGTCCCGCCACGACGCCACGACCTCGTCGGCCGTCGCCCCCGCGTCGATCATCGTGCGCACGCCGGTGGAGCCGGTCAGCTTGTCGATCCAGTGGTCGGAGCGCCAGGCGAAGCCGCTCCAGACCTTCTTGGCGGTCACCAGGAGCGCGATGCCGGTCCGGACGGGGTCGAACGCGGCCCGGTCGTTCACATGGATCTGCACGCCGCCGATGGTCGTGCCCTCGAACTTGGAGAAGGTGGGGGCGAAATAGGCCTCCCTGAAGTGCACGCCGGGCAGCCCGAGGCCGCCGACCGCCCCGGCCCACCGGCCGTCCAGACCGTCCGCGCCGAGCAGTTCGAACGGCCGTGTGGTGCCGCGTCCCTCCGACAGGTTCGTCCCCTCGAAGAGACAGGTGCCCGAGTACACCAGGGCCGTGTCGGCCGTCGGCATGTTCGGACTCGGCGGCACCCAGGGGAGTCCGGAGGCGTCGTAGAAGTCCGACCGTTTCCAGCCCGACATCAGGACGGTCTCCAGCGCCACCGGCTTCGTCAGGTACTCCTTGTTGAACAGCCGTGCCAGCTCCGCCACCGTCATCCCGTGCGCCTGCGCGATCGGCTGCCGGCCGACGAAGCTCGCGAACTCCTTGTGGAGCACCGGCCCCAGGGCGGCCCGCCCGGTCACCGGATTCGGCCGGTCCAGCACCACGAAACGCCTGCCCGCGAGCCGGGCCGCCTCCATGCAGTCGTACAGCGTCCAGATGTACGTGTAGAAGCGCGCGCCCACGTCCTGGATGTCGAAGACCACGGTGTCCACGCCGGACGCGGTGAAGACGTCGGCGAGCGCCTGCCCGCTCTTGAGATACGTGTCGTAGACGGGCAGCCCGGTCGCCGGGTCGTCGTAGCGGCCCTCCGAGCCGCCCGCCTGTGCGGTGCCGCGGAAGCCGTGCTCCGGGCCGAAGACGGCGACGAGGTTCACCCGGGCGTCGGCGTGCATGACATCGACGATGTGGCGCACGTCCGTCGTGACGCCGGTGGGGTTCGTCACGATGCCCACCCTGTGGCCGTGCAGGAGCGAGTAGCCCTCGCTCCGGAGGCGGTCGAAGCCGGTGCGGAGGCGGTCACCGGTGGCGGCCGCGGGGACAGGGGCGGGGGTGGGGGCGGCGGGGGCTGTCGCCAGACCGGCTGCCGCCGTGGCCGTGAGAAGGGCTCGCCGGGAGAGGCGCATGGGGGGACCTCCGTGATCGCGGAAGGTGAGCACCGGCACGCTATGCGCAACCGCCCGACGCGCGGAAGCCGCCGGTGCCCGTTGCCTGGTCGGGCCCGCGCGGCGGCGCCGCACAATGTCACACTCCAAGGCGCCCCACGCGGTGCCGACGCCCCTTCCCTTGCAACATACCGACTGGTTAGTCTGACGTCGCAGCAGAGCCGACTGCGTGCAGAGCCGACTGCGTGCAGAGCCGACTGCTTGCAGAGCCGATTGGCGTCGCGTCGAAGGAGACCGATGGTGGAAGCCGTGCAGGATGCGGGAGTGGTCGTCACCGGTGCGGGAGGCGGCATCGGGGCCGCACTGGCCCGCCGCTTCGCCGCCGAGGGAGCCAGAGTCGTCGTCAACGACCTCGACGCCGCCAAGGCCCGGGCCGTGGCCGAGGAGATCGGCGGTATCGCGGTCCCCGGCGACGCGTCCACGATCGTGACCGAGGCCCGGGACGCTCTCGGCGGCACGATCGACGTCTACTGCGCCAACGCGGGCGTCGCCTCGGGCGGCACCGAGGCGGCCGGCGAGCAGGTCTGGGAGCTGGCCTGGGACGTCAACGTGATGGCCCACGTCCGCGCCGCCCAGGAACTGCTCCCGGCCTGGCTGGAGCGTGGCAGCGGCCGTTTCGTCTCCACCGTCTCCGCCGCCGGACTGCTCACCATGATCGGCGCCGCGCCCTACAGCGTCACCAAGCACGGCGCGTACGCCTTCGCCGAGTGGCTGTCGCTGACCTACCGCCACCGGGGTCTGAAGGTGCACGCGATCTGTCCGCAGGGAGTGCGCACCGACATGCTCGACGCCACCGGCAGCGCGGGCGACCTGGTGCTCCAGCCGACCGCCATCGAGCCGGAGGACGTCGCGAACGCCCTCTTCGCGGGGATCGAGGAGGACCGCTTCCTGATCCTGCCGCACCCCGAGGTGGCCGGTTACTACCAGGTGCGGGCCACGGAACCGGACCGCTGGCTGACGAACATGAATCACATCCAGCAGAAGTGGGAGGCGGGCCGGTGACCACCTACGCAGACCGCCCTTGGGTGGCCCTCCTCAGTGACGCGCAGAGCGCCCCGGTGAGCCCCGCCGACTCCCTGGTGCACGCCCTGCGCGTGGCCGTGGAGGACGTTCCGGACCGCACCGCGCTCGCCTACTTCGACGGCCGGCTGAGCTACCGCGAGGTGGACGAGCTGAGCGACTCGGTCGCCGGGCATCTCGCCGCCCGCGGCCTGGAGCCCGGCGACCGGGTCGCGATCCTGCTGCAGAACTCCCCGCACTTCGTGCTCGCGCTGCTCGGCGCCTGGAAGGCCGGCGCGACCGTCGTACCGGTCAACCCCATGTACAAGTCGGGCGAGGTCCGCCACGTCCTGCACGACGCGGACGTACGCGCCCTGATCTGCTCCGACCGCGCGTGGGAGTCGTATCTGCGCGAGACGGCGGCCGACTCGGCCGTGAGCATCGTCCTCACCGGCTGCGAACTGGACTTCCAGAGCCGTGGCGACGCGCGCGTGCTGACCTTCGAGCGACTTCCGCGGGCCGTGGACGCGGACGACCTCGGGACGGTCGCCGCGCAGGGCCACAAGGCCCCCGAAGGCCGCGCCGCGGGTCCCTCGGACATCGCCCTGATCAGCTACACCTCCGGCACCAGCGGCACCCCCAAGGGCGCCACCAACACGCACGGCAACATCATGTACAACGCCGAGCGGCAGCGGACGGGTCTCGCGCTCCCCGAGGCGCCGGTGTACTTCGCGATGGCGCCTCTGTTCCACATCACCGGCATGGTCTGCCAGCTCGCCGCCTGCCTCAACAGCGAGGGCACGCTGGTGCTCGCCTACCGCTTCGAGGCGGGGGTCGTGCTCGACGCGTTCGCCGAGCACCGGCCGCTGTACACCGTCGGCCCCTCGACCGCCTTCATGGCCCTGGCCGCCCATCCGTCCGTCACGCCGGACCACTTCTCGTCCTTCGTGAACATCTCCTCCGGCGGAGCGCCGCTGCCGCCGGCCCTGGTGGAGAAGTTCCGCGCCGGATTCGGCCCCTACATCCGCAACGGCTACGGGCTCACCGAGTGCACCGCGCCGTGCGCCTCCGTACCGCCGGGCCGGGAGGCACCCGTCGACCCGGTCTCGGGCACGCTGGCCGTCGGCCTGCCGGGTCCCGACAGCGTCGTACGCATCGTCGACGAGCAGGGCCGGGAGGTCCCGTTCGGGGAACAGGGCGAGATCCTCGTCAGGGGACCGCAGGTCGTGCCGGGTTACTGGAAGCGCCCCGAGGCCACCGCCGAGACCTTCCCGGACGGTGAGCTGCGTACCGGCGACATCGGATTCATGGACCCTGAGGGCTGGCTCTACGTCGTCGACCGCAAGAAGGACATGATCAACGCGTCCGGCTTCAAGGTCTGGCCCCGCGAGGTCGAGGACGTGCTGTACACCCATCCGGCGGTCCGCGAGGCGGCCGTGGTGGGCATCCCCGACGGCTACCGCGGCGAGACCGTCAAGGCCTACATCAGCCTGCGGCCGGGCGCCGAGGAGGACCCCGACGCGCTGGCCGCGTACTGCAAGGAGAGACTGGCGGCCTACAAGTATCCGCGGTACGTGGAGATCCTGCCCGACCTGCCGAAGACGGCCAGTGGGAAGATCCTCCGTCGGGAACTGCGTACGCGCTCGCAGGGCTCGGAGTAGACGACAATCTCCCTGGTGGACGCTCCTCGCCGAGCGGCGTCCGCCACCGGACCGCGCTTTCATCGAACCACGCACGGAAGGCAGGTGGCGGCAGTGCCCAGAACGACGGACGGTGACGGTACGCCCGTCCCGCAGCGACTCCTGGCCGCCGCCACCCGGCTCTTCGCCGAGCAGGGCTACGACCGGACCTCCGTGCAGGAGATCGTCGAGGCGGCAGGCGTCACCAAGGGCGCGCTCTACCACTACTTCGGCTCGAAGGACGACCTCCTGCACGAGGTGTACGCACGCGTGCTGCGCATCCAGCAGGAGCGGCTGGACGCGTTCGCGGACTCCGGCGCGCCGGTGGAGGAGCGGGTCCGGGGCGCGGCCGCCGACGTGGTCGTCACGACCATCGACAACCTCGACGACGCCTCGATCTTCTTCCGGTCGATGCACCACCTCAGCCCGGAGAAACTCAAGCAGGTGCGGTCCGAGCGGCGCCGCTACCACGAGCGCTTCCGCGCGCTGATCGAGGAGGGCCAGAAGAAGGGCGTCTTCTCCACGGCCACCCCGGCGGACCTGGTCGTCGACTACCACTTCGGATCGGTCCACCACCTGTCGACGTGGTACCGCCCGGACGGCCCGCTCACCCCCCAGGAGGTCGCCGACCATCTGGCCGACCTGCTGCTGCGCGCGCTGCGGCCGTAGCCCCCGTCCCTGGGGGCTCCGCCCCCGGACCCCCGTTTCGGCCTGGACGGCCTCGTCCTCGATCGCCGGACGGGCTGGAGACGCGCGCCCGCGCTACAAGGCCGATGGCCAGGGCCTGTATGTCAGCCCGTCCGGGGACCGGTGGGGGCGGCAGGGGCGAAGGCCCCCACCGCCCCCGGCGTCACACGTACTTCTTGATCTCCCGCCGCGCCAGCGACCGCTGGTGCACCTCGTCCGGCCCGTCGGCGAGCATCAGCGTCCGCGCACTCGCCCACAGCTCGGCGAGCGGGAAGTCCTGACTCACACCCCCCGCGCCGTGCAACTGCACCGCCTTGTCGAGGATGTCGACGACCGTACGCGGAGTGGCGATCTTGATGGCCTGGATCTCGGTGTGGGCGCCCCGGTTGCCGACCGTGTCCATCATCCACGCGGTCTTCAGCACCAGCAGCCGCAACTGCTCGACGGCGACCCGCGCGTCGGCGATCCAGTTCTGGACCACGCCCTGCTGTGCCAGCGGCTTGCCGAACGCCGTCCGGGCCACCGCCCGCCGGCACATCAGCTCGATCGCCCGCTCCGCCATGCCGATCAGCCGCATGCAGTGGTGGATGCGGCCGGGGCCGAGCCGCGCCTGGGCGATGGCGAAGCCGCCGCCTTCCTCGCCGACCAGGTTGGTGACGGGAACGCGGGCCCCGTGGAAGACGACCTCGGCGTGCCCGCCGTGGGAGTGGTCCTCGTAGCCGTACACCTGCATGGCGCGCCGGATTTCGACCCCCGGCGTGTCGCGCGGAACCAGGACCATGGACTGCTGGCGGCGGATGTCCGGCCCGTCCGGGTCCGTCTTGCCCATCACGATGAAGATCCGGCAGTCCGGGTTCATCGCCCCGGAGATGTACCACTTGCGGCCGGTGACGACGTACTCGTCGGAGCCGTCGGAGGACCGCTCGATGCGCGTGGTGATGTTGGTCGCGTCGGAGGAGGCCACCTCCGGCTCGGTCATCGCGAACGCCGAGCGGATCTCACCGGCGAGCAGCGGCTCCAGCCACTGCTTCTTCTGCCGCTCGTCGCCGAACTGCGCGAGCACCTCCATGTTGCCGGTGTCCGGCGCCGCGCAGTTCAGGGCGGTGGGCGCCAGGTGCGGGCTGCGGCCGGTGATCTCGGCGAGCGGCGCGTACTGGAGGTTGGTGAGCCCGGCACCGTGCTCGGCGTCGGGCAGGAAGAGGTTCCACAGCCCCTGCCTGCGTGCCTCGGCCTTCAACTCCCCGACCACGGCGGGCGTGTCCCACGGGGAGGCCAGCAGGGCGCGCTGCTCCTCCGCCACCGCCTCCGCCGGATACACGTACGCGTCCATGAAGGCGAGCAGCCTGTCCCGCAGTTCCTCGGTGCGCGCGTCGAATGCGAAGTCCATGGCGGATCAGCCTTCCTGAAGAGTGGTCAGACCGTGCTCGATGAAGAACGGCACCAGGTCGCCGATGCGGTCGAAACCCGCGCCGACCGTCTGGCCGAGCGTGTAGCGGTAGTGGATGCCCTCCAGGATCACGGCGAGCTTGAACCAGGCGAACGCCGTGTACCACGCGACGTCGGACGCGTCGCGCCCCGAGCGCGCGGCGTACCGTTCGACGATCTCGGCCGGGTCCGGGTGCCCGGCGGCCGAGGCGGTCGTACTGATGGGGGAGTCGGGCAGTTCCAGGGGCGCGCTGTACATCACCAGCAGGCCCAGGTCGGTCAGCGGATCGCCGAGCGTGGACATCTCCCAGTCCAGGATCGCCTTGATCCGGTCGTCCTCGCCGATCAGCACGTTGTCGAGCCGGTAGTCGCCGTGCACGACGGTGGGCGCGGGGGAGTGCGGCAGCGCGCGCCCCAGGGCCGCGTGCAACTCGTCGATCCCGGCCAGCTCACGGTTTCTGGAGGCGTCCAACTGCTTTCCCCAGCGCCGCAGTTGGCGGTCCAGGAAGCCTTCGGGTCGGCCGAAGTCGGCGAGGCCCACCTCGGCGGGATCCACGGAGTGCAGTTCGACGAGCGTGTCGACCAGCCCGAGCACCGCGTCCCGGGTGCGCCGTGGGCCGAGCGGGGCGAGCTGATCGGCGGTGCGGTACGGCGTGCCGTCCACGAACTCCATGACGTAGAAGGGCGCGCCCAGCACCTCCACGTCCTCGCACAGCAGCACCGGGCGCGGCACCGGGACGGCCGTCGGGTGCAGTGCGCTGATCACCCGGTGTTCGCGCTTCATGTCGTGCGCGGTGGCCAGTACATGGCCGAGCGGAGGCCGCCGTACGACCCATCGCGTGGTGCCGTCCGTGACCGCGTAGGTGAGGTTCGACCGTCCGCCCTCGATCAGCCGGCCGGTCAGCGGGCCGTGCGTCAGACCGGGCCGCTCGCCGTCGAGCAGGCCGCGCAGCCGGTCGAGGTCGAGACCTGGCGGGTGGTCGGGACTCATCGTTTCTCCTACACGCGAGGGAGCGGGTCGTGACCATGATGCCGACCAGTCGGTATGTCGTCCAGGGTGTACGCCAAACGTGATCGGCGTCTCCTCCGGGGGGCGGCGGAGACGCCGAACGGACGTCGAGGGGAGGCGCCGGGCGGGCATCGGGGAGGAGGCGCCGGGTGGGTGTCGGGGCGTTCGGCGGGAGGGCCCGGGGCCTCCGTCGTGTCCGCCGTCCCTAGTGGTCGTCCCAGTGGCCGTCGTGCTCGGCGTGCCGGTGCCCGTCGTGCAGATAGTCGAGGTGGTCGCCGTGCTCGACCGCCGGGTGCCCGCAGCCCTCGTCGTGCCGGTGGCTCCCGTGGTCGTCGTGGGCCGTGTGGCCGCTCGGCTCGCACTCGTCCCAGTGCCCGGAGTGCTCGCGGTGCAGGTGCCCGTCGTGCGCGTAGTCGACATGGTCCCCGTGCGGTACCGCGGTGTGCCCACAGGCCGGACCGTGGGTGTGCTGATGGGCCGAGTGCTCCGGATGGAGGGTGGTCATGGTGCTCACCTTCGTGCGTGGCGGGAAGCGACGGCTCAGGCTAGCGCCGAAAAGCATTATATTTCTGACTATCCGCCAGTATTCGGGCATGCGTGCCGTCCGGGGACACGGAGGGCTGGGCGTACGGGTGGAGGAGGTCGCGGCGCTGCCCGGTCCCCGGGCTCTCAGAACACCAGCGCCGCCGCGCAGAGGGCCAGCGCGACCGTGCACAGGGTCGCGGCCGTCGCGTGCCGCGGTGCGAGGGTGGGCGGGCCGGCGGTGCCGGACGCGGTCAGCACCTGGATGCGGCGGTGCGCGAGGACCAGGAACCCCAGCCACAGCGCGCCGCACAGGACGCCGGCCAGGACGCCGGTGGCCGACCGACCGCCGTGCAGCGCCGCTTTCGCCGCCAGCACCGCGGTGACGGTGCACGACAGGGTCGTACGTCGCCACGCGAGGCGGGTGCGTTCCGGCTGCAGCCCCGGGTCGCGCTCCGGGACGGGCGCGGTCATCCTTCCCAGCCGACGAGGACGACGACGACCATCGCGACCGCCACCACCGCGACGGCGATGCCCAGCAGTGCCGGGAAGCGCGACACGGGGAGGTCCTCCCCTCTCCGCATCGCCCGCTCGCACCGTACCCAGTGGTTGACGGCCCGCAGCGAGCAGAGCACGCCCGCCGCCAGCAGGGCCAGCGCGAGACCGGCCCGCCAGGCCCACCGCAGGTCCGGCAGGAACTGGTCCACGGCGAAGCCGCCGCCGATCAGCGCCAGCGCGGTGCGCAGCCAGGCCAGGAAGGTGCGCTCGTTGGCCAGCGAGAACCGGTAGTCGGGAGTGCCGCCCTCCCGTCTGACCTCCTCGGGCGCGAACCACAGCCGGACGTTCCGTACGAATTCGATCACGACCGGGACCCTACTCGGCTGCTCCGCGGTGCCGGCCGCCACCGTCGGGCCGGGCGCCGGCAAGGCTCAGCCCGTCGCCCGGTGTTCCCGCAGGCGCTCGTACGCCGCCAGCCCGTCCGGCACCCATGTCCACTCCGTCAGGCGCCGCTCCACCTCCTCCTCCGTGAGGAAGGCGTGCCAGGCGACCTCCTCCGTCTGGGGGTTCACGGGGAGGTCGCAGCGGACCTCGTGGACGGCGGACCACCAGGTCTGCCCCGCGCCGTTGTCGTAGAGGAACTTGAAGAGCGGTACGGGGCTCGGGAGCCCGGAGACGCCCAGTTCCTCCTCGGCCTCGCGCAGGGCCGCCGCGTCGTACGACTCGCCCGCGCCCACGACCCCGCCGACGAACATGTCGTACAGGGAGGGGAAGACGAGCTTGGTGGCGGTGCGGCGGTGGACGAACAGCCGTCCCTCCGCGTCCCGGGCCTGGATGAACACGCACCGGTGACGGAGTCCGCGCGCGTACGCCTCGCCGCGCGGGGACACTCCGACGACCACGTCGTTCTCGTCCACGATGTCGAGGATCTCGTCAGCGGCGCTCATGTCTCCATCCAACCAGCCGCCTTCTCCATCCGGCCGGCCACATCCGACCAGCCCCGTTCGGCCGGCCCCGGCCGCTCCGCCGGCCGCGTGCTCCCGGGGCGGCTCGTGCCGTGGGGCCGATCGGGTGACCGTGCCCCGCGGGGGCGGTGCCGCTCGACCGGGGAGGCCCCGACCGGGCGGGCCGCGCGGCTCACCGGGCCGCACGGGCCGTCGTGCTCGGCGGGGCGGGAGCCCCACCCGGCCCTCAGCGCCGTTGGAGGTCCAGCGCGGGCTCCGTCCTCTTCGCGCCGGCCGGCATCGCGGGGTGCATCCCGAGCAGCACGATGCCCGTCACGATCGCCGCGAGTCCCGCCGCCTCCCAGGTCAGCGCGCCCACGTCGGTCCGCAGTCGGTCCCCGAGGAACCCCACCCCGCAGAGGATCCCGGCGAGCGGCTGGGCGGCGGTGAGCGCGGGCAGCGACATCCGCAGCTCCGCCGTCTCGAAGGCGCTCTGCACCAGCACCAGCCCCGACACGCCGAGCACCAGCACCCCGTACGGCTGCCAGCTGACGAGCAGTCCGCCCCAGCCGCCCTGGCCGAACCGCTCCCCGCTCACCCGGGTGAGCGCGTCCTGCACCCCGTACAGCACCCCCGCGGCCAGGGCGAGCAGCACCGGAGCGGCGCCCAGCCGGGAGCGTCTGGCGTACGCGGTGAGGAGGAGCGCGAGCCCGATCATGATGCCGATGATCAGCCAGTGCCGCAGGGGATCGGACACCGCGTCACCGCCCCGGGGCCGGCCCGCCAGGATGAACGCGGCCACTCCGCCCGCGAGCAGGGCGAGCCCGGACCAGCCCTGACGGCCCAGCGGCTTCTTCGTCTGGTGGCGGGAGAGGCCGAGCGCGAACAGCAGGTTGGTCGCCAGGAGGGGTTCCACCTGGGAGACCTCGCCCTTGCCCAGGGCGATCGCGCCGAGGACCATGCCGCACACCATGAGCCCGATGCCGCCCAGCCAGCGCGGCACCCGGATGAGGTCCAGCAGCAGACGGGGCGACAGGAAGTCGTTCAGCGGGGCGCGGGACGCGGCGTTCTGCTGGAGCACGAAGCCGAAACCCAGGCAACAGGCCGCGCTCACCGAGAGAATCAGAACGAGAAGCGACACGCTGGGTACCTCGATACATCCGGGGTCGGATCGGGTCACGGGTGTGTATCCCGCCGACTGTAGTGCCACCCGCCGGGCGCCGCCCACGGAGTGCCCGCGACGGGACGGTTGACTCGGTCACTCCTCCTGCCGAAGGATCTGACCGATCAGTAACAACGGCGGGCCGGTCACCAGCTGTCCCGAACGGTCCCCGCCGATACGCTGATCGCCATTTTTCTGTCAACCAGCCGTGACGACGGCGACTTGTGACGAAGCCGACACGCGCCTCGTCATGCCGAGAGGACGGGCCCATGGCCTACGACGCAGATGTGATCGTGATCGGAGCGGGTCTCGCGGGGCTCGCGGCGACCGCGGAGCTCGTCGACGCGGGCCGCAAGGTGATCCTCCTCGATCAGGAGCCGGAGCAGTCGATCGGCGGCCAGGCGCACTGGTCCTTCGGCGGTCTCTTCTTCGTGAACTCGCCCGAGCAGCGCCGGATGCGCATCAAGGACAGTCATGCCCTCGCCCTCCAGGACTGGATGGGCACGGCGGGCTTCGACCGCGCCGAGGACCACTGGCCGCGCCGCTGGGCCGAGGCGTACGTGGACTTCGCGGCCGGCGAGAAGCGGTCCTGGCTGCACCGGCAGGGGGTGCGCTTCTTCCCGGTGGTGGGCTGGGCGGAGCGCGGTGGTTACGGCGCCAACGGGCACGGGAACTCCGTACCCCGTTTCCACATCACGTGGGGGACCGGGCCCGGACTGGTCGCCCCCTTCGAGCGGCGGGTGCGGGCCGGGGTCGAGCGCGGCCTCGTCCAGCTCAGGTTCCGCCACCGGGTCACCGGCCTGACCCGCAGCGCGGGCGCCGTCGACACCGTCACCGGCGAGATCCTGGAACCGTCCGGGATCGAGCGCGGCCAGGCCAGCGGGCGGACGGTGACCGGCGCGTTCGAACTGAAGGCGCAGGCCGTGATCGTCACCTCGGGAGGCATCGGCGGCGACCACGACCTGGTGCGCGCCAACTGGCCCGAGCGGCTGGGCACCCCGCCCGAGCGGATGATCTCCGGTGTGCCCGCGCACGTCGACGGCAGGATGCTCGGGATCGCCGAGGACACCGGCGCGCGCCTCATCAACCGCGACCGCATGTGGCACTACACCGAGGGGATCCAGAACTGGAACCCCATCTGGGAGAACCACGGCATCCGTATCCTCCCCGGCCCCTCCTCCCTCTGGCTGGACGCGCGGGGCAACCGGCTGCCGGTGCCGCTCTTCCCCGGCTTCGACACGCTCGGCACGCTCGAACACATCATGAAGACCGGCTACGACTACACGTGGTTCGTGCTCGACCAGAAGATCATCGGCAAGGAGTTCGCGCTCTCGGGCTCGGAACAGAATCCCGACCTGACGGGCAAGTCGGTCGGAGGCGTCATCGGGCGGGCGCGCGCCGACGTCCCCGGGCCGGTCAAGGCGTTCATGGACAACGGCGCCGACTTCGTCGTCGAGAGGGACCTCGGCGCGCTCGTGCGGGGCATGAACGCGCTCACCAAGGAGCCGCTGATCGACGAGGCCGCGCTGCGCCGCGAGATCGTCGCGCGCGACCGGGAGATCGCGAACCCGTTCACCAAGGACCTCCAGGTGACGGCGGTCCGCGGGGCCCGCAACTACCTCGGCGACAAGCTGATCCGTACGGCCGCACCGCATCGCATCCTCGACCCGAAGGCGGGCCCGCTCATCGCCGTACGCCTCCACATCCTCACCCGCAAGTCGCTCGGCGGCCTGGAGACGGACCTCTCGTCGCGGGTCCTGACCGAGGGCGGGGACCCGCTGGAGGGCGTGTACGCGGCGGGGGAGGTCGCCGGCTTCGGCGGCGGCGGAGTGCACGGCTACCGGTCCCTCGAAGGTACGTTCCTGGGCGGCTGCCTCTTCTCCGGCCGCACGGCCGGGCGCGCGGCGGCCGAGGCGGTGGGCTGAGTCCCCGTGGCGGCGAGACGTGCGGGCGCGAGTGGGCCGCCCGCACGGCTCGTCGCCACCGCATTTCCCGGTTCCGGCCACCAACTCGTGGTCGAGTCTGAGGAGTTGACACGTGTAGGACATCGGATGGGCCTTGACGTGAACCCTCAGCCAAGGGTTTGCTGTCCGCGATCGCCACCTGACCAGCCGCGTCTGTGAGGAAACCTCGCGGTGCCGCCACCCCCGCCACCCCCTCCTCCCCTCGGCCGCGGCCGCAAAGGCACGGCCCATGCCTTCGACGCCGCACTCGACGACGCCGAACTCGTCGTCGCGCGCTCCGCGCTGGCACAGGGCCGCTGGACCGCGGTCCGCTCGCTGCTCGCCGTCACCGGCGACGAGTGGGACCGTCGCGGACACCGCGTCACCGTCCTCGCGCAGGAGCCCACCACCCTCGCCTGGGCGCGCGACTGGCGACTGGCCGAACCCGAGTCCGCCGACGCCTCCGTGCTCCTCGCCTGCGCCACCGTCCAGCGCGCCCTGGACGGCAAGGACCGTCCCGAACGGGCCCGCGAGGCCTGTCACGCCGCCGCCGCGCTCGCCCCCGCCGACCCCACGCCCTGGCTCGGCCTGCTGACCCTGGAGCGCACGCTCGGCGCCGAGACCGACGTGGTCCGGCTCTTCGACGAGGTGCGCCACCGCCATCCGGAGCACCACCAGGCACACCACCTGATGGTCGCCCGCCTCGCCGAGCGGCGCGCCCAGGCAGGGCAGGACCCGCTCCACGAGGTCTACGACTTCGCCAACTGGGCGGCCGAGCAGGCCCCCGCCGACTCGCCGCTCGCGATCCTGCCCGTCGTCGCGCACGCCGAGCGCTACCGTGTGCTGGCCACCGCGGGCAGCGAATCCGCCGACCCGGCCGCGTCCGGGCACTGGGTCGGGCGCCGGGCCCGCCAGGTGATGAAGGCCGCCTTCGACTGGTGGCTGGAGTGGGAGCACGACGACCACCCCCGCCGTCTCCTCGACCTCAACTTCCTCGCCCACGCGAAGTCCTGCGAGGGCCGGGGCGCCGAGGCCGCCGCCCTGTTCCACCGCATCGGCCCGCACGCCACCCCGGTGCCCTGGTCGTTCCCGGACCGCGACCCGTACAAGGCCTTCCGTACCGCCCGCGCCGGCGCGCTCGGCACGGTGTGAACGACGACCGCTCCACAGAACCGGACCACCAAACATCCGAAAGGACGACCCCGCGATGACGACGGGCAGTTCGAGTACATCGAGCAGTGCGAACACGGGTAGACCCGCCGCTGCGGACGGCGGCATCAGTACCTTCAAGGGGCAGGACCGGGCCCTGAAGGCCAACCGGCTGGGCACCGGAGGGCTGCTCCTGTCCGTCCTCGCCGCGACGGCCCCCCTCATGGTGGTCGCGGGTGTCATGCCCACCACATTCGCGGTGATGGGTATCGTCGGACAGCCGCTGCTCTTCGTCATCCTCGGCGTGGTGCTGGTGCTCTTCAGCGTCGGGTACGCCGAGATGAGCCGCCACGTCCACAACGCGGGCGCCTTCTACGCCTACGTCGCCCGCGGGCTCGGCGGCACCGCGGGCGCGGGCGCCGCCGCGGTCGCGCTGCTCGCCTACAGCACGCTCCAGGTCGGCATCTACGGCATCTTCGGCTTCGAGGTGTCCGGGCTGTTCTCCAAGTACCTCGACGTCGACCTGGCCTGGTGGATACCCGCGCTGGTGGCCGTGCTGGTCGTCGGCGCGCTCGCCTGGCTGAAGGTCGACGTCAACGCGCGGGTGCTCGGCGTCCTGCTGGTCGTCGAGGTGGCGCTCGTCGTCATCTTCGACGTCGCGGCCGTCGCCGATCCCGGCAAGGAAGGGCTCTCGCTGCACGCCTTCAACCCCGACACCCTCACCGGAGCGGGGGTCGGCACCGCCCTGTGCTTCTGCATCGCCGCCTTCACCGGCTTCGAACAGGCACCGGTGTACGCGGAGGAGACGAGCCGCCCGCACATCCTCGTACCCCGGGTGATGTTCCTGGCGATCGGCTTCGTCGCCGTCTTCTTCGCGATCAGCTCCTGGGCGCTGACCGTCGCCACGGGACCCGCCGGGATCGTCGGTGCCTCCCGCAAGCAGAGTGCGGGACTGCTGTTCTTCCTCACCGATTCACGGCTCGGGGGGACCTTCACGGACGTCCTGCACGTCCTCTTCGTGACCGGGATGTTCGCGGCGCTGCTCAGCTTCCACAACGTCGTCGCGCGGTACGCCTTCGCCATGGGCCGCGAGGGGCTGCTGCCCAGGGCCTTCGGCCGGACCACCGGAGCCAGCGGCGCCCCCGGCACCGGCTCGCTCCTGCAGACCGCCGTCTCCGTGATCGTTCTGGTCGCCTTCGCCGTCACCGACGACAAGCCGACCGGCGATCCGACCGCGCCGGTGCTGCACCTGTTCACCTGGGGCGGCAACGTCGGCGCGCTCGGCGTCATCCTGCTCATGGCCGCGGCCTCGCTCTCCGTCATCGTCTTCTTCATCCGCCGGGGCGCGGCGCGGGCCCAGGCCTGGCGCCTGGTCACCGCGGCGGTCTCGGGCCTCGCCCTGCTCGTGATCGCGGGCTACACCGTCAAGGACTTCGACGTCCTGGTCGGCACCGGTCCGGGCTCCGCACTGAGCCGGCTGCTGCCCGCCCTCGTCGTGGCCGCGCTGGTCGTCGGCCTGGTCCAGGGCCTGATACTGCGGTCCCGGGCCCCCGAGGCACACGCGCGGATCGGACTCGGCAACGAGGCCTTCCAGCTGGACAAGGCGGCGGACTCCAGGTCCGGGGCCGTGGCCGACTCCGGGACCGGGCCCGCGGTCTGAGGAGTCTCCCGGAGGTGCGGGAGACGGGGAGCCGCCGTGGGCCGAGCACGCCCACGGCGCCCCCCGGACACCCGTCCGGTGTCTGAGAAAGCTGAGAAAGTGATGACGGAATTCTGACGGACACCCGCTGCCGCTGGCCTGAAAGGGGTCGCGAGTGCTCGTATAGGTGGGTGAACCCTGAACCTTCCCGAGAGCGGGGACCGGAGCGGCAGCGGGGGCGTACCTCGCAGGCCCCGCCGGCGCGCTCGCCCGAGCCGCCGGCGGAACGGGAACCGGAGCGGCCCGACGAGCCCGGCACGCCCATCGGCCGCCGGCTCCTGCTCGGCACCCTCGGACTCGGCGCGCTCGGCGTGCTGGCCGCGCCCCCGCTCCAGCGCGGCCTCGAGTCGGTCTTCGCGGGCGACCCCACGGGCCTGACCGGTCTGCTCCCCAACGGTGGCGGCTTCCGCTACTACTCCGTGACCTCCTCCGTCCCGCGGAAGGGCCCCGCGGACTACCGCCTCACCATCGACGGCCTGGTCGACCGCCCCCGCAGCTACACCCTCGCCGACCTCGAGGCACTGCCGCAGACCCGACTCGTGCACGACGTGCAGTGCGTCACGGGCTGGCGGGTGCCCGGCACGCCCTTCGGAGGGGTGCGCCTCTCGCACATCCTCGACGCGGCGGGCGTGAGCCCCAAGGCCCGCGCGATTCGGTTCACCTGCTTCGACGGGGCGTACACGGAGAGTCTCACCCTGCGGCAGGCGCGGCGCCCCGACGTCCTGGTGGCCCACCGGATGCAGGACAAGGCCCTCGGCCACGACCACGGCGGCCCCGTCCGCCTCTACGTAGCCCCCATGTACTTCTACAAGTCCGCCAAGTGGCTCTCCGGCATCACCGTCACCGAGGACGTGCGTCCCGGGTACTGGGAGGACCGGGGCTACGACGTGGACGCATGGGTCGGCCGCTCGAACGGACGCGACGATGCACCCACGAGTTGACGACACCCCCGCCGTCTCGGCGCCCTCCGCGCACGTACGGCGCTTCAGCCGGGCGGAACGCTGGGTGCACCGCGTGACGGCCCTGCTGATGGGCGTGTGCGTGGCGACGGCGGCCTGCCTGTACCTCCCGTTCTTCGCCGAGCTGGTGGGCCGCCGTGAACTCGTCGTCAGGGTCCACGAGTTCGCAGGCCTGCTGCTCCCGGTGCCGGTCCTGGCGGGCCTGGTCTCCCGTGCCTTCCGCGCGGACCTGGGCCGGCTGAACCGCTGGGGCCCGCACGACCGCCGGTGGATGCGCGCGGCACTGCGGCGGGACCGGTTCCCCTCCTCCCGGCCCGCGGCCAAGTTCAACGCGGGCCAGAAGACCTACGCGGCCTGGATCGCGGGCGCGAGTCTGGTCATGCTCGCCACCGGGCTGCTCATGTGGTTCACGCACCTCACCCCGTTGATGTGGCGGACCTCGGCGACGTTCGTCCACGACTGGCTGGCCCTGACGATCGGCATCGTCCTCGGGGGCCACATCGGGATGGCCCTCGGCGACCCGGAGGCCCGGCGGGGGATGCGCACCGGCACGGTGAGCCGGGACTGGGCGGAGCGTGAACACCCGCTGTGGCGGCCCGACGACAGGCTCTAGTGCTGCACCGCACAAGTACCGCCGATGCTATCGGGCGGTGAGGTGTTTGTTGATGGCGTCGATGTCGAGGCGGTCATGCGTGGTGCGGGTGCCCCACGGTTGCCAGCACCATGAGCGACGCGGGGTTGCCGAGGCCGGGGTGTTCCCGGTTTGTGTATCAGCAGGGTCGTTGCCCACCTGACCCAGCCGCCCGCCGGCCTCACTGCTGACCCGGCCCGGCCGGTGGAGGGTCAGTGACCGGCGCCAGCCTTGACCGCTTTGGTGGCGAAGTAGCCGGAGAGCCAGCCGGCGGTGGCCTCCGAGTGGTGCGGCGCCTCGGCGAAGCCGGTGATGGCGAAGCCCGCCGCGATCTGCCCGCCGAGCTGCTCGGTGAGCGTGTGGCTGTACTCCACCGGCGCGTCGAGGCCCCACAGCCGTTCCCGCTCGGCGGGCTCCAGGTGGGTGAGGTCGCTGTAGGGCAGGCGGTGGCGCACCACCAGCTCGCCGCGCGCCTCCAAGGACTCGGCGTCGAAGAGGTAGACGTCCGGGTTGAGAAAGCCGGACAGCAGCGTCCCGCCGGGGCGCAGCACGCGGTGGCACTCGCGCCAGACCGGCGCCAGCTCCGGGATGAACAGGTTGGAGACCGGGTGGACGACAAGGTCGAACGAGGCGTCCGGGAACGGACTCAGGTCGCGCGCGTCGCCGAGCACGGTGCGTAGGTCGAGCCCCTCCCGCGCCGCGACCATCTCGTCCTGCGCCAGCTGGCGGGGCGAGTTATCGAAGACGGTCACCCGCGCGCCCGCCGCGGCCAGCACCGGACCTTGCTGCCCGCCGCCGGATGCGAGGCAGAGCACGTCGCGACCGGCGATCTCCGGCGGGAACCAGGTCGGGTCGACCGGCTCGTACCCGATCAGGACGATGGACCACTGGCCGGCCCGCGCCTTCGCGATCACCTCGGGGCCGACCGGGCGTGACCACTCGTTACCCTCCTCCACCTCGCGGTCCCAGGCGAGGCGGTTGTGCGCGACGGGGTCGACGGGAGTCTGGCTCATACGCCGTACCCTAGTTGCCTGTCGCCGGCAGTGGGAGCGACCGTATCCAGCGGGGCCTTCCGCTCGTCGCGGTGACCGGGTTCGCTGTCGCGTAGCCCGTAGTCGCCGGCCGGGGTGGTGAAGAGGTGCATGTGCTAGTTCTCCCAACCCATCGCGGTCTGGATCGCCGGGTACAGACGGGCGAGTTTGAGGTCGGCCGGGACCTGCAGCCGTCGCCAGATCGGCGGAGGGATGTCGGCCAGGGTGACCTTGATCTGCAGGACGGAGTCAGCGGGCATGGCGCTCTTCCTTCGCGGCGGCGGGCTCGTCCCCGGTCTCGCGGGGTCGACCGTCGTAGTTCCAACGGAACGGACAAGCCGTCTCGTTGTGGACGATGGCGAAGTCGCTGACCTTCTCAAGCAGGTCGGTGCGGGAGGAGAAGTCGCCGTGACGCAGGACGGCGCGGGCCGGCAGGGAGAAGAAGATCTCCACCTGGTTCAGCCAGGAGGCGTGCTTGGGGGTGTAGTGCGGCACGATCCGCGGATGCCGCTTCAGCCAGGCCCGGGTGGCCTTGGAAGTGTGCGAGGAGCCGTTGTCCAGGATCAGATGGATCGTCAGCCCGGTTGGAATGCACCGCTGAAGCCGGGCCAGGAACCGGATGAAGTGCGCGGAGTCGTTGCGCTTCAGCTCCTCCATGACCACCTGACCGGTGTACACGTCCAGCGCGACGGTGACCGAGACGATGCCGTGGCGGATGTACTCGAACTCCCGCCGCCGCACCCGCCCCGGGCCCGCCGGCCGGGCTGCTTGCGCGAGCGGGCGGCCATCGCGGTCTTCTCGTCCACTGACAGCACCATTGAGCCCGGCGGGCAGTTGCGGTAGAGGGCGCATACCTCGGCCGCCTTGGCGAAGAACTGCGGGGTGCCCGGTCAACGAGCCGATGGCCATCGGCGGAACTTCCGCGGCGCAGCACTAGGGGCGACAGGGGGGGACCTACCGGGCCGGCTCCCCGAAGTCCAGGAGCACCTTGCACGAGCGGCTGCGGTCGGCCGCCAGGGCGAACGCCGACGCGGCGTCCGCCACCGGCACGACCGCGCTGATCAGCGCGTCGAAGCGGGGTTCGGCGGCGAGCAGGGCCGGCGCCTCGTCGAACTCCGCGTCGAAACGGAACGCGCCCCGCAGCTCGACCTCGCGGCTCACCAGCAGGTTCCCCGCGAACGCGCTGCTCCCGGGCGGCAGCATGCCGAGCTGGACCACGACCCCGCCGCGCCGTACGAGGCGCAGGCAGGTGTCCAGCCCCGCGGCCACGCCGGACGCCTCGACGGCCACATCGGTCTCCGAGGGCCACCCGGGATCGGCCGGTTCGTCGGCCCGTACGAGGGTGTCGGCCCCGGCCCGGGACGCGTACTCCAGAGCCCGCGGCAGCGGATCGGTGACGGTCACCTGTGCCGCGCCCGCGGCCTTCGCGGCGGCCACCACGAGGCAGCCGATCGGCCCGGCCCCCGTGACCAGCACATGCCGGCCGCGCACGTCTCCGGCCCGGCGCACGGCGTGCAGGGCCACCGACAGCGGTTCGGCGAGCGCGGCCCGCCGCGGCGCGAGCCCCGCGGGCAGCGCCCGCAACTGCGCGGCGGGTACCGCCAGCAGGGCCGAGAACCCGCCCTGGACGTGCGGCGTACGCGCCGCGCTGCCCAGGTAGCGGGTCTCCCGGCACACGTTCGCCCGCCCGCCGGCGCACTCGGGGCATGTGCCGCACGCCGTGGCCGGGTGCACGGCGACGGCCGTACCCGGTGCCGGGCCCGAGGCCCCGGCACCGTACGACACCACCGTCCCGACGACCTCGTGGCCCAGCACCATCGGCTCCCGCAGGCGGAAGTCCCCGACGCCGCCGTGCCGCCAGTAGTGCAGGTCGGACCCGCAGATCCCGCCGTACCGGACGGCTACCAGCGCCTGCCCCGGTCCGGCGGACGGCACGGGCAGTTCCTCGACCCGCAGATCTCCCTGCCCGTGGATCACACAACCGAGCATCGCCGTATCCCTCTCAGAATCCCTCGGACGCAGAGTCCCTCTCGGACCTCTCAGAGCACACTCGTCATGCCGCCGTCGACGTACAGCACCTGCCCGCCGACGAAGTCCGCCGCCGGCGAGGCGAGGAAGAGCACTCCGCCGACCAGGTCCTCGGTACGGCCCCACCGCCCGGCCGGGGTGCGCCGCCGCACCCAGTCGCTGAACTCCTCGTCCTCGACGAGGGGCCGGGTCAGTTCGGTCTCGATGTATCCGGGACCCAGTCCGTTCACCTGTACCCCGTGCGGCCCCCAGTCCGCGCACATGCCCTTGGTGAGCATCTTCAGCGCGCCCTTGGTGGCCGCGTAGGGGGCGATGCCCGGACGCGCGACCTCGCTCTGCAGCGAGCAGATGTTGATGATCTTGCCGTGGCCGCGTCCGGTCATCCGGCGCGCGGCCTCCCGGCCGACCAGGAACGCGCTCGTGAGGTTGGTGTCCAGGATCCGGTGCCAGTCCGCGTCCGTGAACTCCAGCAACGGGGCCCGCAGTTGCATGCCCGCGTTGTTGACCAGGATGTCGAGCGGGCCCACCCGCTGTTCGACGTCCGCGATGCCGGCGGCCACCGAGGGGCCGTCGGTGACGTCGAACACGCCGTGCGTACGTCGCCGGGCAGTCCGGCGGCGGCCCGGGTGAGGCGGTCGGCGTCGCGTCCGTTGAGGACGACCGTGCAGTCCGCTTCCAGGAGCCCGCGGGCGAGCGCCAGTCCGATGCCCCGGCTGGAGCCGGTGACCAGGGCCGTACGGCCGCTGATGTCGAACAGAGGGTGACCCATCCCCGTACCCCTAGATCACGAGTGACAGCAGGAGGACGAGTCCGCCGGCCACCACGGAGATGATCGTCTCCATCACCGACCAGGTCTTGACCGTCTGGCCGACGCTCAGGCCGAAGTACTCCTTGACCAGCCAGAAACCGGCGTCGTTGACATGGCTGAAGAAGAGCGAGCCCGCGCCGATGGCCAGCACCAGGAGTGAGGTGTGCGCGGTCGACATGTCGGCGGCGAGAGGGGCGACCAGGCCGGCCGCCGAGATGGTGGCGACGGTCGCCGAACCGGTCGCGAGCCGGATGGCCACCGCGATCAGCCAGGCGAGCAGCAGCGCGGGGATCGACCAGTCCTTGGAGATGTCCAGGATCATCTGGCCCACACCGGCGTCGATCAGGGTCTGCTTGAAGCCGCCGCCCGCGCCCACGATCAGCAGGATGCCCGCGATCGGCGCGAGGGACTTCTCCACCGTGGTGGACAGGCGGTCCTTGGTGAAACCTGCCGCGCGGCCCAGCGTGAACATGCCCACGATGACGGCCGCCAGCAGCGCGATCAGCGGCGAGCCGACGACGTCGAAGACGCGCTGCACCTGGTGCGCCGGGTCGTCCACGACGATGTCGACCAGCGCCTTGGAGAGCATCAGCACGACCGGCAGCAGCATCGTGGCGAGGGTGGCGCCGAAGCCGGGACGCTTCTCCAGCTCCTCGGAGGCGCGGGCGGGGATCATGCGGTCCGGGGCCGGTACGTCCACCCAGCGGGCCGCGTAGCGGGAGAAGACCGGGCCCGCGATGATCACCGTCGGGATGGCGACCAGGACACCGAGCGCGAGCGTGACGCCGAGGTTGGCCTTGACCGCGTCGATCGCGACCAGCGGGCCGGGGTGCGGCGGGATCAGGCCGTGCATCACGGACAGGCCGGCCAGCGCCGGGATGCCGATGCGCATCAGGGAGTAGTTGCCGCGCTTGGCGACCATCAGGACGACCGGGATCAGCAGCACGATCCCGACCTCGAAGAACAGCGGCAGTCCGATCACGGAGGCGATCAGCACCATCGCCCACGGCAGGGCGCGACCGCCCGCCTTGGCGAGGATCGTGTCGACGATCTGGTCGGCGCCGCCGGAGTCGGCGAGCAGTTTGCCGAGTATCGCGCCCAGGGCGATCAGGACGCCCACACCGGCGACGGTGGAGCCGAGGCCGGTGGTGAAGCTGACGATCACCTTGTCGAGCGGCGCCCCGGCGACCGCGCCGAGCGCGAGCGAGCCGATGGTCAGGGCCAGAAAGGCGTGCAGCTTGAACTGGGTGATCAGCAGGACGATGACGGCGATGCCCGCCAGCACGGCGACCCCCAGCTGGGCATGGCCCGCGGAGGTGATCGGCTCGACGGCGTCCGCTGCCAGCATCTCGACGCTGAGTCTGGTCACGGTTTTCCCTTGCTCTGAGAAAGGTCTTCGGACAGGTGGGCGGGGTTACCGCGGGGGCCGGGCCAGGGACCGGAGCGCGGCCACCGCCCGTTCGGTGATCTCCTCGGGGCCGCCGGCGACGTCCACGCGGACGCCCGCCTCGTCGGCTTCCAGCGGCTGGAGGGTCGCGAACTGCGAGTCCAGCAGCGCCGTCGGCATGAAGTGCCCCTGACGGTGCGACATCCGGTCCTCGATGAGCGCGCGGTCACCGGTCAGATGCACGAAGACGATCCCGGGTGCCGCGGCCCGCAGCCGGTCGCGGTAGGCGCGCTTGAGCGCCGAACTGCTGACGACCCCGCCGAGCCCGTCGCGCTCGTGCGCCCAGCGGCCGATGGCGTCCAGCCACGGCCACCGGTCCTCGTCGCTCAGGGGTGTCCCGGCCGTCATCTTGGCGATGTTGGCCTGGGGATGGAAGTCGTCGCCCTCGGCGTACGGAACGTCGAGCCGGGCCGCGAGCAGGGGACCGATGGTGGTCTTGCCGGTACCCGCGACGCCCATGACCACGACGACATGGGGGGTGCGCACTTGCTGCATCGTGCTCTCACTGTCCTCGTCGACATCTGATGTCGACGACACTGAAACCTATTAGGTACGACTAATTCAAGACCCTGTGACATATAAGTCTGACTTTTTGTTCGTGAGCCCGGCCTCGTACCCTGACCCCATGAGCACACGGGGCCGGGGGCTGCACGGACGGGTACTGGATGCCCTCGGACCGGCCATCACGGCGGGCGAGTACCCCCCGGGGAGCGTCCTGCGCACGGACGAGCTGGCCCAGCGCTTCGAGGTGTCACGGTCGGTGATGCGCGAGGCGGTCAGGGTGCTGGAGTCCATGCACCTGGTGGAGTCCCGCCGCCGGGTCGGTGTGACCGTCCGTCCCAAGGCCGAGTGGAACGTCTACGATCCGCAGGTCATCCGGTGGCGGCTGGCCGGCGCCGACCGCCCCCACCAACTGCGCTCGCTCACCGTGCTGCGCTCCGCCCTCGAACCCGTCGCGGCGGGACTGGCCGCCCGGCACGCCACCGCCGGGCAGTGCGCCGAACTCACCGAGTGCGCCCTCGGCATGGTCGCCACCTCACGAGGTCAGCAGCTGGAGGCGTACCTCGTCCACGACGTCGCCTTCCACCGGGTCATCCTCAACGCGTCGGGCAACGAGATGTTCGCCCGCCTCGGCGACGTCGTCGCCGAGGTGCTGGCGGGCCGCACCCACCACGAGATCATGTTCGAGGACCCCGACCCCGCCGCCGTCACCCTGCACGTGCGGGTCGCGGAGGCGGTCCGCGAGGGCGACGCCGTCCGCGCGGAGAAGCTCACCCGCGAGATCACCGTCGGCGCCCTCCAGGAACTCGACATCCTGGCACCGTGACCGCCGCTCGGCCGTGCCCTGCCGGGACTACTCGGCGAAGTCGCCGTCCACGTACACCCAGGCGCCGTCGACCCGCTCGAAACGGCTCCGCTCGTGCAGCGAGCCGCCCCGGAAGGACGCCCGGAACGTCACGGTCCCCGTGGAGTGGAAGGCCGACCCCTGACCCGTCCCGAGGATCTCCAGACCCGTCCACCGCGTCCCGGGATCGAACTCCACCCGGGGCGGCCGCGTCCGCGGATGCCAGGTCCGCAGCAGATACCCCTCGTCCCGCTGGACGAACGCGCTGTACCGCGACCGCATCAACGCCTCGGCGGTCGGCGCGGCCGCCTCACCACGGTGGAAGCGTCCACAGCACTTCTCGTACGGCTCGGGCAGCCCGCACGGACAGGTACGACTGGTCATGACCGCCATTGTCCCCCAGCCCGCGTCCGCCCCCGCGCGTCGGACCGGCGGGGATCACGGGACGGCCCTCAGGCCGACTCGGCGTTCGTCGGCGGGTACGAGGGCCGCGCTGGGATCGGTGCCGCCAGAACGGGCAGGGGCGGCAGCTTCGACGTCTGCAGCCACGCCGTGAAGAGGTCGTCCAGCGGTTCCGCCGCGTAGCGGGCGGCGTGCGCGATGAACACCGCCGTACTGACCGCGCCACCCCGGTGCAGGGCGGCCCACCCGCGCAGCATGCGGAAGAAGGCCGTGTCGCCCATCGCGCAGCGCAGGGCGTGCAGCGTGAGCCCGCCGCGCTCGTACAGCCGGTCGTCGAACATCAGCTTGCGGCCGGGGTCGGACAACACCAGGTCCTGCGGCCGCACGGCCAGCTTCCGGTGCGCCACCGCGGCCAGCTGCTGCGCGGTACGGCCGCCCGACCGCTCCGACCACAGCCACTCCGCGTACTTCGCGAACCCCTCGTTCAGCCAGATGTGCCGCCAGTCCGCGATGGAGACACTGTTGCCGAACCACTGGTGCGCCAGCTCGTGCGCGATCAGCCGCTCCGAACCGCGCGCCCCGTCCACGTGGTTCGCGCCGAACAGCGACAGCCCCTGCGCCTCCACCGGGACGTCGAGCTCCTCCTCGGTCACCACCACGGCGTACTCGCCGAACGGATACGGCCCGAAGAGCTCCTCGAACAGCTCCATCATCGCGGGCTGCCGCGCGAAGTCGCGGGAGAACTCGGCGAGCAGGTCCGCGGGCAGATGCCCGGTCTGCGGCACACCCCCGAGCCCCGGGTCGCCCAGCAGCACCGTCTGGTACTTCCCGATCGACAGCCCGACCAGATAGCTGGACGTCGGCGCCGCCTGCTCGTACACCCAGGTGGTCGTCGACGCCTTCGTCGTACGGGTCAGCAGCCTGCCGCCCGCCGCCACCACGTACGCCGACGGTGTCGTGACCGAGATCTGGTACGAGGCCTTGTCGGCCGGCCGGTCGTTGCACGGATACCAGGACGGCGCCCCCACCGGCTGGCTGGCCACCAGGGCCCCGTCCTCCAGCTCCTCCCAGCCGAGCCCGCCCCAGGGGCTGTTCACCGGCTTGGGGTTGCCCGCCCAGTGCACCTCCACGGTGAAGGCGGCCCCGGCCCGTATCGGCTTCGCCGGACGGACCCGCAGCCTGCCGCCCCGGTGCGAGTAGTGCGGTGCCTTGCCGTCGACCCGGATCCGGCCGATCCGGAAGTCGGCCAGGTTGAGCTGGAACTCCGCGAGCGCGGCCCGGCCGGCTATCGCGTTGATCCGCGCGGTGCCGGAGAGCCGGTTCGGGCCGGGGCGGTAGTCCAGCGCCAGTTCGTACCGATGCACCCGGTAACGGGGATCGCCGTTGGCCGGGAAGTACGGGTCCGATCCCACTGTCTGCTGAACGGTCACTGCTGCGTCTGCTCCCTGCGCTGTGCTCGTACGACGTGCCGGTGCACCGTCCCCGGACGCCGTACGGGCCGCGCCTAGGAACGCCATGCCTCGATCGGGTTGCCCAGCCAGCGGGTGTCGTCGGGAACGGATTCCGCCGCCATGACGAGCGACGCGGGTCCCAGTGTGCTGCGCGCCCCGACTGTGCTGCCGGGAAGGACGATTCCGCCCGGGCCCAGGGTGGCGCCCTCACGGAGGACCACATTATCCGTCCGCAAGATCCGGTCGTGGAAGAGGTGGGTCTGCAGTACACAGCCGCGGTTGACCGTGGAGGCGTCCCCCAGGGTCACGAGATCCGTCTCGGGCAGCCAGTAGCTCTCGATCCAGGTGCCCTTGCCGATCCGGGCGCCCAGGCCGCGCAGCCACGCCGTCATCAACGGCGTACCGGGCACGGATCCGGCCAGCCACGGCACGGCCACCACCTCGACGAACGTGTCCGCCAGCTCGTTGCGCCACACGAACCCGCTCCACAGCGGGTGCTCGCCGGCCCGGTGACGGCCCACCAGCAGCCACTTCGCGGCGATGGACAGGACCGCGGCGGCGGCGCCCGCGACCAGCAGCACCACTCCGCTCAGCGCCCAGGCCCATGCCCCCAGCGCGCTGAGCGCGGCGAGGGTGAGCACGGCCAGCGCGGCCGAGCAGAACACCGGCACGATCCTGCACAGCTCCACCAGACCGCGGGCCCACAGCAGCCGCGCGGGCGGCTCGTAGGTACGGCTCTGGTCGCCGTCCTGCGTCGCGCGCGGCAGCTTCACCGGCGGCAGTCCCAGGTAGGAGCTGCCCTTCTTGGCCTTCTTCGGGGTCGCGGAGAGCACGCCGACCAGACCGCCGTCCGGCACGCTGCGGCCCGGCGCGGTCATCCCGGAGTTGCCGAGGAACGCGCGGCGCCCGATCTCGGCCCGTCCGATGCGCATCCAGCCGCCGCCCAGTTCGTACGGAGCGGTGAGGGTGTCGTCCGCGAGGAAGGCGCCCTCGCCGACCGTGGTCAGGCTCGGCAGCGCCAGCACGGTGGAGACCTCGGCGCCCCGGCCGATCTTCATCCCGAGCAGCCGCAGCCACACCGGTGTGATCAGTCCGGCGTACAGCGGGAACAGCGTCTCCCGGGACCGGTCCATCAGCTGGGTGACCGTCCAGGTCTGCCAGCCGACCCTGCTGTGCGTCGGATACGTGCCCTCGCGCAGCCCGAGGCTGAGCAGCCGTACGCCGACCAGGATCAGCAGCGCGTACGTGAGCCCGAAGGCGAGTGTGGCCGGCACCAGCGCCACCGCGGCGCCCCGCAGGGCCTCGCCGAGACCGGCGTCCGGTGTCACGAACCGGCTCGCCACGAGGAGCGCGGCCAGCCCGCCGAGCAGCGGCAGCGCGGTCAGCGCGAAACCCGTCGCGCCGTACATCGCGCGCCAGTACGTGCCCCGGCGCGGGCGCTCCTTGGGCCAGGCGCGCTTCGCCTTCCCGAGCTTCACGGCGGGCGCTCCGGCCCAGCGCTGCCCGGTGGGGACCTGTCCGACGACGGCCGAGCCGGGAGCCACCTCGGCCCGCTTGCCGACGCGTGCCCCCGGGAAGAGGATGCTGCGGGTGCCGACGACGGCGTGCGCGCCCACCTTCACCGAGCCGATCTCCAGGCGGTCACCGTCCAGCCAGTGCCCCGACAGGTCCACCTCGGACTCGACGGCGGCACCCCGGCCCAGCTTGAGCAGGCCGGTCACCGGCGGCAGGGAGTGCAGATCCACGTCCGGACCGACCTTGGCGCCGAGGGCGCGGGCGTACCGCTCCAGCCAGGAACCCGTCAGCGAGGTCGCGCCGCTGAACTCGGCCAGCCGCTCGGCCGTCCACAGCCGCAGGTGCACACGGCCGCCGCGCGGATGGCGGCCGGGCTTGACGCCGCGCATCAGCAGCCGGGCCCCGCCCGCCGCGAGGGCGAGCCGCCCCGGCGGGCTGAACAGGACGAGGGCCCCGGCGCCGACGAGCCACCACGAGGTGCTCGGCGCCCAGGGATAGGGGCCGAACCAGTGCAGCACGTTCCCGAGTGCGGCCAGCGCCACGGTCCAGCGCAGCCCGAGCAGTGCGAAGAGCGGGACGAGCACGAGCAGCTGGACGACCTTGGCCCGCAGCGGAACGGGCGCGATGACGCGCTCGGCGCCGTCGTCCTGCGCGGACTTCTCCAGGTGCCGGGCCAGCTTGCGCAGCACGGGCTGCTGGTAGATGTCGAGCACGGCGGCGCTGGGGTGGCGGGTGCGCAGCCGGGTGGTGAGCTGGGCGGCGGCGAGACTGCTGCCGCCGATCGCGAAGAAGTCGTCCGAGGCGCTGCCCACGGGGATACCGAGGACCTCGCTCCACTGCTCGGCGAGCCAGGCCTCGGTGCCGTAGAGCTGTTCCTTCGTCCCGCCGGTCTGCAGGCCCTCCAGCGGCCAGGGCAGCGCGGCGCGGTCGACCTTGCCGGACGTCCGGGTCGGCAGGTCCCCGACCGGGGCGAGCAGTGGGACGAGGGCGGCCGGCAGCGCGGCGCGCAGCTTCTCGACGGCGCTCGCCTGGTCCCAGCCGTCCTGGGTGACGACATAGCCGACGAGGAGCTGGTTGCCGCCGCGCGCGGTGCGGACGGCGGCCGCGGCTCCGGCGACGCCGGGCAGCGCCTGCAGGGCCGCGTCCACCTCACCCAGCTCGATCCGGCGGCCGCCGAGCTTGATCTGCTCGTCGGCCCGCCCGAGGAAGACCAGTCCTTCGGGTTCGGCCTTGACCAGGTCACCGCTCCGGTAGGCCCGCTGCCAGCCGAGCGACTTCAGCGGCGCGTACTTCTCCGCGTCCTTCTCGGCGTCGAGATACCGGGCGAGACCGACCCCGCCGATCACGAGCTGGCCGCTGTCGCCCATCGCGACCGGCTCGCCGGCCTCGTCGACGACGGCGAGCTCCCAGCCGTTCAGGGGCAGGCCGATCCGGATGGGCTCCGCACCGGTCATGAGGGAGGCGCAGGCGACGACGGTGGCCTCGGTGGGTCCGTAGGTGTTCCACACCTCACGGCCCTCGGTCACCAGACGCTGCACCAGCTCGGGCGGGCAGGCCTCACCGCCGAAGATCAGCAGCCGGACCTCGTTGAGGGTCTCCGGCTCCCAGAGGGCGGCCAGGGTGGGCACGGTGGAGACGACGGTGATCTCCTGCTCGACCAGCCAGGGCCCCAGGTCGGCGCCGCTGCGGACCTGGGAGCGCGGCACCGGTACCAGGCAGGCCCCGTACCGCCAGGCCAGCCACATCTCCTCGCAGGAGGCGTCGAAGGCGACGGAGAGGCCCGCCATGACCCGGTCGCCGGGTCCGATCGGGTCCTCGGCGAGGAAGAGGTCCGCCTCGGCGTCGACGAAGGCGGCGGCGCTGCGGTGACTGACGGCCACGCCCTTGGGGCGGCCGGTGGAGCCCGAGGTGAAGATGATCCACGCGTCGTGATCGACTCCGGGCCGCGCGGCGGGAACCTCGCAGACGCCGTTGACGGTCAGCCGGTGCCCGGCCCCCACGACCGCCCGCACCCCGGCTTCGCCGAAGACCAGCTCGGCCCGCTCGTCGGGGTCCTCGGCGTCCACCGGCACATAGGCCGCGCCGGCCGCCAGGACGGCGAGGACGGCGACGTAGAGGTCGTTGGTGCCCGAGGGGACGCGGACGCCGACGCGGTCGCCGAGGCCCACCCCGGCGTCGCTCAGCCGGGTGCGCAGGGTCTCGACCTCGACGGACAGGGCGCGGTAGGTGAGGCTGCGGTGGCCGTCGTCGAGGGCGGGCTCGTCGGGGTACGCCCGGACGGAGGCGTCGAGGATGTCGATCAGGGTGCGGGGAGAGGCGGCGGAGGAGGCGGAGAAGCGCGCGGGGTCGCCGAACTCCGCGCGCACCTCCTCGTCGAACAGTGCGAAAGCGGGGCCTTGCTCGAGGGCTGCCATCAGGTCCTCACGAGTTGTTCCCGGAGCGTCCGGGGCGCTGGTGGGCCCGCAGGTATGCCTGGGGATATTCCGGTCCAGCTCCAAACAAGCGTGGAATTTTAGTACGACGCTAGCCCCGTGCCTGGTCATCAGCCATGCGAAGGGGCCGCCCGAGGCATCGGAACCGATCATTCCGCTGTGCGGACGAGGCTCTGACGTGGGATTATGTCAGCTTGACGAGATCTGCCCCACATCCGTCCGTGACGCCGTGGACACAACGAGCGAGGGCCACGACCTGATGGTCGCGGCCCTCGCTCATCACTGTGTGTCCGAGGGGGGACTTGAACCCCCACGCCCGATAAAGGGCACTAGCACCTCAAGCTAGCGCGTCTGCCATTCCGCCACCCGGACAAGGTGTCTGTCGCGCGGGGTTTCCCTCGCGGCGACAGAGGAAACATTACCAGGCTTTCGAGGGCCTCCGATCACGCCCCGTCGCCGCGTGAACGGCGCGTGACGGGCCGGGTCCGGCCTTGGGCCGGGCGGGGGGTGGGGGAGAGGATGAGGGGGACCACCAGCAGTGACAGTGGGAGGAAGCAGCGTGAGCGAGTCCAACACGACCAGGAGCGTCTCCGGCGAGGACGAGGTCGTGGACCTCTGTCGCGACCTCATCCGGATCGACACCAGCAACTACGGCGACCACTCCGGGCCGGGTGAGCGCAAGGCCGCGGAGTACGTGGCCGAGAAGCTCGCCGAGGTCGGACTCGAACCGCAGATCTTCGAGTCCCACCAGGGCCGCGCCTCCACGGTGGCCCGTATCGAGGGCGAGGACCCCTCGCGCCCGGCGCTGCTCATCCACGGGCACACGGACGTCGTGCCGGCCAACGCGGCGGACTGGACCCACCACCCGTTCTCCGGCGAGATCGCGGACGGGATGGTCTGGGGCCGCGGCGCGGTCGACATGAAGGACATGGACGCCATGACGCTGGCGGTCGTACGGGACCGGCTGCGCACCGGCCGCAAGCCGCCCCGTGACATCGTCCTCGCCTTCCTGGCGGACGAGGAGGCCGGCGGCACCTGGGGCGCCCGGCACCTGGTCGACAAGCACCCGGACCTCTTCGAGGGCGTCACGGAGGCGATCGGCGAGGTCGGCGGGTTCTCCTTCACGGTCAACGAGAAGCTGCGGCTGTATCTCGTCGAGACCGCGCAGAAGGGCATGCACTGGATGAAGCTGACCGTGGACGGCACCGCCGGGCACGGTTCGATGATCCACCGGGACAACGCCATCACCGAGCTGTCCGAGGCCGTCGGCCGGCTGGGCCGGCACACGTTCCCGGTGCGGGTGACCAAGACCCTGCGGCACTTCCTCGACGAGCTCGGCGACGCGCTCGGCACCGAGCTCGACCCGGAGAACATGGACGAGACGCTGGCCAGGCTCGGCGGCATCGCCAAGCTCATCGGCGCCTCGCTGCAGAACACCGCCAACCCGACCCAGCTGGGCGCCGGTTACAAGGTCAACGTGATCCCCGGGCAGGCGACCGCCCACATCGACGGGCGCTATCTGCCGGGGTACGAGGAGGAGTTCCTCGCCGATCTGGACCGGATCCTCGGCCCGCGGGTCAGGCGTGAGGACGTCCACGCGGACAAGGCCCTGGAGACCACCTTCGACGGAGCGCTGGTCGACGCCATGCAGACCGCGCTGTCCGCCGAGGACCCGATCGCCCGCGCCGTCCCGTACATGCTCTCGGCCGGCACCGACGCGAAGTCCTTCGCCGACCTCGGGATCCGCTGCTTCGGCTTCGCCCCGCTGAAACTGCCGCCGGAACTGGACTTCGCGGGCATGTTCCACGGGGTCGACGAGCGGGTGCCGGTGGACGCGCTGCGGTTCGGCGTGCGGGTTCTCGACCGGTTCATCGAGGCGTCCTGACGTGTTGACGCCCGCAATCGACCGTGCGTACGGAGGCCGCCCGGGACGAGTGAATCCGACGATAAGCTCGTAGCTCCATTACTCCTTCCTCGTTACAGGTGATGCGGTCCGAAGCTGGGATCGCATTGCCAACAAGGAGGAATAATGATCAAGAAGGTCGTCGCCGCTGCGGCTGCCACTGGTGGTCTGGTTCTCGCGGGTGCGGGCCTGGCCGTCGCCGACTCGGGTGCTCAGGGTGCCGCCGTGCACTCCCCGGGCGTCGTTTCCGGCAACGTCATTCAGGTGCCCGTTCACATCCCGGTGAACGTCTGCGGCAACACGGTCTCCGTGATCGGGCTGCTGAACCCCGCCTTCGGCAACACCTGCATCAACCACTGACGTTGTGCCCCACCCCTTGGGGTCCGGCTCCGCCGGGGTCCGACTCCACGAGGGGCTGAGCGGTCGGCCCCGGAGCGCGCGCCATGCGCTCCGGGGCCGACCGGCTTCGGCGCACGCGCCAGTAGGGGTGCGCGCGCTTTCCGGATGGTCCAAGCCGAGGGCTAAGGCAGGGAAAACAGCTATGCGACAGGTCACCCGCAAGGGCCTGATGACCGTGGCGGCCGCGACCGGCGTGATCGCCGCGACCGGGGGCTACGCGCACGCCGACTCGGGTGCGAGCGGCTTCACTTCCAACTCACCCGGCGTGCTGTCGGGCAACACGGTGCAGGCGCCGGTGCACGTGCCGGTCAATGCCTGCGGAAACACCGTGAACGTCGTCGGGTTGCTGAACCCGGCGATGGGCAACACGTGTGTCAACCAGGGCGGCGGTGCGTCGTCCTCCGGAGGTCACGGAGGCGGCTACGGCGGCGGTCACGGGGGTGGTTACGGCGGCGGTCACGGTGGTGGCGCGCACGCCGGCGGCCACGCCGTCGGCTCCCCGGGGGTCGGCTCCGGCAACCACATCCAGGTACCGGTCGACGTGCCGGTCAACGCCTGCGGCAACAGCGTGAACGTGATCGGAATCGGAAACGGGGCGCTGGGCAACGCGTGCGGGAACGGTACCGGCGGACACGGAGGCGGCCACCAGACACCTCCGGGGCACCCCGGCCACCCGGGATATCCGGGTCAGCCTGGGCACCCCGGCCACCCCGGCCAGCCTGGGCAGCCTGGGCACCCCGGCCAGCCTGGACATCCCGGCCACCCGGGGCACCCCGGACATCCCGGTGAACCTGGGCACCCTTGTCCTCCCGGCCACCACCACCCCGGGTACCCGGGTGAGCCTGGTCACCCTGGTCACCCTGGTCACCCCGGACATCCGGGCCACCCCGGTCAGCCTGGGCACCCGGGACATCCGGGTGAGCCTGGTCACCCGGGGCACCCCGGTCACCCCGGTGAGCCGGGGAATCCGGGTCAGCCTGGAACTCCTGGTACCCCGGGTCAGCCCGGAACTCCCGGGACCCCGGGTCAGCCCGTGACGCCGGCGCACCCCGCTCACCCGGGGACGCAGTCCGTCTCCCAGCCGCACAGCGCCGCACAGCTCGCCCACACCGGCAGTGAGCTGCCGCTCGGCGCGGTGATCCCGGCGGGCGCGGGCGCCCTCCTGGCAGGTGCGGTGCTCTACCGCCGGGCGCGCGCGAGCGCGTAACCGGCACGACGGGCAGGCCGGGGGACAGGGACGCGCACGGCCGCGCGGGCACTGGCAGATGTGCCGTCGCGGTACCCGCGTGTCCCCCGGTGGCGCCGGAACGGAGCGGGCCCCGCACTGGGCGGGGCCCGCTCCGTTTCAGTCGCTTCCACTCACCACGTGGCACGCACCTGGCGGATGATCCGCCGGCGCAACCGCACCCTGCGGCTGCCGTCGCGATGCAGGCTGAGGCGGTCCAACTCCCAGTGTCCGTACTCCGCATGGTCCGTCAGCAGACGTGTGGCCTCCTTGCGGGAAACCCCGCGCGGTACGTACACGTCGACAAATTCGTATTCCGGCATCGCATCTATTGTGCGGGCAGAGCCCGTGTACGGATAGCGTCTGCACTATGTCTGATGCTGTGCAGCCCACCGCTGCCGAGGTACGCGCCGCCGCCGAGGCTGTCAAGACCGCACTCGACCGCCACCTGGCCGCGGTCGAGCGCAGGTCGGGCGACGACGACCCGGCCGTCTACGAGGCGTTCAACGAGCTGGCCGCCGCGGCCGAGGAGTACGACGAGCTGCTCTACGACCGCTACGACGAGGTCACCCCCTTCGAGATCCCCGCGGGCGACGACACACTGCCGCCGTACACGGGCCCCGAGGAGCCGAACGCCCTCAGCGTCCTGATCCGTCGGGACTACGCGGTGGTGGAGCCCCAGCGACTTCTGGCACAGGCCCAGCGGGTGGAGGCGGTGGAGGAGGACGGCGCCACCGCTGCCGCGGGCTTCGACGCGGCGTCCGGCACGGTCCACGGGGCGCTCGGTGTCCTGTTCGGCGAGTTCGAACCGGACGAGATCGCCTCCCGGCACAAGGAGTTCGGTCTGGAGGAGGGCGACTCCACGCTCTGGGTCACGGCCGCGGACGCCCCGGCCGACCCCGGCGAGTGGCTGGAGACCCCCTTCGAGGCGATCGACCCCCAGCGCGTCGTCTGCCGTTTCGACGTCAGCGCGGTCTTCGACGACGAGTCGGACGACGACGAAGAGGACGACCTCGACACGGACTCCGAACTGGACGAGGACGGAGATCTGGAGCCCCAGGACGCCGATCGCTGAGCCCGGCGCGAGGAGGTGGCGGTCACCGGAGTCCGGTGACCGCCACCTCTTTTGTGAGGCCGTCCGTGAGGCGTCTTGCCTGTGAGGCCCGCTTGCGAGGCGCCCCCCCGTGAGGAGGCCCGTCTGCGAGGCTCGCCCGGAGACCTGCCCGTGAGGCTCAGCTCGCGGTCGGGACCTGTGCCTTGAGCAGGGCCGGCAGGCGCGTGGTGCGGGACTTCTGCGGGACCTCGGCCACGGCCCGCTGCAGCGCCTGCTCCACCCCGTGGACCACGGACAGATGGCGCTCGGCGCGGCCGAAGGCGGTGTAGACCCACGGTCTGGTCAGGGCGGCCGCGGCGTCGCCCGGGAGCACCACGACCGCGGCGGGCCAGCGCAGGCCGACCGCCTGGTGCGCGGTGAGCGCCCACCCGAGCCGAACGGACTGCTCCACCCGCTCCTTCGGTACGACGACGGGGGCACCCGAGCAGTCCAGGTGCAGTCCGTCGGCGTCGGCCTTCACCACATGACCCGGCATCGTCCGGCCCGGCGCGGGGGAGTAGGCGATCCGGTCACCCGGGTCGAAGCCCCCGAAGCGGCCGGGGCCCGGATTCAGCCGTTCCTTGAGCGCGGTGTTGAGCGCGCGCGTGCCCACCGCGCCGCCGTGCCCCGGAGTGATCACCTGCGTCTGCTCGGCCGGGATGCCGATCGCGCGCGGCACCGAGTCCGCGACCAGCTGCACGGTGCGGAGCACCGCCTCACCGGCGTCGCGCACCGGGACGATCACGACCTCCTTGCCGGGCGCCTCCACCTGGTTCAGCTCGCCGATCCCGACTCCGGAGACCAGCTCCCCGACGGGTCCCGGGTCCGGCGTCCGCGAGGCGATCTGCGGGCACACGCGGGCGGCGAGCAGGTCCGCGAAGACCCTGCCGGGCCCCGCGGACCACAGCACCCCCGGGTCTCCGCTCAGCACCAGCCGTGCGCCGTCCGGCAGCGACTCGGCGAGCACGGCCGCCGTCTCCACGTCGAGCTGGGGCGCGTCGAGGACGACGAGGAGGTCGAGGTCCAGGGCGCCGTCCGCGTCCCGGCCAGGGCCCTCTGCGCCGGACAGCAGATCCGCGACGGTGACGACGGCGGTGTCCATAACGCCCTCGGGTCCGTCCGGCAGGTCGTGCCCGGCCGGCCCGGAGGGGCGGAGGTCACGGCCGCCGGCGGTGTGGGTGGCGGCCCAGGCGCGCAGGCCGAGACCGCGCGCGGCGTGCAGCAGGGCCGCCGCCTCGGCCCGGGAGGCGTCGCCGCCGGTGTGCAGGACCAGGCCGTGGCCGGCGACCGTGCGGATCAGTTCGGCGGCGGAGCGGCCGGCGGAGGCGGCGGCCTGCTCCCAGCCGGCCGCCGCCCCCTCGTCCTTCGGCACGGAGTTCATCACCCGGGCCAGTCCGTCGGCGAGACTCTCCTCGGCCAGTGCGTACCGTTCCAGGCCCACGAGGACACGCACCGGGCGCTCCTCGCCTTCTTCGGCGCTCTCCTCGGCGTCGTCCCGCGCGGGGGCCGCCACGGGGGCCGCCGTCTCCAGCGCGTCCTGGAAGACCAGCGCCTCGCCCTCGGCGAGGGCGCTCTGCACGGCCTCGTCGGGGTCCGGGACGGCGCGCTGGGCGAGCGCGGTGGTGAGCGCCGGAGCGTCGAGGGCGGTGTGCCCGGCGAGCGCCGCCTGTTCGAGGAGCCACACGATGAGGGCGCGGCCGCGCCGCTCGTCGTCCGGACCGCATTCCGCGCCGAGCAGCGCACGGGCGAACCCGTCGGCCTGCTCCGGCCGTACCCCGGCGACCCGCAGCAACTGCCAGGGGTCCTCGCGCAGCTGTCCGTCCGCGCCCTCGCCCAGGGCGGCGACGACCTGCGGTGCGAGCCCGTCGGGAGCGCCGCCGCCGGTCAGGACGGCGCGAACGGCCTCGACGGTCCGCGGGGCGGGAGCAGGCGCGGACGCGGCCGGGGCGGACACCGGTCGCGGGTGTCGCGCGGGCTCCGGCGCGGTGCCGCGCGGGGCCTGCTCGGGCTCGCGGAAGGAGGTGGCCACGGGCTTCTCGCCGCTCTCCACGGCCCGTACCGCCGCCAGCAGCTCGGCGGCCGTCCCGCTGAGCCCGGCACCGGCGGCGATCGGCCCCCGCTTCTCGGCCTTCCGCCGCTCGATCCGCTCCCGCTCCAGCCGCTGAGCCGCCAACTCGGCCTCGGCCTCGGACAGTTGGGCGGCCTTCTCGGTCCCGGCTCCGGGGCCCCCGGTCCCCTCGGTCAGTACCTCGGCACTCCCGGGCTCGCCCTCGACGTCCCCTTCCGCGTCCCCGTCCGCGCTGGTGGAGGACGCCTCACCGGTCCCGGTCGCCTCACCGGCCCCAGGGGCGTCGCCCTCCGCCGCGGCGCCCAGGGCCCCCGGCTCCGCTTCCTCCGTGGTCTCGGGCTCCGTGCTCACAGCGTGCTCCAGTCGTGATCGGGATAGTGGTGCACCGGTGCCGACACATCGTCGAGCGCCCGGCGGATCTCGTCAGGAAGACTAAGGGCCTCCACTGACAAAGCGCCCATGAGCTGCTGCGCGTTGCGCGCGCCGACGACCGGGGCGGCGACTCCGGGCCGGTCGCGGATCCAGGCGAGCGCGACGTGGAGCGGCGTGACCGCGAGGCCGTCCGCGGCGGTCGTCACCGCGTCCACGATGCTGCTCGCCGTGTCGTCCAGGTACGGCGCGACGAAGGGCGCGAGATGCTCCGAGCCGCCCCGGGAGTCGGACGGCGTACCGCCCCGGTACTTCCCGGTGAGCACGCCCCGGCCGAGCGGGGAGGAGGGCAGCAGCCCGACGCCGAGGTCGAGGGCCGCGGGCAGCACCTCCCGTTCGACGCCGCGCTGGAGCAGGGAGTACTCCATCTGCGTACTGGCCAGCCGGGTCCGTGTCCCGGGCGCGGCGAGCTGCCAGGTCGCCGCCTTGGCCAGCTGCCAGCCGCAGAAGTTCGACACGCCCGCGTACCGGGCGCGTCCGCTGCTGACCGCGAGGTCGAGTGCCTGGAGGGTCTCGTCCAGCGGGGTGCCGGGGTCGAAGGCGTGCACGTGCCACAGGTCCACGTAGTCGGTGCCCAGACGCTGGAGCGAGGCGTCGAGTGCCGACAGGAGGTGTCCGCGCGAGCCGTCGAACCGCCGGTCCGGGTCGGGGACGCTGCCCGCCTTGGTGGAGATGACCAGGTCGCGGCGCGGCACCAGCCCTTCTATGAGTTGTCCGAGCACGTACTCGGCCTCTCCGTCGCCGTACACGTCCGCGGTGTCGACGAGGTTCCCGCCCGCTTCCCAGAACACCTTCAACAGCTCCGCGGCGTCATGCTCGTCGGTGTCCCGGCCCCAGGTGAGGGTGCCGAGTCCGATCCGGGACACGCGAAGGCCGGTACGGCCGAGATGCCTCTGCTCCATGGACGCCGAGATTACTGGCCAGAACTCACCTCGTGGTGGCCCTGTGGACAACCTGGATGATCAGAGCCGGAACCGGTTCCTGCCAGGATGCCCGTCCGCGCGCTAGGGTCTCCGGCACAAGGGACGTTACTGATCGGTAAGGGGATCGGCCATGCAGCTCGGGATCAACCTCGGCTACTGGGGTGCCGGAATGGACGCGGACAATCTGGCCGTCGCCCAGGAGGCGGACCGGCTCGGGTACGCCGTCTGCTGGGCCGCCGAGGCCTATGGCTCCGACGCGGCGACCGTGCTCAGCTGGGTCGCCGCACAGACCGAGCGCATCGACGTCGGCTCGGCCATCTTCCAGATCCCGGCCCGCCAGCCGGCGATGACCGCGATGACCGCCGCCACCCTCGACTCGCTCTCCGGCGGCCGCTTCCGCCTCGGCCTCGGCGTGTCCGGGCCGCAGGTCTCGGAGGGCTGGTACGGCGTCAAGTTCGACAAGCCGCTGGCCCGGACCCGCGAGTACGTGGAGATCGTACGGAAGGCGATGACCCGGGAGCGGCTCTCGTACGAGGGGGAGCACTGGACGCTGCCGCTGCCGGGCGGCCCGGGCAAGCCGATCAAGCTGACGGTGCACCCCGAGCGCGAGCACATCCCGCTGTACGTCGCCGCGATCGGCCCGAAGAACCTGGAGCAGACCGGTGAGATCGCCGACGGCGCGCTGCTGATCTTCCCCTCGGCCGAGCACCTGGAGGACACCGCGATCACGTACCTGCGCGCGGGCCGGGAGAAGGCCGGCCTGACGATGGAGGGCTTCGACGTCTGCCCGACGCTGCCGCTCTCCGTCGGCGCCGACAAGGACGTGACGGCGCTCGCCGACATGTTCCGCCCCTACACCGCGCTGTACGTCGGCGGGATGGGCAGCCGCAAGCAGAACTTCTACAACCAGCTCGCCCAGCGCATGGGGTACGAGAAGGAGGCCGCCGAGATCCAGGACAAGTACCTGTCCGGCGACAAGGAGGGCGCCGCGGCCGCCGTCCCGCACGCGCTGATCGACCAGACCACGCTGCTCGGTTCCGTCGACCGCATCGCCGACCGCATGCGGGCGTACGCGGCGGCCGGCGTCACCACGCTCACGCTGGCGCCCGCGGGCTTCACGCTGGACGATCGCCTCGCCTCGCTGCGCGCCGGCACCGACGCCCTGGAGCGGGCCGGTCTGGCGTAACGCGACGGAGCGATTCGACGAACGCCGACAAATTTCGAGAAACCGCGACAAGCACTCGACAAGCCTCGGCACCCTCGAAAATCTTCGAGAGATGTCTACAAGTATCGGCGAACGTCGAAGAGCCTCGATGCATCTCGGTACCTGTCGGATACCCGACGTGCTCCGACAGAGGAGTTCTGCGGCCGTGGTGGGGGCTCGGGGGTCTTCCCCGCCACGGCCGTCACTGTGAACAACGCGCGGGAGCCCGCTCGGTTACGCGTCCTGGCCTCCCTGTCCCTCCTTCGTTCGGCGGATTTGTCCGACACATCGGTTGCCGGGTCTCCGGCATCCGATTTGACTCGTTTTCTGCGGAACCTGCGGAGAGGTGCGAGTCATGCTTTCGGCCAAGAGTCTGTTCCAGGAGATCCTCGACAACGACGAGTCGTTCCGGCTCTTCTGCTCCATCGCCGCCGGCGGGGAATCGCAGGGCGGCTGGGAGAACGGGCGCATCGCCGCGCTCGTCCCCCCGGACGAACGCGGGCTCGCGCCGAAGATCGCCCGGCACGGCGCCGACGAGGACAAGCACGGGCGGATCTTCAACGCCCTGATGAAGAAGCGGGGCCTCACCCCGGTCGCGGTCCCGGCCGACACGGACTACACGATGCTCCTCGAACGCCGGGGCATCGGCCTCGCCCACGAGAAGCTCAGGAGCGAGCAGCGGCTCAGCGTGCGGGACATCGTCACGTATCTCGCCCACAGCAGGGTCACCGAGCAGCGCGCGTCCGAGCAGATGGACCTGTTGCGCAGGCACTTCGCGGACCATCCCGATCTCGGCCGCGCCGTCCGGATGATCGCCGACGACGAGGACGGCCATCTCGCCTACTGCCACGAGGAACTGCTGCGCTTCGCCTCGGCCGGCCACGGCCACGCCATCCGGCGGACGCTGCGCGCCTGCGCCCTCGCCGAGATCCGCGTCTACCGGGACGTCAGTCTCGCGGTGACGGCCCACATGGGGCGCATCCTCGACTGGCCCCGGGCCAAGGCGGTGACGCTCACCGCGGGCATCCACGCCGTCTACGCCTACGAGCGGGCGGGCGGCTGGCGCCGCATGGTCTCCCTGCGGATGCCCGAACGGCGTGACGCGCTGGGCGGTCCCCCGGCCGCGGCGCACGAGCTCGCGTGATCCGCGGCCGGGACACCCCGGCCGGTCCTCGCGGCAGACGGCACGCGAGTCTCGGGCGCCCTGGCCTCGGGCGAACCCGCCGCTACAGCCAGCCCCGCCGCTTGAAGAGCCGGTACAGCAGGATCTCCAGCGTGACCATCCCCAGCACCACCGCCGGGTACGACCACAGCCAGTGCAGCTCCGGCATGTGGTCGAAGTTCATGCCGTAGATCCCGGCGATCAGCGTGGGGACCGCGGCCATCGCCGCCCACGCGGAGATCTTCCGCATGTCGTCGTTCTGCCGCACGCTCATCTGCGCGAGATGCGCCGACAGGATGTCCGACACCAGCCGGTCCAGACCCTCCACCGACTCGTTCACCCGCGTCAGATGGTCGTTCACGTCCCGGAAGAAGGGCTGCGCCGCGGCGTTCACGAACGGCACCGCGGTACCGGTCGCGCCGGTTCCCGCGAGCCGGGTCAGCGGGACGGTCAGCGGGCCCGTCGCCCGGCGGAACTCCATGACCTGGCGCTTGAAGGCGTAGATCCTGGACGCGGTGTGCCGCGAGCCCCCCACGGACGGCGAGAAGACCTCCGCCTCCAGTTCCTCCAGGTCGGCCCCCAGTTCGGTCGCCACCTCCAGGTAGTGGTCCACCGTCGCGTCGGCGATCGAGTAGAGCACCGTCGTCGGCCCGCGCCGCAGCGACTCGGGGTCCGCCTCCAGACGGCGCCGTACGGCCGCGAGCGGTGAACTCTCGCCGTGCCGGACGGTCACCACGAACGAATCCCCGACGAAGACCATGACCTCGCCGGCGGTGACGACGTCACTCTCCGGTTCGTAGCAGACCGGCTTGAGGACCATGAACAGCGAGTCGTCGTAGACCTCCAGCTTGGGCCGCTGGTGCGCCTTCAGCGCGTCCTCCACCGCCAGCGGATGCAGCCCGAACTCGCTGCTGACGAGGTCGAACTCCTGTCTCGTCGGTTCGTTCAGACCGATCCAGACGAACGCGTCGCCCTCGGCACGCGCCGTGTCCAGGGCGTCCGAGAGGTCCTCGGGGCCCTCGGTCCGGCGTCCGGCGCGGTAGATGGCCCAGTCGACGATCACGGAGCGTATTCTCCCGCCGCCCCGGCCGGGGCGCACGCCGGCCCCGGCTGTCCACAGGCCAGGACGGGTCCGGGCCTCACCCGTTTACGCTGGTTCGCATGCCCACCCTGATCCTCGTCCGGCACGGACGCTCGACCGCCAACACCGCGGGTCTGCTCGCCGGCTGGACCCCCGGTGTCGCCCTCGACGAGCGCGGGGCCCAGCAGGCCGCGGCGCTGCCCGGGCGGCTCGCCGCGCTGCCGCTCTCCGAAGTCGTCACCAGCCCCCTGCAGCGCTGCCAGGAGACCGTGCAGCCGTTGCTCGACGCCCGGCCCGAGCTGCGCGCGCACACCGAGGAGCGCATCGGCGAGGCGCACTACGGCGACTGGTCCGGCCGCAAGCTCGCCGAGCTGAGGGACGAGCCGCTGATGGAGGTCGTCCAGGCGCATCCCTCCGCGGCGGCCTTCCCCGGCGGCGAGTCGATGCGGGCCATGCAGACCCGCGCCGCCGAGGCGGTACGCGAGTGGAACGCGCGCGTGGAGCGCGACCACGGCAGCGACGCCGTCTACCTCATGTGTTCGCACGGCGACATCATCAAGTCGCTCGTCGCCGACGCACTCGGACTTCACCTGGACCTCTTCCAGCGGATCTCTGTCGAACCGTGTTCCATCACCGCGATCCGCTACACACGACTGCGTCCGTTCCTGGTCCGCCTCGGGGACACCGGCGATCTCGCCTCCCTGGCGCCGCACGAGGAGCCCCCGAGCGGCGACGCCCCGGTCGGGGGCGGCGCGGGCGCACCGTGATCGTCGGCCGCAGTAGGGTGAAGCGGTCGAAGCAGCGCATCAGTTGTCAGCAAGTCGTCAGCAACCGATGCGGGCCGACGCAGTCAGCCGGTCCGCATGCCGAATCCAATGGAGACAGGACGTGTCCCGTCAGGTGTTCCTCTACGACCCCCCGGACCGTTTCGTGGCCGGTACGGTCGGGTTGCCCGGGCGCCGTACCTTCTTCCTGCAGGCCTCCTCGGGCCCCCGGGTGACCAGCGTGGCGCTGGAGAAGACCCAGGTCGCCGCACTCGCCGAACGCATGGACGAACTCCTCGACGAGGTCGTACGGCGCACCGGCGGCATCGCCCCGGTCCCGGCCGTCGCCGCGGCCGAGGTGTCCGACACCGCCCCCCTCGACACGCCGGTCGAGGAGGAGTTCCGGGTCGGCACCATGGCACTGGCCTGGGACGGTGACGAGCAGCGCATGATCGTCGAGGCGCAGGCCCTCGTGGAGCTCGACGCCGACTCCGACGAGGACCTGGCCGAGGCCGAGGAACGGCTCCTCCAGGACGAGGAGAACGGTCCGCCGATGCTCCGCGTCCGGCTCACCGGCGCGCAAGCCCGGTCCTTCGCCAAGCGCGCCCTCGACGTCGTCAACGCGGGCCGGCCGCCCTGCCCGCTGTGCAGCCTCCCGCTCGACCCGGAAGGACACGTATGTCCGCGCCAGAACGGATACCGCCGCGGAGCGTGACCACGGCCGAGCTGCTCGCCCAGGGCGAGCTGAAGGTGCGCGGACAGATCCGCGAGGCCTCGAACGCGGTGCTGTACTGCTCCGTCTCGTACGAGGGCCGTGACGCGTTCTGCGTCTACAAACCGGTCGCCGGGGAGCGCCCCCTCTGGGACTTCCCGGACGGCACCCTGGCGCAGCGCGAGGTCGCCGCGTACGAGGTCTCCGAGGCGACCGGGTGGGGGCTGGTGCCGACCACCGTGCTGCGCGACGGCCCTTATGGCGAGGGCATGTGCCAGCTGTGGGTCGAGGCGTCCCCCGAGGACGACGGGGCGGGTCTGCTCGCCCTGGTGGACGACGAGAAGCCCGCGGAGGGCTGGAAGGCCATCGGCTTCGCCGAGGTGGGCGAGGGGCGCACGGCGCTGCTCGTGCACGCCGACGACACGCGCCTGCGCCGGCTCGCCGTCCTCGACGCCGTGATCAACAACGCCGACCGCAAGGGCGGCCATCTGCTGCCCACCGGTGAGGGGCGGCTGTACGGCATCGACCACGGGGTCACCTTCAACGCGGACAACAAGCTGCGCACGCTGCTGTGGGGCTGGGCCGGGGAGGCGCTGACCCCGGAAGCGGTCGACGTCCTCGCCTCGCTGCGGAACGGCCTGGCGTCCGGCGCGCCGCTCGCCACCCGGCTGGCCGAACTCATCACCACCGCCGAGATCGACGCCACGCGCGATCGAGTCGAGGCGATGCTCGCCTCGGGAAAACATCCGGAACCGAGCGGGGAGTGGCCGGCGATTCCCTGGCCACCGGTCTGAGGCGACCTCCGGCCCTGGGGCCGCCGATGTGAGGAACCCGACGCCGAGGATGCCGCCGGGTGGGTGCGCCCGCCCGGTACGCGCCGCGGAGCCGCTCTCCTGGAGCCAGTGGCGCCCATAGGTGCGACGCCGCACCTCCCCTTGCGTACTATGTCCGAGTTTGCGCAGGCGTGCGGCCAAGTCGACCGCGCCCGGCCCGGCCCCCGTCGCTCCCGCGGCCGCCGGAAAGAGCGCCGATGCACAGTGAGAAGCCCCGCACAAGAGGGCCTTCCGAGCCATCAGGCCTGGTCCGGTTCGTATACGGAAGTTCCCTCCGGTTAGGCTCATGACATGCATGCCTGGCCCGCTTCTGAGGTCCCCGCCCTGCCCGGCGAGGGCCGCGACCTCCGGATCCACGACACCGCGACCGGCGGTCTTGTCACCCTCGACCCCGGTCCCGTCGCCCGTATCTACGTCTGCGGCATCACGCCGTACGACGCGACCCACATGGGTCACGCGGCGACCTACAACGCGTTCGACCTCGTTCAGCGCGTGTGGCTCGACACCAAGCGGCAGGTTCACTACGTCCAGAACGTGACCGACGTCGACGACCCGCTCCTGGAGCGGGCGGAGCGCGACGGCGTCGACTGGGTGGGACTCGCCGAGCAGGAGACCGCCCTCTTCCGTGAGGACATGACCGCCCTGCGGATGCTTCCGCCGCGGCACTACATAGGCGCCGTCGAGGCCATACCCGGCATCGTGCCGCTCGTCGAGCGACTGCGGGACGCCGGGGCCGCGTACGAGCTCGAGGGGGATGTGTATTTCTCCGTCGAGTCCGACCCCCACTTCGGCAACGTGTCCGGCCTGGACGCCGCCGCGATGCGTCTGCTCTCCGCCGAGCGGGGTGGCGACCCGGACCGTCCGGGCAAGAAGAACCCGCTCGACCCGATGCTCTGGATGACCGCGAGGGAGGGTGAGCCCAGCTGGGACGGGGGCTCGCTCGGGCGCGGCCGTCCCGGCTGGCACATCGAGTGCGTGGCCATCGCCCTGGACCACCTGGGGATGGGCTTCGACGTCCAGGGCGGGGGCTCCGACCTGGCCTTCCCGCACCACGAGATGGGCGCCTCGCACGCCCAGGTGCTCACCGGCGAGTTCCCGATGGCCAAGGCGTACGTCCACGCCGGGATGGTCGGACTGCACGGCGAGAAGATGTCGAAGTCGAAGGGCAATCTCGTCTTCGTGTCCGGCCTCCGGCGCGACGGGGTCGACCCGGCCGCCATCCGGCTCGCGCTCCTCGCCCACCACTACCGCACCGACTGGGAGTGGACGGACGCGGTCCTCGCGGACGCGGTCGCCCGCCTGGGCAACTGGCGCGCCGCCGTGTCCCGGCCCGACGGCCCGTCCGCCGAGGCGGTCGTCGAGGAGATCCGCGACGCCCTGGCGAACGACCTGGACGCGCCGGCCGCGCTCGCCGCGGTCGACCGCTGGGCGGCGCTCCAGCACGAGCGGGGCGGCACGGACGAGGGCGCCCCCGGTGTGGTCTCGCGCGCCGTGGACGCCCTGCTGGGTGTTGCCCTGTAGCCCGTCGGCTCCGCATGTGAAATGCGCCGGACGGTGGTATGCCGTCCGGCGCCCTGATGTCCGCCCAGACCGCGCAGGGCTGCGGGGCGCGCGTCATGGGGTGTGCGGGCAGGGGAAGTTGGCGTCGTACGGCGTGACCGCCACTGCGCGACCCGGACCGGACCCGGACCCGCATGCCATGCGGGGCGTCGCACCCCTTCTTGACGCGGTGCAGGACGCGCGGCGGGGCGGCGCGCCGTGTGCGCACCGCCCCGCCCGTCCGAACCGCCCGCTCAGTCCTCCGACGGGTCCTCGTCCTCGGCGCTGCTGCCGCTGCCGGTCTCGGTGTCCGTCTCGATGTCCGGTTTCGGGGACCTGGGCGGCTTCGGGCGCGAGCCCGGGTTGTCCCGCAGATAGGACGCGCTGTCGCTGCCGTCGGCCGTGGCGTGGCCGCCGGGAGCGGGGCCCGCCGGACCCCCGCCGTCCCGTCGTCGCAGATACCGCTCGAACTCGCGGGCGATGGCCTCGCCCGACGCCTCCGGCAGCTCGGCGGTGTCCCGGGCCTCCTCCAGTGTCTGCACGTACTCGGCGACCTCGCTGTCCTCGGCGGCCAGCTGGTCGACACCCAGCTGCCAGGCCCGCGCGTCCTCAGGCAGCTCGCCCAGCGGAATCCGCAGGTCGATCAGGTCCTCCAGACGGTTGAGGAGGGCCAGCGTCGCCTTCGGGTTCGGCGGCTGCGAGACGTAGTGCGGCACGGCCGCCCACAGCGACACCGCCGGTACGCCCGCGTGCGTGCACGCCTCCTGGAGGATGCCGACGATGCCCGTGGGCCCCTCGTACTTGGTCTCCTCCAGGTCCATCGTGCGGGCCAGGTCGGAATCCGAGGTGACCCCGCTGACCGGCACCGGACGGGTGTGCGGGGTGTCGCCGAGCAGCGCGCCCAGGATCACCACCAGCTCCACACCCAGCTCGTGCGCGAAGCCGAGCAGCTCGTTGCAGAACGAGCGCCACCGCATCGACGGCTCGATGCCCCTGACCAGCACGAGATCGCGCGGCTTCTCGCCGCCGACCCGGACCACCGACAGACGCGTGGTCGGCCAGGTGATCTTGCGTACGCCGCCGTCCAGCCACACGGTGGGGCGGTTCACCTGGAAGTCGTAGTAGTCCTCGGCGTCGAGTGCCGCGAAGACCTCGCCCTTCCACTCCCTGTCCAGGTGCGCGACCGCGGTGGAGGCGGCGTCGCCGGCATCGTTCCAGCCTTCGAACGCGGCCACCATGACTGGGTCGATCAGCTCGGGAACCCCCTCCAGCTCGATCACCCAGCGCCTCCTTCCGACGTGCTCTCGCGTACGTCCCAACCTTACGGCGTGCCGAGGGTGCCTCCGCAGCCCCCTTGCACAGGGGAGTGAACGGATCACTGCCCCGTTCCTCCCCCTGGAACACCCTCCAGTCATCCGAGCTGTCCTCGGCCAACTTCGCGGGCGACCTGGGGCGTCGCTCCGGGGACGGGTGATACGTCCGATGACCGGGGGAGAGGTGTGGACGACGCCCGGACGCTGCCCGCCGGCTGCCGGAACCGTACGCCCCGGACCTGCGGGAAGGGACGCCCGGGGCCTGCGGGAAGGCGGCGCCGGGGGCCCACGGCCTGCGGGAAGGGACCGGCGGGACTACGCCTGCACCGTCGGCCGGTCCGGCGGCGGACTCCGTGCGGCGGCCGGTCAGAGCGTGCTGCGCAGCCACTGCTCCACGCTCGCGATGTGCACCGTCGCCCAGGAGCGCGCCGCCTCCGCGTCACGGTCGCGCAGCGCGGTCAGGATGGCCCGGTGCTCGTGGAGGGTGCGGCTGACCGCGTCCTCCTGGGTCAGACCGCGCCAGACCCTCGCCCGGGTGGTGGGCCCGGAGAGGCCGTCCAGCAGGGAACACAGGACCGAGTTCCCGGAGGACTGCACGATTCCCCGGTGGAACTCCAGGTCGCAGGCGACGAGTTCCTCCACCGAGGGCGCGGTGCCGAGCGCGTCCAGCTGGGAGGTCAGCGCGTCCAGCCGCTGCTCGCTGATCCTGGACGCGGCCATCGCGGTCGCCGCGGGCTCCAGGATGCGGCGCACCGCGAGGAATTCCAGCACCGTGTCGTCACGGTGGAAGTCGACGACGAAACTCAGCGCCTCCAGGAGGAGCTGGGGATCCAGACTGGTCACGTACGTGCCGTCGCCCTGGCGCACGTCCAGGATGCGGATCAGGGAGAGCGCGCGCACCGCCTCCCGCAGGGAGTTGCGGGAGAGCCCGAGATCCGCGGCGAGCTCGCTCTCCTTGGGAAGCCGGTCGCCGGGGCGCAGCGTGCCGGAGACGATCATGCCCTTGATCTTCTCGATCGCCTCATCGGTGACTGCCATGACGGACCCCCCTGTCGTTCCGGATGTCTCTCAGACCTCCGATGTCTCAGGCCATTATGTGGGGTCAGCGGGTTGTCCGGACACGGAATCCCTGGCCGGATCGGGCGCGCGCCCCCGGATCGTCGGCCCCGAGGGCATCGGCGTGACCCCCTGTGCCGGTGAACGAGGCGGGGGCGCACGAGGGCTGACGGAGGTTCACCCGTGACGAGGCGCACAGAGGCGTGGCGTGGGCACGCCGTGCCTGTGGCGTGCGGAAGGGGCGGCTCCCCCCGTGGGAGCCGCCCCTTCCGTACGGGTCGAACCATTTCTCGAGCCGCTGCCGCGGTGTGCGGGACCGCCGCGTCCGGTCTACTTCTTGTCGAGCAGGTCCTGCACCTTGGCGCGGACCTCGTCCGTGGCGAGACCGCGGATCGTCAGCGTCGTACGGCGGCGCAGCACGTCGTCCGCCGTCTCGGCCCACTCGTGGTCCCGGGCCCACACGACCTGCGCCCAGATCTCGGGGGCGTCCGGGTGGACGCGCTCGCCGAGCGCCGCGTCCTCGTTCGCCAGGCGCGCGATGTCGAAGGCCAGCGAGCCGTAGTGCGTCGCGAGGTGCCTGGCGGTGTCGGCGCCCATGCGCGGGCCGGGTGCCGGGCCGTCGACGAGCAGCCGGTGGGCGACCGCGCGCGGGTTGGCGACACCGGGCAGCGGCAGCTTCTTCGGCAGTGCGGAGACCGGCTCGAAGTCCTCGCCCAGCGGGTGACCAGGCAGAGACTCCAGCTTCTTCATCACCGTACGGCCGATGTGCCGGAACGTGGTCCACTTGCCGCCCGCGACCGAGAGCATGCCGCCACGGCCCTCGGTGACGACCGTCTCGCGCTTCGCCTTCGAGGTGTCGCCGGGACCGCCGGGCAGCACCCGCAGACCGGCGAACGAGTACGTGATCAGATCGCGGGAGAGCTGCTGGTCGCGGATGGAGAACGCGGCCTCGTCGAGGATCTGGGCTATGTCCTTCTCGTTGACCGCGACCTCGCCCGGGTCCCCCTCGTACTCCTCGTCGGTGGTACCGAGCAGCAGCATGTCCTCCCAGGGGAGGGCGAAGGTGATGCGGTACTTGTCGATCGGGGTCGCGAGCGCGGCCTTCCAGGGGGAGGTGCGCTTGAGGACCAGGTGCGCGCCCTTGGACAGACGGATGGACGGCGCGGCGTTCGCGTCCTCCATCCGGCGCAGGTGGTCGACCCAGGGGCCGGTGGCGTTGAGGACGAGGCGCGCGTCGACACCGAACTCGGCACCGTCCGTGCGGTCCTTCAGCTCCGCTCCCGTGACCCGGCCCCGGGTGAAGCGCAGACCGGTCACCTCGGCGTGGTTGAGGACGACCGCGCCCGACTCGACGGCCGCGCGGACGGTCATCAGGGCCATCCGCGAGTCGTTCATCTGGTCGTCGCCGTACACCGCGACGGCCTTCAGGTTGTCGATGCGCAGCTCCGGCACGTCCTGTGCCGCCTTCGAGGGGCTCAGCAGATGCCCCACGCCGTCGCCGAACCCGGAGAGCGCCGAGTACGCGAACACACCGGCTCCGAGCTTCGCCGCGCCGTGCGGCCCGCCCTTGTACACGGGGAGGTAGAACGTGAGCGGGTTCGCCAGGTGGGGGGCCACCTGGCGGGAGACCGCACGGCGCTCGAAGTGGTTCTCCGCCACCAGCTTCACCGCGCCGGTCTGCAGGTAGCGCAGACCGCCGTGGAGAAGCTTGGAGGAGGCGGAGGAGGTGGCGCCGGCGAAGTCGCCGGCGTCGACCAGAGCCACCCGCAGACCGGACTGCGCGGCGTGCCAGGCGGTGGAGATGCCCAGGATGCCGCCGCCGATCACGAGAAGGTCGTACGTCGCCTTGGAGAGTTGCTCCCGGGTCTCGGCGCGGCTCGGGTGGGAGCCGGACGCCGGGTGCGTACCGAGGGCAGGCACGGACTGCAGGGTGGACTGGCTGGTCATTGCGGGTTCTTACTCCTCGTCAGTTCTCGTCTTCGATCCAGCCCATGGTCCGCTCGACGGCCTTGAGCCAGCTCTTGTACTCACGGTCGCGGATGTCCGCGTCCATGTTGGGGGTCCACTCCGCGGCCCGGCGCCAGTTGGCGCGCAGGTCCTCGGTGTTGGTCCAGAAGCCGACGGCGAGGCCGGCGGCGTAGGCGGCGCCGAGGCAGGTGGTCTCGGCGACCATCGGGCGCACCACGGGGGCGTCCAGGAAGTTGGCGAGGGTCTGCATCAGCAGGTTGTTGGACGTCATGCCGCCGTCGACCTTGAGCGCCGTGAGCTCGACGCCGGAGTCCTTCGTCATGGCGTCGGTGATCTCGCGGGTCTGCCAGGCGGTGGCCTCCAGGACGGCGCGCGCGATGTGCGCCTTGGTGACGTACCGGGTCAGGCCGGCGATCACACCGCGGGCGTCGGAACGCCAGTACGGGGCGAACAGGCCGGAGAAGGCCGGTACGAAGTAGGCGCCGCCGTTGTCCTCGACCGACGACGCGAGCGTCTCGATCTCGGCGGCGGACTTGATCAGGCCCATCTGGTCGCGCATCCACTGCACCAGCGAACCGGTGACGGCGATGGAGCCCTCGAGGGCGTATACCGGAGCCTGGTCGCCGATGCGGTAGCCGACGGTGGTCAGCAGCCCCGAGTACGAGTTGATGATCTTGTCGCCGGTGTTCATCAGCATGAACGTGCCGGTGCCGTACGTGGACTTGGCCTCGCCCTCGGAGAAGCAGGTCTGGCCGAACAGGGCCGCCTGCTGGTCGCCGAGCGCGGAGGCGACCGGGATGCCGCCGAGCAGCTCGCCGAGCGGGCCTCCGGTGACCTCGCCGTAGACCTCGGCGGAGGAGCGGATCTCGGGGAGCATCGCCAGCGGGACGCCGATGGACTCGGCGATCTTCTCGTCCCACTCCAGGGTGTGCAGGTTCATCAGCATGGTGCGGGAGGCGTTGGTGACGTCGGTCACGTGGCGGCCGCCGTCGACACCACCCGTCAGGTTCCAGATGACCCAGGTGTCCATCGTGCCGAAGAGGATGTCTCCGGCCTCGGCGCGCTCGCGCAGGCCCTCGACGTTGTCGAGCAGCCAGCGGGCCTTGGGGCCGGCGAAGTACGACGCCAGCGGCAGGCCGGTCTCGCGGCGGAAGCGGTCCTGGCCGACGTTGCGGCCGAGCTCGCGGCAGAGCGCGTCGGTGCGGGTGTCCTGCCAGACGATGGCGTTGTGGACGGGCTCGCCGGTGTTCTTGTCCCACAGCAGCGTGGTCTCACGCTGGTTGGTGATGCCGATCGCCTTGATGTCGTCGCGGGTGATGCCGGCCTTCTCGATGGCCCCGGCGACGACTTCCTGGACGTTGGTCCAGATCTCGGTGGCGTCGTGCTCGACCCAGCCCGGCTTCGGGAAGATCTGCTCGTGCTCCTTCTGGTCGACGGAGACGATGCGGCCGTCGCGGTCGAAGACGATGCAGCGGGACGAGGTGGTGCCCTGGTCGATCGCGGCGATGAAGGGGCCGGCGGTGTGTGCGTCGGTCACGGTGTGCTCCTGAAGGTTCCGAATGAAAGGGCTGTGTCTACGTGTTTACGTCGCGCTGCTCTGGAGGTGCGGTAAGCGGTGCTTCGGGCGTGCCTCGAGGTGTTCGGCTCTTCGGCGGTGCTCCTGGGCGGTGTTCCCGAGCGGTGCTTCGGCGATGCTCCTAAGCGAAGGCGACGTTGTAGAGGCCTGCGGCGATCGCGCCGCCGATCAGCGGACCGACGACCGGGACCCAGGCGTAGCTCCAGTCGGAGCCACCCTTGTTCGGGAGGGGGAGCAGGGCGTGCACGATGCGGGGACCGAGGTCACGGGCCGGGTTGATCGCGTAGCCGGTGGGGCCACCGAGGGAGAGACCGATCGACACGACCACGAGGGCGGTGATCAGGGCGCCGAGGGGGCCGAGGCCGTTGCCCTTGTCGTTCAGACCCTGGGTGAGGACCGCGAGCACCAGCACCACGGTGCCGATGATCTCCGTGGCGAGGTTCTGTACCGCGTTGCGGATCTCGGGGCCGGTGGAGAAGATGCCGAGCACCGGGCCGGCCGCCGACTCCTCGGCCTCGACCGACTTGGTCGCCCGCTCGTCGGCCGTGCCGACGATCTCGGGGTCGGTCAGATGCACGCGGAACTGCCCGTAGTACACGACCCAGACCAGCGTGGCACCGATCATGGCGCCCAGCAACTGGCCGCCCCAGTACACCGGCAGGTTGTTCCAGCCGCCGTCCTTGATGGTGAGCGCCAGCGTCACGGCCGGGTTCAGGTGCGCGCCCGACAGCGGCGCGGAGGTGTAGACGGCCGTGAGGACCGCGAAACCCCACCCGAAGGCGATGGCGAGCCAGCCGGCGTTACGGGCCTTGGAGGCCTTCAGCGTGACGGCGGCGCAGACGCCACCACCGAGCAGGATGAGTATGGCGGTACCTATGGTCTCGCCGATGAAGATGTCGGAGCTGGACACCCGCGACTCCTTTGTCCTTCGTCCAGGAAGCCGAACCCCGGGTCCCTCCGGTGGTTCGCGCCCTCGGGGGTGAGGGCGATGACGGCCGCTGGCACTGCCACACCCTAACGCTTTTGTCGTCAGGTGTTCGACAATGTCGACCGATGGACGGGAGTCTTGCTCCGCTGTTAGCAGCTCGTCAAGGGTTCCGTTATCGAAAACTCGATCGTTATTGATTGCTGTGAGCTATCGATCTTCCGGCGGGAGCGCATCGCACGCGAGCGGGTACGTCGTGTGTGCGACGGGCAGGTCGCGAGGGGGTACGGGAACGTTCCGCGGGGGTGCGGGGGCCTGTCGCGCGGGGGTGCCGGGCGCGGCGCGCGGAGACGCCGAGACGCCGAGACGCGGAGACGCCGAGACGCCGAGACGCGGAGACGCCGAGACGCGGAGACGCCGAGACGCGGAGACGCGCGCGATCATGCGAAAGGCCGGTACGTCGGTGACGTACCGGCCCCGATGGCTGGTGGATCGCGCGGGAGGCCGCGCAAGGCCGCGGACCGCCGCGCGCGGGAGCCGCACCGGGACACGAACCGCGACCGCCCGCGCGCAACCGCCCGCGCGCGGCCGCCGGCGGGCGTCAGAACCGCCCGGCCCCCAGGTCCCGTGACACCGCGCGGGCGCAGTCGCGCACCGCCGCGATCAGCTCGGGGCGCAGCTCCCCGTCCTTGCAGACCCGCTCCACGGCCCCGGTGATGCCCACCGCGCCGACCGGCATGCGCCGCCGGTTGTGGATCGGGGCCGCGACCGAGGCGACGCCCGTCCAGGTCTCCTCGACGTCGTCCGCGTACCCCCGCGCCCGGGTCAGGTCGAGGACCCCCTCGAACTGCTCCAGCGCGCTGACCGTCCGGGCGGTGAACTCGTTGCGCTCGGCCTCCAGGACCTCGCTGTGCGCCACCGGGTCGTACGCCGACAGGACCTTGCCCAGCGCGGTGGAGTGCAGCGGCTGCATGGCCCCGACCTCCAGCACCTGGCGGCTGTCGTCGGGCCGGAACACGTGGTGCACGATCAGCACCCCCTGTTGGTGCAGGACCCCCAGGTAGACACTCTCGCCGCTGGAACGGGCCAGGTCGTCGGTCCACACCAGCGCCCGCGCCCGCAGTTCGTGCACGTCCAGATAAGTGGTCCCGAGACGCAGCAGTTCGGCGCCGAGCTGGTAGCGCCCGGAGACGGTGTCCTGCTCGACGAAGCCCTCCTGCTGAAGGGTGCGCAGTATGCCGTGGGCCGTGCCTTTGGCCAGGCCCAGCGACGAGGCGATGTCGGACAGGCCGAGCTGTCGCTCGCCGCCCGCGAGCAGGCGCAGCATCGCCGCCGCCCGTTCGAGCGACTGGATGTTCCGTGCCATCGCCGTGCTGCCTCCGTTCCCCTTGGGCCGTTGGCGGGCCCCTGCGCTGCCGCCGTTCGGCAATGTCGAACACTACCGTTCGTTGACGAGCTCTCGCTAATACGTGGTCGCAAGATGTCTCGTCTGTCTTAACACCCCGGTCGCCTTCGCCACGCGCGTCCGTCCTCTGGACGCCGCCGACCCTCCGGTGGTGCTCCGGGCTACCCTGACGGCGTGCGCCTTCCATGGGAAGCGCAAAGCCGACAGCCGTCGCACTCCAGGGAGCACCTTCATGGCTTCGTTGCCTAACCCGTCCCCTTCGTCCGAGCTCGCCGAGAACCGGACCCGTATCGCCGCACTGCGCGAGGCCCTCGCCGGCCGTGTCGTGGTGGCCGACGGCGCGATGGGCACGATGCTGCAGGCGCAGGATCCGACGCTGGAGGACTTCGAGAACCTCGAAGGCTGCAACGAGATCCTGAACCTCACCCGGCCCGACATCGTCCGTTCGGTCCACGAGGCCTATTTCGATGTGGGCGTCGACTGCGTCGAGACGAACACCTTCGGGGCGAACCACTCGGCCATGGCCGAGTACGACATCGCCGACCGTGTCCTCGAACTGTCCGAGGCGGGAGCCCGGCTGGCCCGCGAGGTCGCGGACGACTTCACCTCCCGCGACGGCCGCCGGCGCTGGGTCCTCGGCTCCATCGGCCCCGGCACCAAGCTGCCGACCCTCGGCCACGTCGCCTACGGCACACTGCGCGACGGCTTCCAGGCCAACGCCGAGGGACTGATCGCCGGCGGCGCCGACGCCCTGATCGTCGAGACCACCCAGGACCTGCTGCAGACCAAGGCCTCCCTGCTGGGCGCCCGCCGCGCCATGGAGGCACTCGGACTCGACCTCCCGCTGCTGTGCTCGATGGCGTTCGAGACGACCGGCACCATGCTGCTGGGCTCCGAGATCGGCGCCGCGCTCACCGCGCTGGAGCCGCTCGGCATCGACATGATCGGCCTGAACTGCTCGACCGGCCCCGCCGAGATGAGCGAACACCTGCGTTACCTCACCCGGCACTCCCGCATCCCGCTGCTCTGTATGCCGAACGCCGGCCTGCCGGTCCTGACCAAGGACGGCGCGCACTTCCCGCTCGGCCCCGAGGGCCTGGCCGACGCCCAGGAGAACTTCGTCCGCGACTACGGGCTCTCCCTGGTCGGCGGCTGCTGCGGTACGACGCCCGAGCACCTGCGGCAGCTCGTCGAGCGGGTTCGGGGGGTCGAACCCACCGAACGCCACCCGCGCCCCGAACCCGGCGCCGCGTCGCTGTACCAGACCGTGCCGTTCCGCCAGGACACCGCGTACATGGCGATCGGCGAGCGCACCAACGCCAACGGTTCGAAGAAGTTCCGCGAGGCGATGCTGGCGGCCCGCTGGGACGACTGCGTGGAGATGGTCCGCGACCAGATCCGCGAGGGCGCCCACATGCTCGACCTCTGCGTCGACTACGTCGGCCGGGACGGCGTCGCGGACATGGAGGAACTCGCCGGACGTTTCGCCACCGCCTCGACGCTGCCCATCGTCCTCGACTCGACCGAGGTCGAGGTCATCCGCGCGGGCCTGGAGAAGCTCGGCGGCCGGGCCGTCATCAACTCCGTCAACTACGAGGACGGCGACGGCCCCGAGTCGCGTTTCGCGAAGGTGACCCAGCTCGCCCGGGAGCACGGCGCCGCGCTGATCGCGCTGACCATCGACGAGGAGGGCCAGGCCCGCACCGTCGAGACCAAGGTCGCCATCGCCGAACGGCTGATCGAGGACCTGACGGCGAACTGGGGCATCCACGAGTCGGACATCCTCATCGACACCCTGACCTTCACCATCTGCACCGGTCAGGAGGAGTCCCGGAAGGACGGGATCGCGACGATCGAGGCGATCCGCGAGCTGAAGCGGCGCCGCCCCGACGTCCAGACCACGCTGGGCCTGTCGAACATCTCCTTCGGCCTCAATCCGGCGGCCCGCGTCCTGCTCAACTCGGTCTTCCTCGACGAGTGCGTCAAGGCGGGCCTCGACTCCGCGATCGTGCACGCGAGCAAGATCCTGCCCATCGCGCGCTTCGACGACGAGCAGGTCACCACCGCCCTCGACCTCATCCACGACCGGCGCGCCGAGGGATACGACCCGCTGCAGAAGCTGATGGCGCTGTTCGAGGGCGCCACCACCAAGTCGCTGAAGGCGGGCAGGGCCGAGGAACTCGCCGCGCTGCCCCTGGACGAACGGCTCAAGCGGCGCATCATCGACGGCGAGAAGAACGGCCTGGAGGACGACCTCGCCGAGGCCCTCGAGGACCGCCCCGCCCTCGACATCGTCAACGAGACGCTGCTCGACGGCATGAAAGTGGTCGGTGAACTGTTCGGCTCCGGCCAGATGCAGCTGCCGTTCGTGCTCCAGTCCGCCGAGGTCATGAAGACCGCGGTGGCCTTCCTCGAACCGCACATGGAGAAGTCGGACGCCGAGGGCAAGGGCACCATCGTCCTGGCCACCGTGCGCGGAGACGTCCACGACATCGGCAAGAACCTCGTCGACATCATCCTGTCCAACAACGGCTACAACGTCGTCAACCTCGGCATCAAGCAGCCGGTCTCCGCGATCCTGGACGCCGCCGAGGAGCACCGCGCCGACGTGATCGGCATGTCCGGCCTGCTGGTCAAGTCCACGGTGATCATGAAGGAGAACCTGGAGGAGCTCAACCAGCGCGGGCTGTCCGCCGACTACCCGGTCATCCTCGGCGGCGCGGCCCTGACCAGGGCCTACGTCGAACAGGACCTGTACGAGATCTACGAGGGCGAGGTCCGCTACGCCCGCGACGCGTTCGAGGGCCTGCGCCTGATGGACGCGCTGATCGGGGTCAAGCGAGGCGTGCCCGGGGCCGTGCTGCCCGAACTGAAGCAGCGCCGGGTGCGGGCAGCCGCCGCGCCGACCGTGGTCGAGGAGCGCCCTGAGGAGGGACACGTCCGCTCCGACGTCTCCGTCGACAACCCCGTGCCCACTCCGCCGTTCTGGGGCACCCGGGTCATCAAGGGCATCCAGCTCAAGGAGTACGCGTCCTGGCTGGACGAGGGCGCGCTGTTCAAGGGCCAGTGGGGTCTCAAGCAGGCCCGTACGGGCGAGGGACCGACGTACGAGGAGCTCGTCGAGACGGAGGGCCGGCCACGGCTGCGCGGGCTGCTGGACAAGCTGCAGACCGACAACCTGCTCGAAGCGGCCGTCGTCCACGGGTACTTCCCGTGCGTGTCCAAGGACGACGACCTGATCCTGCTGGACGAGCAGGGCAACGAGCGCACCCGGTTCACCTTCCCGCGCCAGCGCCGCGGACGGCGGCTGTGTCTGGCCGACTTCTTCCGGCCCGAGGAGTCCGGCGAGACGGATGTCGTCGGCCTCCAGGTCGTCACCGTCGGCTCCCGGATCGGCGAGGAGACCGCCAAGCTCTTCGAGTCCAACTCCTACCGCGACTACCTCGAACTGCACGGCCTGTCCGTGCAGTTGGCGGAGGCGCTCGCCGAGTACTGGCACGCCCGCGTCCGTTCGGAGCTCGGCTTCGCGGGAGAGGACCCGGCGGCCGTCGAGGACATGTTCGCCCTCAAGTACCGGGGCGCCCGCTTCTCCCTCGGCTACGGCGCCTGCCCCGACCTGGAGGACCGCGCGAAGATCGCCGAACTTCTCGAGCCCGAGCGCATCGGCGTCCACCTCTCCGAGGAGTTCCAACTGCACCCCGAGCAGTCCACGGACGCCATCGTGATCCACCACCCGGAGGCGAAGTACTTCAACGCGCGCTAGGTGTTCTGTCCACGGAGGTCGGTGAGAGTGATCGCGGCTGGCGGCCTTGAACGAGTGAGGGCCTTCCGGGTCCGGTGTGGATGACGACGTCTGCACACGACCGATCAGAAGGCCCTCACGCCCCACCGTCGTGCACCCCTGACGGTCCCCTCGCGCCCTCCGTCCGGCGGCGACCGCGGGACCGGCCCCGGGCCGCGCCACGCGTCGCGCGGGTGTCGAGAGGCACTCTGGCCACGGGAGACGTACACTGGTCGGTCCACCGCAGGCCGGTCGCCCCTTGCTCTCCGAAGGGTGACCGGCCTGATCGTCCCCCAAGGAGGTGCGCCAGGATGACCAGCACGGTCCCCGCGCTCGGTACCCGTACGGCCGAAGGCTCCGCACTGCAAGCCGTACTCCTCGACATGGACGGCACCCTGGTGGACACCGAGGGTTTCTGGTGGGACGTCGAGGTCGAGATCTTCAGGACCCTCGGGCACGCCCTCGACGACTCCTGGCGCCAGGTGGTCGTAGGCGGCCCCATGACCCGCAGCGCCAACTTCCTGATCGAGGCCACCGGAGCCGACATCACCTTCGACGAGCTCTCGGTGCTGCTGAACGACGGCTTCGAGCGCCGAATCGGCGTGACCCTGCCGCTGATGCCGGGCGCGACCCGGCTCCTCGCGGAGCTCGCCGCGCACGAGATTCCCACCGCGCTGGTATCCGCCTCGCACCGGCGCATCATCGACCGGATCCTGGCCTCGCTCGGATCCCATTACTTCACGCTGACCGTCGCGGGCGACGAGGTGGAGCGGACGAAGCCGTTCCCCGACCCGTATCTGCTGGCCGCCGCCGGTCTCGGCGTGGATCCGGCCAGATGCGCGGTCATCGAGGACACCGCCACCGGCGTCGCGGCGGCCGAGGCGGCGGGTTGCCAGGTGATTGCCGTGCCCTCGATCGCGCCCATCGCGCCCGCGGTCCGGCGCACGGTCGTGACCTCGCTGGAAGAGGTCGACCTGGCTTTTCTGCGCGGCCTGATGACGGAAATGCGCTAGGCGTTCACCGAGCGTGCGTATCCGGGAGATCGGATTGCCGTGGCGTATCCGGGGTAAGCGCAACGGAGCCGTCGCGGGTAATTCGATCTGTGGGCGGATGGCCGAATTCCGGTTCGCCCGGGCCAAGTTGACCATGTGACGTTCGTCACGTGACAGAGGGTCGACAGGGGGCTCGCCGTGTGCCGTTGTCCCCTTTTCGGGGGTGATCGGGACGTCCTTGTGTCCCGATTGGTGGAACGCTGCACGAATCCTTCCGCTGTCGGGTTATCGGTGCGTCCGCGCCCGGTTTCGTAGCGTGATGAGAACCCAACTCCGGTCTCTGCGGGCTGCCCTGGCGGTGCGGACTAATGTCATCGCGAGAACCTCGCCATAACCCCCGTGACTCGCCCGCACCACCCCTGTATGGCGTGTACATGGACACGACAGCTCTGGAGAAACTCGAGCATGAACCGCAAGACTTTGGTGCTGCCGGCCGTTGTGGGTCTGCTCGCCCCGGTGCTCGCCGCGTGTGGCGGTTCCGACAGCGGGGGCAACAGCGGCGATGCGATCGTCGTCGGCACCACGGACCGGTTCACCGTGTCGAAGGATGCCCCGGCTCCTCTCGACCCGGCGTACGCGTACGACGTCGGTACCTGGAACATCCTGCGTCAGACGGTGCAGACGCTGATGGTCCAGCCCCGCGGTGACGGCGATCCCCAGCCCGAGGCCGCCGAGAGCTGCGGTTTCACGGACTCCGGCAACGAGCGCTACGCCTGCAAGCTGCGCGAGGGCCTGAAGTTCGCGAGCGGTGACCCGATCACCGCCAAGGACGTGAAGTTCTCGATCGACCGCGCGATGAAGATCAAGGCCGACAGCGGTGTGTTCGCGCTGCTGTCGACCGTCGATACCGTCGAGGCGCAGGGCGACCGCGAGGTGATCTTCCACCTCAAGAGCGCGGACGCGACCTTCCCGTTCAAGCTGTCGACCCCGGTGGCCGGCATCGTGAACCCCAAGGACTACGCCAAGGACAAGCTGCGCGACGGTTTCCAGGTCGACGGCTCCGGCCCGTACACCCTTGAGGCCGACGTCAAGAACGACGCGGCGGTCAAGGTCGTCTTCTCCAAGAACCCGAACTACAAGGGTCTGTTGAAGCCGAAGAACAGCAAGGTCGAGATGCGGTCCTTCGACAGCGCCGACGCCATGGGCGCCGCGCTGAACAAGGGCGACATCGACCTGATGACCCGCTCGATGACGCCGGCCCAGATCCAGAAGCTCGGCAACGCCGGCACGGGCGGCAACATCGACCTCGTCGAGATGCCCGGCCTCGAGATCCGCTACCTCGGCTTCAACACCGACGACCCGTCGGTGAAGAGCAGTGCCGTCCGCCAGGCGATAGCCGAGGTCATCAACCGCGGCGAGCTCGTCTCCAAGGTGTACGGCTCCCAGGCCGAGCCGCTGTACTCGCTCGTCCCGGCCACCATCACCGGCCACTCGAACTCGTTCTTCAACAAGTACGGCGACCCGAGTGTGGCCAAGGCCACCACGACGCTGTCCAAGGCCGGCATCAGCACGCCGGTGAAGTTCACCCTGCACTACACGACCGACCACTACGGTACGGCCACCAAGCAGGAGTTCGAGGTGCTGAAGGCGCAGCTCAACGCCACCGGCCTGTTCCAGGTCGACATCAAGGGCACGCCCTGGGAGACGTTCCGCCCGGCCGAGCAGAAGGGCACCTACCAGGTCTACGGCATGGGCTGGTTCCCCGACTTCCCGGACGCCGACAACTACCTGGCGCCCTTCCTCGACAAGGACAACACCCTCGGCTCCCCGTACGTGAACTCCAGGATCCGCGGCACGCTGATCCCGGACTCGCGTCGCGAGGCCGACCGCCTCACCGCGTCGAAGAGCCTGACGGAAATCCAGAACATAGTGGCCAATGAGGTGCCGATCCTGCCGCTGTGGCAGGGTAAGCAGTACATCGCCGCGCGGGACGACATCACGGGTGCCGAATGGGCCCTCAACTCCTCCTCGACGCTCCAGCTGTGGGAGCTCGGTCGCGGCGTGGGCGGCTGACCGGTCCTCCAGGGGCGTCGGCCGCCCCGGACCGGCGTCCGCCGGACCGGCGCTCCAGAGAACCAATGACAAGGCACCTCCTCGTGAACATGCGTAACCAATGGCCAGTCCTGTCCGTCGCGACGGGGCTGGCCATCGGCCTGCTCTCAGGCTGCGGCTCGGAAACGGGCGGCACCGGGAGCACCGGCTCCTCCGTCGTGATCGGGATGTCCGACGACGTCGCGGCCACCGACCCGGCCTCCGGGTACGACTCCGGCTCCTGGCTGTTGTTCAACAACGTCTTCCAGTCCCTGCTGGGCTTCTCCAACGGCGCCACGGAGCCGTCGCCCGAAGCCGCAAAGGAGTGCTCCTTCTCGGGCACCGGGACCACGGTCTACACCTGCACCCTCAGGGACGGCCTGAAGTTCAGCAACGGTGACCCGCTCACCTCGAAGGACGTCAAGTTCTCCTTCGACCGCATGCTGAACATCGCGGACCCCGCCGGTCCCGCGGTCATGTTCCCCATGCTCGACACCGTGCGGGCCCCGGACGCCAGGACGGTCGTCTTCAAGCTCAAGTACGCCGACGCCACCTTCCCGAGCAAGATAGCCTCCGGCGCCGGCTCGATCGTGGACCACCGGCAGTACGCCGGGAACGGGGTGCGCCGGGACCAGCGGGCGGTCGGCTCGGGCCCGTACAAGCTGGACTCCTTCGGCAAGGACCAGGCCGTCTTCTCGGTCAACGACAGCTACCGGGGCACCGCCAGGGTGAAGAACTCCGGTGTCACGCTGAGGTTCTTCCACGGCGACCAGGACGCCCTGCGGACGGCGGTGCTCGACCACCGGGTCGACGTCGCCTACCGGGGTCTGGCCGCCGACGGTATCGCGGGCATCACCAACGACACCTCCACCGGCCAGGGCGTCAACGTCGTCGAGGGCAGCAGCGCCGAGGTACAGCATCTGGTCTTCAACATGGACGACCCGGTGGCCGGCAAGCTCGGCGTGCGCAAGGCCATCGCCTATCTGCTCGACCGCGAAGCCCTCGTCAACGAGGTCTACCAGGGCACGGCGACGCCGCTCTACTCCATCATCCCGACCGGGATCACGGGCCACCACGCCGCGTTCTCCGACACCTACGGTGGCCGCCCGTCGAAGGTCAAGGCCGCCGCGGCGCTCAAGGACGAGGGCATCACCGGCAAGGTCGCCCTGACGCTCTGGTCGACCCCGTCGCGCTACGGCCCCGCCACCGACCAGGAGTTCAGGGCGATCGCCCAGCAGCTCAACGCCAGCGGGCTGTTCCACGCGACCGTGAGGTCTGTCGCCTACGACCGGTACGAGAAGGACGTCGCCCGCGGCAAGTACGGCGTCTACGTGAAGGGCTGGGTGCCCGACTACCCGGACCCCGACAACTTCACGGCCCCCTTCTTCGGCAAGGGCAACGTGCTGCAGAACAACTACCTCAACAGCACCCTCACCGGTCGTCTCATCCCGAAGACAGCCGCCCAGAGCAACCGCTCCTCCACCGATGCCGAGTACGGCAAGATCGAGGACATCGTGGCCGAGCAGCTCCCGGTCATTCCCCTCTGGCAGGCCAAGCAGTACGCGGTCGTGCGGGACAACGTCTACGGCCTGGAGAACTGCCTCGACTCCTCGACCGTGTTCCGGTTCTGGGAGATCAGCAAGGACTGAGCACGCCCGTACGCGCGCGCCCGGACACGACCGTGGGCGCCTTCCCCCAGGACGTACTGGGGGAAGGCGCCCACGGTCGCACCGCCGGTGGTGAGGTCACTGCGCGCCGGGGCGCACCAACCCGCTCTCGTACGCGTACACCGCGGCCTGCACCCGGTCGCGCAGACCCAGCTTGGTGAGGACGTGGCCCACATGCGTCTTGACGGTCGTCTCGCTGACGAACAGGTCGGCGGCGATCTCCGCGTTCGACAGGCCGCGCGCCACCAGCTTCAGCACCTCCACCTCGCGCTCGGTGAGGGTGTGCAGGGTGTCGGGCACGGGCTCGTCGCCGGACGGCAGATGACCCGCGTACTTGTCCAGGAGCCGGCGTGTGATGCTCGGGGCGAGCATCGCCTCGCCCGCGGCGACCACCCGGATCGCCTGCACCAGCTCGTTGGCCGGAGCGTCCTTCAGCAGGAAACCACTGGCACCGGCCCGCAGCGCCTCCACGACGTACTCGTCGAGGTCGAAGGTCGTCAGGACGAGCACCTTGGCCGGGCCGTCGCGCCCCGGGCCGGTGATCTGCCGGGTCGCCTCCACCCCGTCCATCCGCGGCATGCGGATGTCCATCAGAACCACATCGGGCTGCAGGGCACGCACCTGATCCAGTGCCTGGAGACCGTCACCGGCCTCGCCGACGACCGCCAGGTCCTGCTCGGCCTCCAGAATCATCCGGAAGCCGGTGCGCAGCAGCGGCTGGTCGTCGACCAGTAGGACGCGGATGGCCACGTAAGTCTCCTTCGCTAGGCCGGGCCCATTCTGCCCTGCTCGGTACCGCCCGACTCGGGCGCCCTGACCGGGAGTGGATACGGCGGGGGAGTACCGCCGAATTCCGGACACACCGCCTGGTGGTCGCACCAGCCGCAGAGTTTGGTGGGGCGCGGCCGCCAGTCACCCGTCTCGGTGGCCTCCCGGATCGCCTCCCACAGCGCGAGCAGCTTGCGCTCGACCCGCTCCAGGTCCGCGATCGCCGGGTCGTACGTCACAACGTCGCCGCTGCCGAGATAGACGAGCTGGAGACGGCGCGGGACCACCTGCTTCAGCCGCCACACCACCAGGGCGTAGAACTTCATCTGGAACAGCGCGCCCTCGGCGTACTCGGGCCGGGGGGCCTTGCCCGTCTTGTAGTCGACGATCCTGACGTCGCCCGTCGGCGCCACGTCGACGCGGTCGATGATGCCGCGCAGCTTCAGCCCGGAGTCGAGCCGGGCCTCGATGAACAGCTCACGCTCGGCGGGTTCGAGCCGGGTCGGGTCCTCCAGGCTGAACCAGCGCTCCACCAGCCGCTCCGCCTCGCCGAGCCAACGCGCCAGCCGCTCGCCCTCGGGGTCGTCGGCGAACAGCTCCACGACCTCGGGCCGTGTCTCGCGCAGCCGGTCCCACTGGCCGGGGATGAGGGACTTGGCACGCGGGGCCGTCCGCTCCGTCGCCGGGGAGTCGAAGAGCCGCTCCAGCACCGCGTGCACCAGCGTGCCGCGGGTGGCCGCCTCGCTCGGCTTCTCGGGGAGCTTGTCGATCACCCGGAACCGGTAGAGCAGCGGGCACTGCATGAAGTCGCTGGCGCGCGAGGGCGACAGCGACGCCGGCGGCACGGCCGTGACGGCCGCGGTCGGCTCGGGCGGGACGGCGCCCTCGGTGCTGGTCTCCATGTCCCAAGACCTTACGGCCCGCCACTGACAGTGAGTGCACGCGAGAGACTGGTGCGACGGCACGGAAAACAGAGGGGGTGCCGGGGCGGAACGTGTCGCGACCGACGCATACCATCGACCACAGACCCTGCTTCGCACGATCGGGAGCGGGAGACGCTTCGAACGAGGGGACATCGTGGACGAGAGCGGCGGGAGCGGGCAGCCGCGATCCGGCACCGACGAAGCGACCGGGCGCCACGAAGGGTCCCAGGCCCCCGCCGGGCCGGCCGCGGACGCCACGCGCCCCGGACCGGACCGGCACGAGCGCCCCACGGGGCAGCCGCCCGCCGACCCGAACACCCCCGCCCCCGACCCGACCCGCGCGCACCCGCAAGCCACGAACGGACCCGTGCCGGGCACCCCCGACCACGAGCCCGGGACGCAGGACGCCTCCACCCGCCGGCCCGAGCCGCACGACACCTCCGCGAACCGACCCGGGACGGACGGCGACACGTCGGACGGTGACACGTCGGACGGGACCACGCCGCCCACCGGCCCCGCACCCGGCCCCGGAACGGGCGACGGCGCCGCCGGCGAGGCGGGCCCCGCGGCCGTGTCCCCGCCCCAGGCGTCCCACGAACCCGACGGGCCCACCGGCACGGACACCACCGCACACCACCGCACCCTCGCCCAGTCCGGTACCGGGATCGGTACGGACGGCGCCGGCGGTGGACGCGGGCGGAAGCCCCCGCGACGCGGCCGGGAGCCCGGCGGCGGACTGCTGATGGGGCGTCCGTTCGGCGTGCCTGTCTACGTGGCGCCCAGCTGGTTCCTCGTCGCCGCGCTGATCACCTGGGTGTTCGGCGGCCAGCTCGACCGCGTGCTGCCCGAACTCGGCGCCCTGCGCTACCTCGTCTCTCTCTTCTTCGCGGTCGCCTTCTACGCCTCCGTGCTGGTCCACGAGCTGGCCCACACGGTCGCCGCCCTGCGCTTCAAGCTGCCGGTGCGCCGGATCCAGCTGCAGTTCTTCGGCGGGGTGTCCGAGATCGAGAAGGAGGCCGAGACCCCGGGCCGCGAGTTCGTGCTGTCCTTCGTCGGACCGCTGCTCTCGCTGGTCCTCTCCGGCCTCTTCTACCTCGCCCTGTTCGCCGTCGAGCCCGGCACGGTCCCCGGTGTCCTGCTGGCGGGCCTGATGATCTCCAACCTGATCGTGGCCGCCTTCAACCTGCTCCCCGGTCTTCCCCTGGACGGCGGGCGGATGCTTCGCGCAGTCGTCTGGAAGATCACCGGCAGGCCGATGAGCGGCACCATCGCGGCGGCCTGGGTCGGCCGCGCGCTCGCCGTCTCCGTCCTGATCGGCCTGCCCCTGCTCACCCAGTCCGGAGCGCTCGGCGAAACCCAGGACAACATCGGCGGCATGGACACGGTCACCGACGCCCTGCTGGCCGCGATCCTCGCCGCCATCATCTGGACCGGCGCCGGCAACAGCCTCCGCATGGCCCGTCTGCGCGAACACCTGCCCGAACTGCGGGCCCGCTCGCTCACCCGGCGAGCGGTCCCGGTCGAGACCAGCACCCCTCTCTCCGAGGCCCTGCGCCGGGCCAACGACGCGGGCGCCCGCGCCCTGGTCGTCGTCGACGCCCACGGCGAGCCCCTCTCCCTGGTGCGCGAGGCCGCCATCGTCGGCGTACCGGAACACCGCCGCCCCTGGGTGGCCGTCAGCGGCCTCGCCCAGGACATCACCGACGGCATGCGCGTCTCCGCCGAACTCGCGGGAGAGCCACTCCTCGACGTCCTGCGCGCGACCCCCGCGACCGAGTACCTGGTGGTGGAGGACTCGGGTGAGATCTACGGAGTCCTCTCGGCGGCGGACGTCGAGCGCGCCTTCGTCAAGGCGATGGCCAGGCCCTCCTGAACCATCCGTGGGGGGCGCGGGGCCGTGACGGGCACGGCTTCGCCGCGGGGGCGCCGTCGGCCGCGCACCACCCACGGCGGCGGCCCGCATCGGCCATGGTCGGCGCCCCGCGCGGGGACCGGTAGGCTGTTCACATGTCCGAACCGACCGGTGCCGCCCGCAGGCGCGGGCCCTTCAAGGTCGGGGACCAGGTTCAGCTGACCGACCCCAAGGGCCGCCACTACACGTTCACGCTCGAGGCCGGGAAGAACTTCCACACCCACAAGGGTTCCTTCCCGCACGACGAGCTGATCGGTGCTCCCGAGGGCAGCGTTGTCCGCACCACGGGGAACGTCGCCTATCTCGCGCTGCGCCCCCTGCTCCCCGACTACGTCCTGTCCATGCCCCGCGGCGCCGCCGTGGTCTACCCCAAGGACGCGGGGCAGATCCTGGCCTTCGCGGACATCTTCCCCGGCGCACGCGTCGTGGAGGCGGGCGTCGGCTCCGGCTCGCTCAGCAGCTTCCTGCTGCGCGCCATCGGCGACCAGGGCATGCTGCACTCCTACGAGCGCCGCGAGGACTTCGCGGAGATCGCCCAGCAGAACGTGGAGCGCTACTTCGGCGGCCCGCACCCCGCCTGGCAGCTCACCGTGGGCGACCTCCAGGACAACCTGAGCGACACCGAGGTCGACCGCGTCATCCTCGACATGCTCGCCCCCTGGGAGTGTCTGGAGGCCGTCTCCAAGGCGCTCGTCCCCGGCGGCATCCTGTGCTGCTACGTGGCGACGACCACTCAGCTCGCGCGGACCGTCGAGTCCATCCGCGAGATCGGCTCCTTCAACGAGCCGACCGCCTGGGAGTCGATGATCCGCAACTGGCACGTCGAGGGCCTCGCCGTCCGTCCGGACCACCGGATGATCGGTCACACCGGCTTCCTGCTCACCGCCCGCCGCCTCGCGGACGGAGTCGAGCCGCCCATGCGCCGGCGCCGCCCCTCCAAGGGCGCCTACGGCGAGGACTACACCGGTCCCAACGCCGACGGTGGCACCCCCCGCTGACCCGGCCGGCGTCCCCGCCGCGCGCGTACCCAACGTTCCACCCCTGTGGCCGAGTTCCCGGAGACACCCGGGGACCCGGCCACAGGCCGTTCCGCAACTGGGGCGGGGCGTGTTTGCGTTGACGCGCCGCCAGAAGTCCGGACCCCGCCGTTCCGCCCGACTGTGACGTGTGGCACCATGCTGGCCACCCCACCCCCACACCGGCACAGCCCTCCCAGGAGACGCTCCCAGTGCAGCAATCCGTCGTCCCGGAACTGGCACACACGCACACCCGTCCCATCCACTGGCTGGCGACGGCCACAGCCCTGGCCGGAGTCGTCGCCCTCTCCTCGGTCGTCCAGCCCGGATCGGCCACGGCGGCCCAGCCCGGCCCAGGGGCGAAGGCCGCTCCGGCCGCGATCGCGCCCCCGGACCCCGCGGCCGTCACCTTCCCGGTCGATTGCGGGCCCGCCGAGGTCGTCGTGCAGAAGAAGGCTTCGGGAGACCTCGACGGCGACGGCAGCCCGGAGACGGTCGCCGTGGTCCGCTGCGACGCGGGCTCCGGCACCCCGCCCAACGGTGTCTACGTCCTCACCCAGGGCGGGGCGGCGAAGAAGCCCCGGATCGTCGCCACCCTGGTCGACCCCAAGGACCGGCTGAGCGTCACGGGCTTCGCCGTACGTGACGGCGCCGTCACCGCGACCCTGCTCGGCTACTCGTCGGCCGACGTGCCGAGTTGCTGCCCGGATGTGAAGGACCGGGCCAAGTGGCAGTGGAAGAACGGAGCGTTCATCCGCTCGACGCCTTCCGAGGCGTCGAGCATATGAGAAAAATGTGATGAAAGAGACAATCCGTCACGTGGAGTGGCTTCCGGATCACTCCACGTCGGGTCCGTAGACCTCGACCCTGTCCGAAACCCGACGTACGTGGATGCAGTCGCCCGGGCACTCCTTGGCCGAGTCGGTCACGTCACGCAGAAGCGTCAGCGGTACGGGCGTTGTGGCGCCCGGGGCCTGCAGGAGCTCGTCGTCGGCTCCCTTGACGTAGGCCAGGCCGTCGATGTCCAGCTCGAAGACCTCTGGCGCGTACTGGACGCAGATCCCGTCTCCGGTACAGAGATCCTGGTCGATCCATACCTCGAGCGCCTCGCCGGCTGCTCCGGCCTCCTGCTGCACGGTCATTTCTCCTGCCGTTTCCTGCGTCGAGCGATCCGGAGACTGGGGAATCGGGCCAGCTCTGACGGGTGTTGAACACTTTGAGCCTACCTCCGTCGGCTTCCCAATCATGTTGGGTGGGTATTCCCCTGGCGTGAGGGAGAGCGCAAGGGTGAAGATCGGACACACCTCGACAGTCTTTGTGATCTAGGGGTTTCAATCGACACCCACCCAGGTAGGGTCTGGAAGCGTCCAGCTCCCCTTGGAGGAGGTGAGGACCGTGGCAGCCCACGACGACGACATGAACCGCGGCATCCGCCCGGGAAGAGGGTCCGATGACCCCGCCGGGCAGATTGCCTACCTTGAGCAGGAGATCGCCGTCCTGCGACGCAAGCTCGCCGACTCTCCGCGGCACACGAGGATCCTCGAAGAGCGGATCGTCGAGCTGCAGACCAACCTGGCCGGCGTGTCCGCGCAGAACGAGCGGCTGGCGAACACGCTCCGTGAGGCCCGCGACCAGATCGTGGCCCTCAAGGAAGAGGTCGACCGGCTGGCGCAGCCTCCGGCGGGCTTCGGTGTCTTCCTCGTGGCGAACGAGGACGGCACGGCGGACATCTTCACCGGGGGCCGCAAGCTCCGGGTGAACGTCAGCCCGAGCGTGGAGCTCGAAGAGCTCAGGCGCGGCCAGGAAGTGATGCTCAACGAAGCCCTCAACGTGGTCGAGGCCATGGAGTACGAGAGCGTCGGCGACATCGTCACCCTCAAGGAGATCCTGGAGGACGGCGATCGCGCCCTCGTGGTGGGGCACACCGACGAGGAACGGGTGGTACGGCTCGCGGAGCCGCTGCTGGACGTCACCATCCGTCCCGGCGACGCCCTGCTTCTCGAACCCCGTTCCGGCTATGTCTACGAGGTCGTTCCCAAGAGCGAGGTCGAGGAACTCGTCCTCGAAGAGGTCCCGGACATCGGCTACGAGCAGATCGGCGGCCTGGGAAACCAGATCGAAATGATCCGCGACGCGGTCGAGCTCCCGTACCTCTACCCCGACCTCTTCAAGGAGCACGAACTGCGGCCGCCCAAGGGTGTGCTGCTCTACGGGCCCCCCGGATGCGGCAAGACGCTCATCGCCAAGGCGGTCGCCAACTCGCTGGCCAAGAAGGTCGCCGAGGTCACCGGCCAGGCCACCGGCAAGAGCTTCTTCCTCAACATCAAGGGCCCCGAGCTCCTGAACAAGTACGTCGGCGAGACCGAGCGGCAGATCCGCCTCATCTTCCAGCGTGCTCGTGAGAAGGCCAGCGAGGGCACCCCCGTCATCGTCTTCTTCGACGAGATGGAGTCCCTCTTCCGTACCCGTGGATCGGGCGTCAGCTCGGACGTGGAGAACACCATCGTCCCCCAGCTGCTCGCCGAGATCGACGGCGTGGAGGGCCTGGAGAACGTGGTCGTGATCGGTGCCTCGAACCGTGAGGACATGATCGACCCCGCGATCCTGCGCCCCGGACGACTCGATGTGAAGATCAAGATCGAGCGCCCGGACGCCGAGGCCGCCAAGGACATCTTCGCGAAGTACCTCACCCAGCGCCTCCCGCTGCACTCCGACGACCTCGGAGAGCACAGCGGGGACCGGGCGGCCACCGTCCACGGCATGATCCAGACCGCCGTGGAGCAGATGTACGCCGAATCCGAGGAGAACCGCTTCCTCGAGGTCACCTACGCAAACGGCGACAAGGAAGTCCTGTATTTCAAGGACTTCAATTCCGGCGCCATGATCGAGAACATCGTGGGCCGCGCCAAGAAGGCGGCCATCAAGGCCTTCCTCGAACAGAACCAGAAGGGCCTCCGGGTCTCCCATCTCCTCCAGGCGTGCGTGGACGAGTTCAAGGAGAACGAGGACCTGCCGAACACCACCAACCCGGACGACTGGGCCCGGATCTCCGGAAAGAAGGGTGAACGGATCGTCTACATCCGTACGCTCGTCACCGGAAAGCAGGGCGCGGACACCGGACGCTCCATCGACACGGTGGCCAATACGGGTCAGTACCTGTAAAAGCCGGGGCGGCTGCGGGTGCCCACCACGGGTACCCGCAGCCGACTGCTTTCCGGGGCACGGCCGGACCACAGCAATGACGCAAATGATCTCCCCACCAGCGCAGAGGCGTTCTAGGCTCTTTCGTACCGCCGAGTCGCGCGTTGCGGGGACGGGCACCGCACACGCACCGGAGCACCAGCGGTACTTGAGCAGCGCCCCCGACCGAGGGCGCCGCCGGGCAAGGAGGGCCGCATGACCGTACGGCGAGTAATGGGCATCGAGACGGAGTACGGGATCTCCGTCGCCGGCCACCCGAACGCCAATGCCATGCTCACCTCGTCCCAGATCGTCAACGCGTACGCGGCGGCGATGCACCGGGCGCGCCGCGCCCGCTGGGACTTCGAGGAGGAGAACCCGCTGCGGGACGCGCGAGGCTTCGACCTCGCCCGCGAGGTCGCCGATTCCAGCCAGCTCACCGACGAGGACATCGGCCTGGCCAATGTCATCCTCACCAACGGCGCACGGCTGTACGTGGACCACGCGCACCCGGAGTACAGCTCCCCCGAGGTCACCAACCCGTGGGACGCGGTCCTGTGGGACAAGGCCGGCGAGCGCATCATGGCGGAGGCCGCGGAACGGGCGGCCCAGCTCCCCGGCGCCCAGCCGATCCACCTCTACAAGAACAACACCGACAACAAGGGTGCCTCGTACGGCACGCACGAGAACTACCTGATGAAGCGGGAGACCCCCTTCTCGGACATCGTGCGCCATCTCACGCCGTTCTTCGTGTCCCGTCAGGTCGTCACCGGAGCGGGCCGCGTCGGTATCGGCCAGGACGGACACGAGCACGGCTTCCAGCTCAGTCAGCGGGCCGACTACTTCGAGGTCGAGGTGGGCCTGGAGACCACACTGAAGCGCCCCATCATCAACACCCGCGACGAGCCGCACGCGGACGCCGAGAAGTACCGCAGGCTGCACGTGATCATCGGCGACGCGAACCTGTCGGAGATCTCGACCTATCTGAAGCTGGGCACGACCGCCCTGGTCCTGTCCATGATCGAGGACGGTTTCATCGCCGTCGACCTGGCGGTCGACCAGCCGGTGCGCACGCTGCACCAGGTCTCGCACGACCCGACGCTGAAGCGGCTCGTCACGCTGCGCAGCGGACGCACGCTGACCGCGGTGCAGCTCCAGATGGAGTACTTCGAGCTGTCGCGCAAATACGTGGAGGAGCGGTTCGGGGCGGACGCCGACGACCAGACCAAGGACGTACTGGTCCGCTGGGAGGACACCCTCAACCGTCTCGAGAACGACCCGATGAGCCTGTCCGGCGAGCTCGACTGGGTGGCCAAGCGGGAGCTCATGGAGGGCTACCGGCGCCGTGACGACCTCGACTGGGACGCGGCCCGGCTGCACCTGGTCGACCTCCAGTACGCCGACGTACGCGCCGAGAAGGGCCTGTACAACCGTCTGGCCGCCCGCGGCAAGATGAAGCGCCTGCTGGACGAGTCGGACGTCGAGCGGGCCCGGACGAAGCCGCCGGAGGACACGCGCGCGTACTTCCGCGGCCGGTGTCTCGAACAGTACGCGGACGACGTGGCGGCGGCCTCCTGGGACTCGGTGATCTTCGATCTGCCCGGCAGGGACTCGCTCCAGCGCGTTCCAACCCTGGAGCCGCTTCGCGGAACGCGTAATCACGTCAAGGAACTCCTCGATCGCTGCCGCACGGCGGAAGACCTGGTCAAGGTCCTCTCGGGCGGCTGAGCCGGCCGTACGGGGTCCTGAGGCCCCTGTCGGCGCATCGGGGTGGAAAAGGCGGCGTCCGGGAATCATCGAGGTGATCCCCGGACGTTGTAGCAACTGCGGGGCCGATGTCGGACCCTGCTTGTAGGGTCTGATCAAGAACGTCGAACCGAGCGGGGTGAGGGTTATGGCGACCAAGGACACCGGCGGCGGACAGCAGAAGGCGACGCGTTCCACCGAGGAGGTCGAGGAGCAGGCGCAGGACGCGCAGGCGACGGACGACCTCAAGGAACGCCAGGAGAAGCTGAGCGACGATGTCGACTCGGTCCTGGACGAGATCGACGACGTCCTGGAGGAGAACGCCGAGGACTTCGTTCGAAGTTTCGTTCAGAAGGGCGGCGAGTAGCCCTCGGACCGACGGCCGCGGGGACTTTCGGCTCGGCGAACGAAGAGGACGTGAAGTGCCGCGTGCGGTGCGGCGAGCACAAGCCGTACGCGGCCTTCGTTCGCGAGTGGTCCCACCCGGACGGTCCGCGGTGGCACTCCCGGGATGATCGCGCATCGGACCGTCACCGGACGTGTCGGCAGGCCCTCGGGCGGGCTGTCCACGCGCCTCGGGACATATCGAGCCGCTGAGTGGGCGCAGGCCGCCTGGAGCGCCGGTGCGGCATGACCGAGGCCGAGCGTGACGAGGTCGTGGCCTCTCAAAAGGGGCTCCGTGGGATCTGTTTGAAAGCTCCCGCAGTTCACGTGGATCACTGCCATGAGACGGGTAGGGTCCCTGGCGTACTGTGCTTCAACTGCAATTCGGCCATCGGCAAGTTGGGAGATGATCCCGACGCTGTTCGTCGGGCTGCCGCCTACTTGGAAGGATCCCCGTGGAAGCCAACACTCGTAGCACCGGGCGTCTACCGGCTGCCTTCCTGACGCCCGGGTCGTCGTCCTTCATGGACTTCCTGTCCGAGCACCAGCCGGAGATGCTCCCGGGCAGGCGGCAGCTGCCGCCCGTGCAGGGCGTGATCGAGGCACCGCACGGCACGACCATCGTGGCGGTCACCTTTCCCGGCGGGGTCGTCCTCGCCGGCGACCGGCGGGCCACCATGGGCAACATGATCGCCCAGCGCGACATCGAGAAGGTCTTCCCGGCCGACGAGTACTCGGCGGTGGGCATCGCCGGCACGGCAGGCCTGGCCGTCGAGATGGTCAAGCTGTTCCAGCTGGAGCTGGAGCACTTCGAGAAGGTCGAGGGCACCACGCTCTCCCTGGAGGGCAAGGCCAACCGTCTCTCCACCATGATCCGTTCCAACCTCGGCATGGCCATGCAGGGCCTCGCCGTGGTCCCCCTCTTCGCGGGCTACGACGTGGACCGCGAGAAGGGCCGCATCTTCTCCTACGACGTCACCGGCGGCCGCTCCGAGGAGAACGGATATGCCGCCACCGGCTCCGGCTCGATCTTCGCGCGCGGTGCCATGAAGAAGCTCTACAGCAACGACCTGACCGAACAGCAGGCCACCACCCTGGTCATCCAGGCGCTGTACGACGCGGCCGACGACGACTCGGCGACGGGCGGTCCCGATGTCGCCCGCCGGATCTATCCGATCGTCACCGTGATCACCGAAGAGGGATTCCGCCGTCTCACCGAGGAGGAGTCCTCGGAGATCGCCCGAGCGATCCTGGAGCGGCGCCTGGAGCAGCCGGACGGCCCCCGGGCCGCGCTGCTCTGAGTCCCGCCTCCTTGCCCAGGTGACCCTGTGACTTCGACAGAAAGGGACGGATAACCGGTGTCGACGCCGTTCTATGTCTCACCCCAGCAGGCCATGGCCGACCGTGCGGAGTACGCCCGCAAGGGCATCGCCCGCGGTCGCAGCCTCGTCGTGCTGCAGTACGCCGACGGCATCGTGTTCGTCGGCGAGAACCCGTCCCGCGCGCTGCACAAGTTCAGCGAGATCTACGACCGGATCGGCTTCGCGGCCGCCGGCAAGTACAACGAGTACGAGAACCTGCGGATCGGCGGTGTGCGCTACGCCGATCTGCGCGGTTACACGTACGACCGTGACGACGTGACCGCGCGTGGTCTGGCCAACGTGTACGCCCAGACGCTGGGCACGATCTTCTCCAGCGCGGCCGAGAAGCCGTACGAGGTGGAGCTCGTGGTCGCCGAGGTGGGGGAGACCCCCGACGGGGACCAGATCTACCGCCTGCCGCACGACGGATCGATCGTGGACGAGCACGGGTCGGTCGCGGTCGGCGGCAACGCCGAGCAGATCAGCAGCTATCTGGACCAGCGCCACCAGGACGGCATGTCGCTGGCCGAGGCGCTGAAGCTGGCCGTGCAGTCGCTGTCGCGGGAGCCGAACGGCGGCGAGCGGGAGATCCCCGCCGAGCGCCTGGAGGTGGCGATCCTGGACCGCACGCGCCCGCAGCAGCGCAAGTTCAAGCGGATCGTCGGCCGCCAGCTGGCCCGCTTGCTGGAGGAGGGCGGCGCGTCCACCGCCACCGAGGCCGAGGACCCCGAAGACGACGAGTGACCCCGCTCGCGCCCCGCGCACCGGCCGTCCGGTGAGCGGGGCGCAGCCATGTCCGGGCGGCCTCGGGCCATTGAGGGGCGCGCTCCACGGGCGCCACGCGTCGTCGCCGGATCACCCGGGTCGCCCGGTACCCGGATCGCCCCCGTGAACGAGCGATCCGCGGCCCGGTGGCGCATCCCGCCGGAGGCCACCCACCGGCCCTGCGCGAAGGAGGCGGGGACGACCTAGCGGGGCGGCGCCGTGGAGCCCCGTACGACCAGTTCGACGGGGATGTCTCCTTCGGGCGGTGTGCGGCCGTCCAGGACGGCCAGGAGGGTCTCCATGCCCCGTTCACCGAACAGCTCGGCGTCCAGTCGGACCGTGGTCAGCTCGGGGTCGATGGCACGGGCGAGGGCCAGGTCGTCGAGGCCCGTGATCGAGAGGTCGTCCGGGACCCGCAGGCCCAGACGGCGGGCCGCCTTGTAGGCGCCGGCCGCGAGGTTGTCGTCGTCGCAGACCAGGGCCGTGGGCCGGGGTCCCGGCGCGGACAGGGCCGTCTCCGCGGCGGCACGGGAGTCCTCGATGGAGATCGGGGCGCGTGCCGTGCGCAGCCGCGTACCCGGGACCCCGGCCAGCCGGGCGGCCAGTTCGCGGGCGCGGACCTCGAAGGTCCAGGACGCGATGTCCGCTCCCAGGTGCAGGAAACCACGGTGCCCGAGGGCCAGCAGGTGGTCGGCCACCTGGCGTACGCCGTCCCTGATGTCGAGGTTGACGGTGGCCGCGCCCAGGCTGCCCGCCGGGTCGCTGTCCAGCATCACGAGAGGCAGTTGGTCGCCCCGGATCGCCGTGAGGGCGTCCGCCGCCATGGAGGAGGCGATGACGCCGTCCAGGGCCGCCCGCGCGGAGCCGAACGGGTCACGGGCGGGGCCGATGCCCTCGGGCGAGGGGTAGAGGACCACACCGAAGCCGTGGGCGGAGGCCACCCGCGCCGCGCCGGTGTAGACGCCCGCGAAGAACTCCGTGGTGAGCGCCGGGACCACCAGGAGGACCGTGCGGGTGCGGCCGAGGCGGAGGTTGCGGGCGGCCAGGTTCGGGCGGTAGCCGAGCTCCCGGGCGGCCTCCCGGACACGGTCCGCCGTCGCCTCGGAGACCCGGCCGCGCCACTTCTCGCCCAGCACGAGGGAGACCGCGGCCTGGGAGACCCCCGCGGCCTGGGCGACGTCCCGGCTCGTGGGACGCGTGCTGGCTCGTGCCACCGGCGACCTGCTCCTTCGTCTGGACTCGCGGACTGGGCACATGGTACGTATGACGGGGGACGTTATACGTAACACTGGCAGCTTCGGGTCGCCTCGGGCGCCCGGCGGAGAAGGCGGGAACATGGCCGCGGGATACCTGGAGATCCTCAGGGCGAGGCATGCCGCCCGGCTGCTCGCCGGCACGCTCACCGGGCGGTTGCCGAACGCGACCGCCGCCATCGCCGTCGTCCTCTTCATCCGGGCCGAGGGCGGCACGTACGGCCTGGCCGGGGCGCTCGCCGCCGTGTACGGGGTGGCCAACGCCGTGGGACAGCCGCTGCTCGGGCGGCTCGTGGACCTCTACGGGCAGCCGCGCGTCCAGCTGCCCGCCGCGCTGGTCTCGGCCCTCGGCATGGCCGTCTTCGCCCTCTCGGGCACCGACCCGCTGCCCGTCGCCTACGCGGCCATGGTGGTCGCCGGACTCTTCACGCCGCCGCTGGAGGGCGGTCTGCGTGCCCTGTGGCCCTCCGTGCTGCGCCGCGAGGACCAGGTGCACACCGCGTACGCGATGGACGCCGTGGCCCAGGAGGTCATGTTCACCGTCGGACCCCTGCTGGTGACACTGTTCGTGTCGCTCTGGTCCGCGCAGGCCGCGCTGCTGATCCTGAACGGCATCGGGGTGCTGGGCGCCCTCTGGGTGGTCGTCTCGCCGCCCTCGCGCGCGTGGCGCTCGGCGCCGCGCGAGGCGCACTGGCTCGGCGCGCTGCGCTCGCCCGGGCTGGTGGCCCTGCTCGGCGCGTTCCTGTTCGTGGGGAACGCGCTCGGTTCGATCACGGTCGCGGCCATGTCGTACGCCGACGACCACGGCGGGGACGCGGTGTACGGCTGGCTGATGGCGGCCCTCGGCCTCGGCGCGCTCGTCGGCGGCACGGTGTACGGGACGCGGCAGTGGAGTGGCGCGCCCGAGCGGCGACTGCGCGTGCTGGTGGCGTTTCTGGCGGTGTGTTACCTGCCGCTCCTCCTGATGCCGGGAGCGGTCGCCATGACGGCCCTCACGGCCCTCGCCGGAGTCTTCCTGGCACCCTGCATCGCCTGCGCGTTCATCATCGTGGACCGGCATGCCCCGAAGGGCACCGTCACCGAGGCGTTCTCCTGGCTTGTGACCACGTTCACCGTGGGCGCGTCGGTCGGAACGGGCCTCGCGGGCCCGGTCGTGGAGTGGGGCGGAGCCGTGTGGGGCTTCGCCGTTCCGGGCGCCGCGGGAGCCGCCGCGCTGGTGGTTCTGCTGGCCACGGGGCGGGTCCTCGCAGCTACCGGGGACGGTGCGGTAGTTGCGGTCTCATCGGAAAATGATCCAAACCGTGCCGTCGAACCCCGTTTCAGCTCGGGGGATCGGGCGTAATGTTCAGTCATGGACCGCCGCATTTTCGGGCTGGAGAACGAGTACGGCGTCACGTGTACGTTCAGGGGACAGCGGCGCCTGTCTCCCGACGAGGTGGCGCGGTACCTCTTCCGCCGTGTCGTGTCATGGGGCCGCAGCAGCAATGTCTTTCTGCGGAACGGTGCCCGCCTCTATCTCGACGTGGGATCACATCCGGAATACGCGACACCCGAATGTGACAACGTGACGGAACTCGTCACCCACGACAAAGCCGGCGAGCGCATTCTCGAAGGACTCCTGGTGGACGCAGAACGACGCCTGCACGAGGAAGGAATCGCGGGCGACGTCTACCTGTTCAAGAACAACACCGACTCGGCCGGCAACTCGTACGGATGCCATGAGAACTACCTGGTGGCTCGCCACGGGGAGTTCTCCCGACTCGCGGACATCCTCATTCCGTTCCTGGTCACGCGGCAGCTGCTGTGCGGCGCCGGCAAGGTGCTGCAGACCCCGCGCGGCGCCGTGTACTGCGTCAGCCAGCGTGCCGAGCACATCTGGGAGGGCGTCAGTTCCGCGACGACCCGCTCCCGGCCCATCATCAACACCCGCGACGAGCCGCACGCCGACGCCGAGCGCTACCGCCGGCTGCACGTCATCGTCGGCGACTCGAACATGTCCGAGACGACCATGCTCCTGAAGGTCGGCGCCACCGACCTGGTTCTGCGCATGATCGAGGCCGGCACGGTGATGCGCGACCTCACTCTGGAGAACCCGATCCGGGCGATCCGAGAGGTGAGCCACGACATCACGGGCCGCCGCAAGGTGCGGCTGGCCAGTGGCCGGGAGGCCTCCGCCCTCGAGGTGCAGCGTGAGTACTACGAGAAGGCCGTGGACTTCTGCGAGCGCCGCGGCATCCGCACCGGGACCGTCGAACAGGTCCTCGAACTATGGGGCCGTGTGCTCGACTCGATCGAGGCCGAGGACCTCGACCGGATCGGTACCGAGATCGACTGGGTCATGAAGTACAAGCTCATCGAGCGGTACCGGGCCAAGCACAACATGACGATGTCGCACCCGAGGGTCGCGCAGATAGACCTCGCCTACCACGACATCCACCGTCGTCGTGGCCTGTACTACCTGCTGGAGAGGAAGGGACAAGCCGCTCGGATCTGCAATGACTTGAAGATCTTCGAGGGCAAGTCCGTGCCGCCCCAGACCACTCGGGCGCGGCTGCGGGGTGACTTCATCCGGCGTGCTCAGGAACAGCGCCGCGATTTCACCGTCGACTGGGTCCACCTCAAGCTCAACGACCAGGCACAGCGCACCGTGTTGTGCAAGGACCCGTTCCGTTCGGTCGACGACCGGGTGGAGAAGCTGATCGCCGGAATGTGAGCCGGGCGTTCCGCGAGTGACGCGGAGCGCAACGCGGGGCGCCGTACGTTTTCCGTACGGCGCCCTTCTCACGTCGTAGAGTTGCGCGCACGCCATCAACCAAGATCGATCGATACGAGGCCCCCACCGTGCGCCGACGCTCACTTCTCCTCGCCGTACCCGCAGGACTGGTCACTCTCGCCGGATGCGGTGACGACGACAAGTCGGAGAAGGCCAAGTCCAGCAGCAGTCCGTCGCCTTCGGCGTCCGCCTCGTCGGCACCGCCGCCGAAGATCGTCGACGGTCCGCTGCCCGCCATCACGGCCGGGACGAAGTTCGGTGAGAAGCCGACCGTGGCCAAGGGGAGCGGCGCCCCGTCGAAGGACCTGGCGGTCAGGACGGTCATCGCGGGCAACGGCGGGACGGTCGCGGAGAACGACTACATCCAGGCCAACTACCTCGGCCAGGTCTGGGACACCGCGAAGGTCTTCGACAACTCCTACGACCGCAAGACGTCGCTGGTCATCCAGCTCGCGCAGGGCGGCATCATCGACGGCTGGCGCTACGGCCTCGTGGGCAAGAAGGCCGGCAGCCGCGTCGAGATGGCCGTCCCGCCGACCTGGGGCTACGGCAAGCAGGGCAACACACAGGCGGGCATCAAGGGCACCGACACGCTGGTGTTCGTCGTCGACATCGAGAACACCTTCAACGCGAAGAGCTCCGCCAAGGGCAAGGACGTCGCGCAGAACGACGCGGCCCTCCCGAAGGTCGGCACCAACACCGACGGCAAGGCCCCCTCCATCGCCGTGCCCAAGGCGAAGGCCCCCACGAAGCTCGTGGCGGACTACGTCATCGAGGGCGACGGCGAGGAGGTCAAGGCGGACAGCAGCGTCCTGGTGCAGTACAAGGGTGTCCTGTGGGACGGCGGCAAGGAGTTCGACTCCACGTACAGCCGCGGTCAGCTGACGTCGTTCTCGCTCCAGCAGGTGGTCAAGGGCTGGGGGCAGGGCCTGACGGGCAAGAAGGTCGGCAGCCGCGTTCTCATCGTCGTCCCGCCGGCCCTGGGCTACGGCGACAACCCGCCGAGCGGCAGCGGCATCGCGAAGGACTCCACGCTGGTCTTCACGGTCGACATCCTGGCGAAGATGTGAGCCCGTCAGGGATGTGAGACTGTCGGTGGTGCCTCAAGGGCACCACGCGAACCCACGCGAACAAGCAGGAGCGAGAGACGTGAGCATCGAGAAGCCCGAGATCGACTTCCCGGGCGGCGAGCCCCCGGCGGACCTCGAGATCAAGGAAATCTGGGAGGGCGACGGCCAGGTCGCCAAGGCCGGAGACTTCGTCAAGGTCCACTACGTGGGCGTGGCCTTCTCCACGGGCGAGGAGTTCGACGCCTCCTGGAACCGCGGCAACCCGCTGGAGTTCCAGCTCGGCGTCGGCCAGGTCATCAGCGGCTGGGACCAGGGCGTGCAGGGCATGAAGGTCGGCGGCCGCCGCCAGCTGACCATTCCGGCGCACCTCGCCTACGGGGACCGCGGCGCCGGCGGCCGGATCGGCCCCGGCGAGACGCTGATCTTCGTCTGCGACCTGGTCGCGGTCTGACCCCGGTCCGGGGAGCCACGGCTCCCCGGCACCCGGGACCGGTCGGCCGGTCCCGGGGGAGCGTCAAGGCACCGGTCGACCGCGGAGCGCTGTTTCCGGTGCGGAGACCGGGAAGTCGGCGACTCCGGTCCGATCATCGTGAAGGTCGCACCCTGGTCCGATCTTCGTACACCGTGTGATCGGGATTCGACCGGATTCGATCATCTGGGGCCTATGCCTGTCCGGGCATGGGCCCTCGGCTTTTGCCACGACACTCCGGAGCGGTACGGTCATCGGTCGGAAGCACCATAGGGAAGGGCGTCGATGGCCATTGCCAAGGCCGAGCGGCTGATGAACCTGGCGCTGTGTCTGCTCGGGACACGGCGGCCGCTCAGCAAGCGCGAACTGCGCGATTCCATCGAGGCCTATGTGGAGGCGTTCAGGCCGGGCAGGGGAGCGGCCTCGTCCGACGACTCCTTCAACCGGATGTTCGAACGCGACAAGGACGACCTGCGCGAGCTCGGCCTGGTCATCGAGACCGTGGAGAACCTCGACGGCGAGGTCGGCTACCTCGCCCGCCGTGACAGCAACCGTCTGCCGCCCATCACCCTCGACGCCGAGGAGGCCGCCGCCCTCGGCCTCGCCGCCAAGGTCTGGCAGCAGGCGCGGCTGGCCGGCGCGGCGAGCGGCGCCCTGCAGAAACTGCGTGCCGCGGGCCTGCCCGAGGACGTGGACCCGTACGAGGCCCACGGCGCCCTGGAACCGTACATCCCGGTGCACGAGGCGGCCTTCGAGCCGCTGATGCTGGCCTGCCGCGACCGCCGCCCGGTCGTCTTCGACTACCGCAAGGCGACGGCCGCGCACCCCGAGACCCGGCAGGTCGAGCCCTGGGCCCTGGAGTGCTGGCGGGGCCACTGGTACCTGGCGGGCTGGGACCGCGACCGCGGGGCCGAGCGCGTCTTCCGGCTCTCGCGGATCACCGGCAAGGTCCGCGCCCGGGCCGGCCGGTACACGGCCGAGGTGCCCGACGTCGTCACCGTGCGGGAGACGGTCGCGGGCTGGGCGGGCGAGATCGCCGACCGGTCGGCGCGGATCCGGCTGCGCAGCGGCTCCGGCTACCCGCTGCGGGCCAAGGCCGTCTCGGTCCGGGAGCGGGGAGACGGCTGGGACGAGTTGGAGATTCCGTACGGGCACGGCCTGGAGGCGTGGCTCGTCGAGTTCGGGCCCGACGTCGTGGTCCTGGAACCCGCCGAGCTGCGGGCCGACGTGGTGGACCGGCTGCGCGCCGTGGCCAAGGGCTGAGGGGGAACGTAGGAAAGTGGCAGGAAAACCGGCCAGGCCCACGAACGCGATCGACCAGACCCGGCGGATGCTCTCCCTGGTGACCTATCTGCGGGAGCGCCCCGGCGCGCGCGTCGGTGACGTCGCGCGGGCCTTCGGGATCACCGAGGACGAGCTGATCTCCGACCTCGACGTGCTGCCGCTGTGCGGGACGAGTTTCCGTGGCGGCGACCTGCTCGACATCGACACCGACGGCGACCGCATCTGGTGGCACAACCCGGACGACGTCGCGGCGCCGCTCCGTATCGCCGCCGACGAGGCGACCGCGCTCCTTGTGGCCGCCCGCGCGGTCTCCACGCTGCCCGGACTGCGTGAGGGCGACCGGCAGGCGCTGCTGCGCGCCACCGCGAAGGTGGAGGCCGCCTCGGGAGAGGCGGCGGGGGCCAGCTCCCGGCTCTCGGTGACCTTCGAGTCCGAGGGCGGGGTCTTCGCGGACGTCGACCGGGCGATTTCCGAGCGCCGCCGGCTGTGGATCCGCTACTACTCGCCCTCGCGCGACGAGCTCACCGAGCGCGAGATCGACCCGATCCGCCTGGTCAGCGTCGGGCACACCTATGTGGAGGCCTGGTGCCGCCGCTCCGAGGCGCGCCGCACCTTCCGGCTCGACCGGGTCGCCGAGATCCGCATTCTCGACGAGCCGTCCGCGCCGCCGGAGGTCCAGCTGAGGGACCTGTCCGAGGGGCTGGTGCAGCCCGCCGCCGAGGATCCCGAGGTGGTGGTCGAGGTCGGACCGGGCGGGCGCTGGGTCGCGGAGTACTACCCGCACGACAGCGCGGATGAACTGCCGGACGGCGGGCTGCGTATCACTCTGCGGACACCCGACCCCACGTCGCTGCGGCGGCTGGCGCTGCGCCTGGGCGGTGACGGCCGGATCGTGTCGCCGCCGGAGCTGGCGGACAGCGCGCGACAGGCGGCCCGTGAGGCGCTGGCGGCCTACGACGGGCTCGACGGCGACGGAGTCCAGGACCGAGCGTTCGACAGGCGGGAGCAGGAGCTTTGACCACGTCGGCGATGTCTGGTGGGTCGCGGAAGGCCGGTGCCACGGAGCGGGCCGGGAGGCCGGAGAGAGCCGGGGGAGCGGTGAGGGCCGGTGCGTCCCCCAGCGCCGCCGAGATGACGGTGGCCGGCGCTTTCGCCGGGATGCGCAGAGTGGCCGACGTGCTGTTCCGGGCCGGCTGCCCCGACTGCCGGGCCCGGCTGGAGCTCCGGGCGAACGCTCTGATGCTGGCGATCGGCGCCTCGAGCCGGACCACCTTCTACTCCTTCACCTGCACCGAGTGCGGCGCCGCCGTCCGCAAGCCCGCGGGCGAGCGGATCGTCGAGCTCCTCACCGGAGGCGGGGTGCGGACGCTGCGCCTGCACTCGACGCTCTAGGCTCGCCCCATGTTCTGGCCGATGTGTGCGATCGCTGTGGGTTTCCTGGGAATGGCCGTTCTCGGCGTGCTCGCCGTCCGGGTCTTCCTGGAGGCGGAACGCCTGGGACGGCAGGTGACGGAGTCCGCACGCCGTATCGACAGAGCCGCCGACGATCTGGAGCGGGCGACGGTCGGGGCGGCGCGCTCGGCGGAGGGCCTGTGACCTCGCGGGAGTCTCGGTAAGAGTCGTTCCAGGGTTGCGCAATGCGTTACTCCGGCCTGTCACCTTGCCAGTGAGGGCAGGTACGCTGCTGATCGTGGCCCGAAGAACGAGGCGCGGGTCGCGACCGGGAGTACGCACAGGGATTGCCTCGCGTTCACCCCTGAGCGTTACGATCGCTGTCAACACGACGATCGGACGTATGTCCGAGCGATCGGGCAGTACCCCGCCCCTGCAGCCTCGGTGAGAAGGTAAAGACTTATGTTCGGAAGGCTCGGAGCTCCCGAGATCATTCTCATCCTCGTCGTCATCATCCTGCTGTTCGGCGCGAAGAAGCTTCCGGACATGGCGCGCTCCCTCGGCAAGTCCGCACGCATTCTGAAGAGCGAGGCCAAGGCCATGAAGGACGAGGGCAGCAACCCCGCCCCGGCCGGCCCGCCCAGCACCGACGAGCAGACCCCGGCCCAGCGCACCATCCAGGCCGCGCCCGGCGACGTGACCAGCGCCCGTCCGGTCAGTGAGCCCACGGACACGACCAAGCGCTGACGCAGGGCCGGAGGTCTCCGGCCCGCCGCACGAGATGAGGACGTGGGTTGCTCAACTCTGCCCGCAAGAAGGAGAAGGACCCCGAGGGACGGATGCCCCTCGCGGAGCACCTTCGTGAGCTCCGCAACCGGCTCGCGAAGGCCGTTCTGGCCATCGTCGTCGTCACCGTCGTGGCCGCCTTCTACTACAAGAACATCATCGAGTTCTTCACGAACCCGATTCTGGACGCGGTGGGCTGCCAGTCCACCCTGTCCGAGCTCGCGCACCAGCGCAGCGGCACCTGCGCCCGCATCGTGCTGAACGGCCTGCTGACGCCGTTCACGCTCGCGCTCAAGGTCTCGCTGATGGCCGGTGTGATCTTCGCGTCGCCGATCTGGCTCTACCAGCTCTGGGCCTTCATCGTCCCCGGTCTGCACCGGCACGAGAAGAAGTACGCGCTGGCGTTCGTGGGCACGGGCGTCCCGCTGTTCCTGGGCGGCGCCTTCTTCGCGTACAAGACGCTGCCGACGATGGCGACCGTCCTCCTCGGCTTCTCGCCCGCGGACCTCGACAACCAGCTGCCACTGGACGACCTGCTGGACCTCATCGTCCGCATGGTGCTCGTCTTCGGGCTCTCCTTCGAGCTGCCCCTGCTGCTGGTCATGCTGAACCTGACCGGAGTGCTCACCGGCAAGCGCATGCTCGGCTGGTGGCGCGGAATGATCATGGGCATCACGGTCTTCGCGGCCGTCGCCACGCCCAGCACCGACCCGCTGACCATGCTGGCGCTGGCCGGGCCGATCTGGGTGCTGTACTTCATCGCGACCGCCTTCTCGCTGCTGAACGACCGGCGCAAGCGCCGCCGCGAGGCCGAGGGCCCCGACGACGACGAAGCCTCCGAGCTGGACCTCACGCCCGAGGACATCGGGGAGGTCGAGACGGTGTCGGCCGGCGGGGCGCTGCCCGGACAGGCGACCCCGGACCGGGTCAACGGTTATGACGACGTGACCTGACAGGGAGCGAAGATCTCGTAGGGTCAGGGCTGTGACCAGCGAGATCACCCTCTTCGTCAACCCCACCGCAGGACGCGGCCGGGGCGCCCGCGCGGCGCAGCCGGCCGCTTCCGCTCTGCGGGCGGCGGGATTCTCCGTGCGGACGGTTCTCGGCGAGAACGCCGCCGACGCCCTGACCCGCGCGCGCGACGCTGTCGAGAGCGGAACGGGCGCCCTGATAGCCGTCGGCGGCGACGGCATGGCGCATCTGGCCCTGCAGGCCGTCGCCGGGACCCGTACCCCGCTCGGCCTGGTCGCCGCCGGCACCGGGAACGACTTCGCGCGCGCCCTGGGCCTGCCCCTGGGTGATCCCGCCGCCGCGGGACGGCAGATCGCCGAGTCACTCAAGGGCGCCCTGCTCCGGGACGTCGACCTGGGCCGCGTGAACGGCACCTGGTTCGGCACCGTCCTCGCCTCCGGCTTCGACTCCCGGGTCAACGACCGCGGCAACCGCATGCGCCGGCCCTCCGGACGCGTCAAGTACGACCTGGCGATGATCGCCGAGCTGGCGGCCTTCCGGCCGGTCCGGTACCGGATGACCCTGGACGACGGCGAGACCCGCGAGATCGAGGCGACTCTCATCGCGGTCGGCAACGGTACGTCGTACGGCGGCGGCATGAAGATCTGCGCGGGCGCGGACCTCGGCGACGGACTGTTCGACATCACGGTCGTCGGGCCGTGCACCCGCAGGACGCTGCTCAAGGTGTTCCCGAAGGTCTACCGGGGCACCCATCTCTCCCATCCCGTGGTGAGCGTGCACCGGGCGGCCAGCGTCGAGCTCGTCGCCGAGGGGCTCACCGGGTACGCGGACGGCGAGCCGCTGGGGCCGCTGCCGCTCACGGCGCGGTGCGTGCCGGGCGCGGTGCGGGTGGCGATTCCCTGAGCTGCGGGGATCCAGGGCTTCACCGGCACGGATCCGGATATTGATCGTCCTGTTGTCAGTGGCTGCCGGTAGTCTCGAAGGCACGATGACAGAGGACCTCTCACCGGCCGAGCGGTACGCGGCAGCACGGAAGCGCGCTGTCGAGCAGGCCACCGCGCTCGCCTCCTTCCGCGAGATGTACGACTTCGGCCTCGACCCCTTCCAGATCGAGGCCTGCAAGGCGCTCGAGTCGGGCAAGGGTGTGCTGGTCGCCGCGCCCACCGGCTCGGGCAAGACGATCGTCGGCGAGTTCGCCGTCCACCTGGCCCTCCAGCAGGGCAAGAAGTGCTTCTACACCACGCCGATCAAGGCGCTGTCGAACCAGAAGTACGCCGACCTCTCCCGCCGTTACGGCGCGGACAAGGTCGGTCTCCTCACCGGGGACAACAGCGTCAACTCCGATGCCCCGGTGGTCGTCATGACCACCGAGGTGCTGCGCAACATGCTGTACGCGGGTTCGCGGACCCTCCTCGGCCTCGGCCATGTGGTCATGGACGAGGTGCACTACCTCTCCGACCGCTTCCGCGGCGCCGTGTGGGAGGAAGTGATCATCCACCTTCCCCCGTCGGTCACCCTGGTCTCGCTCTCGGCGACCGTGTCGAACGCGGAGGAGTTCGGGGACTGGCTGGACACCGTGCGCGGCGACACCGAGGTGATCGTCTCCGAGCACCGTCCGGTGCCGCTCTTCCAGCACGTGCTCGCCGGACGCCGGATGTACGACCTCTTCGAGGAGGGCGAGGGCCAGAAGAAGGCGGTCAACCCCGACCTCACACGGCTGGCCCGGATGGAGGCCAGCCGTCCGTCGTACCAGGACCGCCGGCGCGGGCGGGCCATGCGCGAGGCCGACCGGGAGCGCGAGCGCAGGCAGCGATCGCGGATCTGGACGCCGGGCCGCCCCGAGGTCATCGAACGGCTCGACGCCGAGGGCCTGCTGCCCGCCATCACCTTCATCTTCAGCCGCGCCGCCTGCGAGGCCGCCGTCCAGCAGTGCATGTACGCGGGACTGCGGCTCAACGACGAGGAGGCGCGGGTGAAGGTGCGCGAGATCGTCGAGAGGCGCACCGACTCCATCCCGCCGGAGGACCTGCACGTCCTCGGGTACTACGAATGGCTGGAAGGCCTGGAGCGCGGCATCGCGGCCCACCACGCCGGCATGCTGCCGACGTTCAAGGAGGTCGTCGAGGAGCTCTTCGTACGCGGCCTGGTGAAGGCCGTGTTCGCCACCGAGACCCTCGCGCTCGGTATCAACATGCCCGCCCGCTCGGTGGTGCTGGAGAAGCTCGTCAAGTGGAACGGCGAACAGCACGCCGACATCACTCCCGGTGAGTACACCCAGCTGACCGGCCGGGCGGGGCGCCGCGGCATCGACGTCGAGGGCCATGCCGTCGTGCTGTGGCAGCGCGGCTTCAGCCCCGACCACCTGGCCGGACTCGCGGGCACCCGCACCTACCCGCTGCGTTCCAGCTTCAAGCCGTCGTACAACATGGCGGTGAACCTGGTCGAGCAGTTCGGGCGGCACCGCTCGCGCGAACTGCTGGAGACCTCCTTCGCGCAGTTCCAGGCCGACAAGTCGGTCGTCGGGATCTCCCGGCAGGTACAGCGCAACGAGGAGGGACTCGAGGGTTACAAGGAGTCCATGACCTGCCACCTCGGGGACTTCGAGGAGTACGCGCGGCTGCGGCGCGAGCTCAAGGACCGCGAGACCGAACTCGCCAAGCAGGGCGTGGCGCAGCGTCGCGCGGAGGCGGCCGTCGCACTGGAGAAGCTCAAGCCGGGGGACATCATCCACGTCCCGACCGGCAAGTTCGCCGGACTGGCACTGGTGCTGGACCCCGGTCTGCCCGCGGGCCGGTCCAACGGCCACCGCGGTTTCGAGCAGCACGACGGCCCGCGCCCGCTGGTGCTCACCGCCGAGCGCCAGGTCAAGCGGCTGGCCTCGATGGACTTCCCGGTGCCGGTGGAGGCGCTGGAGCGGATGCGCATCCCGAAGTCCTTCAACCCGCGTTCCCCGCAGTCCCGTCGCGACCTCGCGTCCGCCCTGCGCACCAAGGCCGGGCACATCGTCCCCGACCGGCTGCGCAAGAAGCGCTCCGAGGCCGCCGACGACCGCGAGATCGCCCGGCTGCGCACGGCGATCCGCGCCCACCCCTGCCAGGGGTGCAACGACCGCGAGGACCACGCCCGTTGGGCCGAGCGCTACCACCGGCTGCTGCGCGACACCTCGCAGCTGGAGCTCCGCATCGAGGGCCGGACGAACACCATCGCCCGCACCTTCGACCGTATCGTCGCCCTGCTCACCGAGCTGGACTACCTGCGCGGCGACGAGGCCACCGAACACGGCAGGCGCCTGGCCCGGCTGTACGGCGAACTCGACCTGCTGGCCAGCGAATGCCTTCGGGCCGGCGTCTGGGAGGGACTGAACCCGGCCGAACTCGCCGCGTGCGTCTCGGCGTTGGTCTACGAGTCGCGGGTCGGCGACGACGCGATGGCGCCGAAGCTGCCCTCCGGCACTGCCAAGGCCGCGCTGGGTGAGATGGTCCGCATCTGGGGGCGTCTGGACGCCCTGGAGGAGGACTTCCGGATCACCCAGTCCGAGGGCGTGGGCCAGCGCGAGCCGGATCTAGGCTTCGCCTGGGCGGCCCACGAGTGGGCTTCGGGCAAGGGCCTCGACGAGGTGTTGCGCGAGGCGGAGATGCCGGCCGGTGACTTCGTCCGCTGGTGCAAGCAGGTCATCGACGTGCTGGGCCAGATCTCGGCCGCCGCGCCCGTCTCCGGGGGAGAGGGCTCGACGGTCGCGAAGAACGCGCGCAAGGCGGTCGACGGGCTGCTGCGCGGGGTGGTCGCCTACTCGTCCGTGGGCTGAGCCGAGCCCGTCCGCTCGTGGTGCGCCGTCCCGACGCGGGGGCGGCGCACTTCCGTACCCCGGCTCCGGTGCGTCGTCGGTACTCCGTCTTGTCGGTACGTCGGCAGGTGAATTCATCGATACGTCGCTCCGTGAATACACCGGTACGCGGGTGCTTCGGTCACCTCGACCGTGACGTCGGCGGCTCAGTCGCGCGCCCGCAGGTAGCCGCGCCAGCCGCCGTACTCCGTGATGTCCTCGGCGCCCTCGAGCGCGCGGGGCTCGCACAGGAAGCCGGGTACGTGGGTGCCGTCGGCCAGTTCGACCCGGCCGAGTGCCATCGGACGGGGCAGTTCGGCGAGCAGGCGCCCGAGGCCCTCGGCGGGCAGCCGCCACACCTCCGCCTCGACGGCGGCCCCGCCCGCGCCGGTGCGGACCAGGCCCGGCTTGGGAGGCGTCGTGGCCAGGGCGTACAGCCGGTAGGCGGTCGCCGTCGCCGTCGTACGCTCCCACTCGGCGCCCAGGGCGAGGAGTTGCGGGTTCAGGGGCTGACCCGACAGATGCGCGCCGACCACGGCGACGCGTGTCCGTGGCCGGAGCAGGGCGGCGATCCGGGCCAGGCGCTCGTCGGTGAACGCGGGGCCGATCAGCATGACGCCGAAGGGCAGTCCGTCCACGGTGCCCGCCGGAACGGCGACCGCGGCCTGGTCGAAGAGGTTCGTGGAATGGGTGAAACGCCCCAGGCGGGCGTTGGCGCCCAGCGGGTCGGCGGCGACCTCCGCGAGCGTGGGGTGCCCCGGCGCGGTCGGCAGCAGCAGGGCGTCCGCGTCGCCGAGCCCGGCGAGGGCCCGCAGACGCAGTGCGGCCAGCCGGTCCCGGTCGGCGAAGAGACGGTGGGCCGGGATGTCCCGGGCGCGGGTGATGATCCCCGTGACGGTCGGGTCGAGACCCGCACCGCCCTCACTGGCCAACTTGTCGACAAAGCTGCCCACCGCGGTGTAGCGCTCGGCGACGAACGCGCCCTCGTAGAGCAGCGCCGCCGCCTCGGTGAACGGGGTGAGATCGAGGGGGCGCAGCTCGGCCCCCGCCGCGACGAGCTGCGCCACGGCGGCCTCGTACGCCCGCGCCCAGCCCGCGTCCAGCTCACCGAGCTGTGCCGTCGGAGGGACGGCGACGCGCCAGGGGCCCGGGGCGCGCTGAGGGAGGGCCTGCAGCACGCGTCCGGACGGGCGGGCCAGGTGCGCGAGGGCCTGTTCGGCCTCCGGGAGCGTACGGGCGAACACGGTCACGCAGTCCAGGGAGGCGCAGGCCGGGACGACGCCGGTGGCCGGTACCAGGCCGCGGGTCGGCTTCAGGCCCACGATGCCGTTGAAGGCGGCCGGCACACGGCCGGAACCGGCCGTGTCGGTGCCGAGGGCGAGGTCGACCAGGCCCAGAGCCACCGCCACGGCCGATCCGGAGCTGGAGCCACCACTGACGCGGGCCGGATCGAGGGCCCCGCGCACCGCGCCGTACGGGGAACGGGTACCGACCAGGCCGGTCGCGAACTGGTCCAGGTTCGTGGTGCCCAGGACGAGCGCGCCGGCCGCGCGCAGGCGGGCGACCGCGGGGGCGTCCTCCCGCGGGAAGTACGCGTACGCCGGGCAGCCCGCGGTGGTCGGCAGGCCCGCCACGTCGATGTTGCCCTTCGCGGCGAGGAGCCGGCCGGCGAGGGGGAGATGTTCGCCCGCGGCGACGCGGGCGTCGAGAGCCTCGGCTTCCTTCTCGGCCTCCGCCCGGGGGCGCAGGTCGATCCAGATCTCGGGGCGGTCGACCGCGTCGACGCGGTCGTAGGCCGACTGCACTCGGGCGAGGGCGGACATGAGGTGCTCCTTGTTCGTCGGAGTCGGCCGAATCTCAGCGGATCGGGTGGAAGCGCACCGGGTTTCGCAGGGCGCGACCCGACGGGTGACGGGTGCCCCCCGCCTCGCCCATGGAGCACGCCCGTAGGGTCAGGTGGCGGGTGCCAGGACGACCAGTGCCGTGCCCGCTTCCACCTGGGCGCCCGGCCTGGTGAGGACCTGCCGTACGACTCCGTCCGTCGGGGCGGCCACCCTGGACTCCATCTTCATCGCCTCCAGCGCCAGCAGGGGCTGGCCGGCAATGACATGGTCGCCCGGCTCTACGTTCACCTGCCACACGGACGCGGCGAACTCGGCCTCGACGAGCCGGCCGCCCGCCGGGACGGTCACCTCGGCGGCCGCCGCCACGGGCGCGGTCGGAGCGTCCGCGCGGGCGAACTCGCCCGCCGCCTCCCAGGCATCCCGCTCCGCGCCGAACGCGGCGCCCTGCCGGGCCCGGAACCGCGCGATCGACTCGGCGTGGGCGGCGAGGAAGTCCTCGTAGCACGCCAGTGAGAACTCGCCCTCCTCGATCCGTGGCACGAACCGCCCCGAGACGATGTCGGCGCGCAGACCGAGGAGTTCGTCCGGCTCCACGGCGTACCACTTGATGCGGTCGAAGAAGCGCAGCAGCCAGGGAGAGCCCGGCTCGAAGGCACCGCGTTGCTGCCACCCCGACCACACCTGGGTGGTCCGGCCCACGAACTGGTAGCCGCCGGGACCCTCCATGCCGTAGACGCAGAGATAGGCGCCGCCGATGCCGACGGAGTTCTCGGCGGTCCAGGTGCGGGCCGGGTTGTACTTGGTGGTGACCAGACGGTGCCGCGGGTCCAGCGGGGTCGCGACCGGCGCGCCCAGGTACACGTCGCCCAGGCCCAGTACGAGGTATTCGGCGTCGAAGACGGTGCGGTACACGTCGTCCACCGAGTCCAGGCCGTTCACCCGGCGGATGAACTCGATGTTCCACGGGCACCAGGGCGCGTCGTCGCGGACCCCCGCCATGTAGCGGTCGACGGCCTCGCGGGTCGCCGGGTCGTCCCAGGACAGCGGGAGGTGCACGGTACGGGAGGGGACCACGAGCCGGTCGGTGGGCGGGAGCGTGCGGACGGTCTCCCGCACGGCGGCGAGCAGTGCGCGCTGCGGAAGTCTGCGCGGATCCGTCTGGATCTGCAGGGAGCGGATGCCGGGGGTCAGGTCGGTGACGCCGTCGAGGTCCGTCACGGCCACCGCCTCCATCAGCGCGTGGACCCGCATGCGCAGCGCCAGGTCCAGCCGCATGGGCCCGAACTCGACCAGCAGGTTGTCGTCGCCGCTGCGGCGGAACGTCACGTCGCCGTCCCGGGCCAGCACCCCGCCGTCCACGACGGCGGCCCGCGCCGAGCCGTCGTCGGCGAGCGGTGCGAAGCGCACGGTGTCGCCGGGGCGGAGCTGGCCGAGCTTCCAGCGCTCCGTGCTGACGACCGTCGCGGGGCAGACGAAGCCGCCGAGCGAGGGGCCGTCCGGGCCGAGCAGCACCGGCATGTCGCCGGTGTAGTCGACGGCACCGACCGAGTACGGCGTGTCGTGGATGTTGGAGGGGTGCAGGCCCGCCTCGCCGCCGTCCGTACGCGCCCAGCGGGGCTTGGGGCCGACCAGTCGTACACCGGTGCGCGCCGAGTTGAAGTGGACCCTCCAGTCGGCCGCGTAGAAGTCGTGGATGTCGTCCTCGGTGAAGAACTCCGGTGCGGCGTGCGGGCCTTCGAGCGCGCCGACCCGCCACCCGGACGTGAACACGGGCCGGTCGGCGGGCGGTACGGGCGCCGCGGCGGCGGTGACCGATCCGCCGTGCAGCACGTCCCCCGTCCGCAGCGCCCGGCCACCGTGCCCGCCGAACCGGCCCAGGGTGAAGGTGGCCGCGCTGCCGAGGAACGCCGGGACGTCCAGGCCCCCGCCGGCGAAGAGGACGTAGGTGCGCAGGCCGTGTCCGCCGGGTGCGCCGACGTCCAGCACCGCTCCCGCGGGGACCGTCACCGGCTCCCACTGGGCGATCGCCGTACCGTCCACGGTCACCGGCGCCGGGGCGCCGGTGACACAGACCGTGACGGCGTGCGTGAAGCGCAGGGCCGGTCCCCGCAGGGTGCACTCCAGACCGGGTGCCCCCTCGTCGTTGCCGAGGGCGCGGTTGCCCAGCCGGAAGGACAGGTCGTCCATCGGTCCGCACGGCGGCACGCCCACCTGCCAGTAGCCGGTGCGGCCCGGCCAGTCCTGGACCGTGGTGAGCGTGCCGCCGGAGACCACCTCGACGCGGGCCGTGGGATCGGTGACCCCGGCCAGCGTCGCCGTCGAGTGCCCGGCCCGCCGGAAGGACGGCTCGGCGAGCGCGGCCCGCACCAGTCCCAGGTTCGTCTCGACGCCGTCGATCCGGGTCCTGGCCAGCGCCTCGTCCAGCCGTTCCAGGGCGTGTGCGCGGTCCGGGCCGTACGCGACGATCTTCGCGAGCAGGGGGTCGTACGCGGTGGTCACCTCGGTGCCCGTCTCCACCCAGCCGTCCACCCGGACGCCGCCGGGGAACTCGACCCGGGTCAGCAGCCCCGCGCTCGGCCGGTGCTCGCGCGAGGGGTCCTCGGCGTACAGCCGGGCCTCCACGGCGTGACCGCGCGGCGCCCCCGGGTCCCGCACGACCTCCGACTCACCGCGTGCGAGCCGCAGCATCCAGGCGACGAGGTCGACCCCGTAGATCTCCTCGGTGACCGGATGCTCCACCTGGAGACGGGTGTTGACCTCCAGGAAGTACGCCTCCTCGCGTGCGGCGTCGTACACGAACTCGACCGTGCCGGCCGACCGGTACCCGACACTCGCGCACAGGTCACGTGCGCAGGAGGCGAGACGGGACCGCACGTGAGCCGGGAGCCCGGGGGCCGGGGCCTCCTCCAGGACCTTCTGGTTGCGGCGCTGGAGCGAGCAGTCGCGGTCGCCGAAGGTGACGACGCGGCCCCGGCCGTCGCCGAAGACCTGCACCTCGACATGGCGGGCGTGCTCCACCAGGCGCTCCAGGAAGACCCCGGCGGAGGCGAAGGACGCGGCGGCGACGCGCTGCACGCGCTCCCAGGCCTCGGCCAGTTCACCCGCGGAGCCGCAGGCCGCCATCCCGATGCCGCCCCCGCCGCCGGTGGCCTTGAGCATCACGGGATAGCCGATGCCCTCGGCCGCCTCCAGGGCCTCCGGGAGGCCGGGCAGCAGCCCCGTGCCCGGGGCCAGCGGCACACCGGCCGTCCGGGCCGCCGCCCGCGCGGTGTGCTTCGCCCCGAACAGTTCCAGCTGCCGGGGCGTCGGTCCCACGAAGACGATCCCGGCGTCCTCGCAGCGCCGCGCGAAGGCCGCGTCCTCGGACAGGAAGCCGTAGCCGGGGTGGATCGCCCCGGCGCCGGTGTCCTTGGCCGCCTTCAGAACCAGGTCGGCGTCGAGATACGACTCCTTCGCGGGGGCCGGGCCCAGCCGGACGGCCTCGTCGGCGAGCCGGACGTGCGGTGCCGAGCGGTCGGGGTCGGAGTACACCGCGACCGTGCGGAGGCCGAGTTCGCGCGCGGTACGGATGATCCGGACCGCGATCTCGCCCCGGTTGGCGATCAACAGCGTGTCGAAGCTCATTCCGCCGTCCCCACGCTCATCCGCACGGCGGTCGGTTCGAAGCCGTTGCAGGGGTTGTTGATCTGGGGGCAGTTGGAGACCAGGACGAGGACATCGCGTTCGGCGCGCAGGGTCAGGGCGAGGCCCGGCGCCGAGAGGCCGTCGACGATGCCGAGGGTGCCGTCCTTCTCGACCGGTACGTTCATGTACCAGTTGATGTTCGAGACGAGATCGCGCTTGCCGAGGCCGTGCAGGGCGCCGCGCGCGAGGAAGTTGTCCACGCAGGCGTGCTGCGACCACGTGTGGTGGCCGTACCGCAGCGTGTTCGACTCCTTGGAGCAGGCGCCGCCGACCGTGTCGTGCCGGCCGACGTCGTCGGACACCACGGTCATCAGGGGCGTGTGCTCGTTGGACATCAGCACACTGCCGGCCGTCAGGAAGATGTTGCCCTGCGCCTGGATCGTGTCGGGCGCGCTGTAGCGCACGGACGGGTCGTGGGCGTCGTACGCGAGGAAGTCGACGGCCTGGTCGCCGTGCAGGTCGGTGATGGTGAGTGTGCCGCCCGCGCGGATGACGGACGACCAGGCGGCGCGTGCGGGAACCACGGTCGTGGCGGCGCTCGTGGCCGTGCTCACGCGAGCCCCCTCGCGGCCAGGAACCCGACGGTGTTGAGGAAGGCACGGCGGCCCTCGGGCGTCGCCTCCCACAACGGGTCGCCCGGCTTCGTCGCCGCCGACCGCCAGGCGAGCACCTCAAGAGCGGTGCAGATGTAGGCGGGGCGCGGGTCGACCGGGTGCGGCACGTTCACGATCAGCACGGTGACGTCCTGCTCGGCGCGCAACGTCACACTGCCGCCCGGCCCCGCCGAACCGGTGAAGTCCAGGGAGCCGTCCTCGCCTGTCGCCACGCCCTGGAAGAAGGAGAGCGAGGGCGGCAGATCGCGTGGTCCGAGTCCGTTCTTGGCGGCGGCCAGCTTGAACAGCTCGCGTCCCGCGGGGGAGGCGGACTGCGGCGCGCCGTCCCCGTAGCGCCGCGTGTTGCGTACGAGCGTGGAGGTGCCGCACAGCGCGTCGTGCCGCCCGGAGGTGTCGGCGGTGAGCGAGGCGAGCACACGGCCCTGGTCGGAGAGGAGCAACTGCCCCTCGCCCAGGTACGCGTTCCACTGGACCTTGACCGTGTCCGCCACGTTCAGGCGCTCCCAGGGACGGTCGGCGGCGTACAGGAGGAGGTGTGCGCAGGCGTCGCCGCTCAGGTCGGTCAGCCTGAGTTCCGTGCCGCGGGCCAGCACCCGGTGCGTGTAGTTGCCGCCGGCCACCGTCTCCGCCCACACCAGGTGGCCCGCCTCGCAGGGGGGCGCGGGCCAGGAGCTCGCCGGGACGACGGGCATGGCCTCGGCGGGGGTGCCCTCCTGGGCGCGGGCGTGATCGCGTGCTCCGTACGTGGTCGCTGTCGCCATCGCGGTTCCTCCGGCTCCGGGTGATTTCTGTCGCCCGACAGAAATTAGGAGCGCCGGGGTTCGGCGCCGTGTCTCGCGCGTTGCCGTCCGGTTACCGATCCCTCACCCGTGCCCGCGGCGCGGCGGCGGCCGGGGCCGACACGGCTGGTCACGAGAGTCCGAGGTCTCCTCCGGGGTGCGATCGGCCACCGGCGTCCTGTGCGAGGATCGAACGCATGGGAGCCGGTGGCGGACGACGGGTGGGCCGGCCGCGTGCGACGCAGCGGCCGGACAGCGGCCTGTCCCCGCGCGACGAACTGCTGTCCGCTGCCGCCGAGTTGTTCACCACACACGGGTACGCGGCGACGACCACCCGGGCCGTCGCCGAGCGGGCGGGCATGCGCCAGGCGTCCATGTACCACTACGTCTCCGGCAAGGAGGAGCTGCTCGCCGAGCTCCTGGAGTCCACGGTCACGCCCTCGCTGGCCTTCGCCCGGCAGCTCCTGGCGGACGACACGGCCGCGCCCGAGGGCCGGTTGTGGGAGCTGTGCCGCACCGACGTGGAACTGCTCCGCGGCGGCCCGCACAACCTCGGCGGGCTGTACCTGCTGCCCGAGGTGCGCGCCGAGCGCTTTGCCGGCTTCCACGCCGTACGGGCCGAACTCAAGGACACCTACCGGCAGTTGCTGGCAGCGACGGTCGCGGGCGGCGTACTCGCCAAGGGTGAACTCGATCTGCGGACGGATCTGTTGTTCGGCCTCATCGAAGGGGTGATTCTCGTGCACCGCTCCGACCCGGACCGGCCCGTGTCCGCGTTCGCCGAGGCCACCGCCGACGCGGCGCTGAGGATCGCCGGCATCTGACATACCGCCCGGTGGGGCAGGGGATTTCGGTTACCCGCACGTCGTTACCGAGGGTGCGCGAGTGAAGCCTGAGCGTATAAAAGGGCTGAGGGTACTCCTGTCTCCCGGGCGATTTCAGGCGCTTGTCGAATATGACACGGCGATGATCCGGTCGGACTAAGCTCGCCCGCAGCGCGCCGAGTTGAGATGTAATCGTGCGCTTGTTCTCAAAAGTTCCGAAGATTCAGTTTGACCATGCGTTTTCCCCCACGAACTCCCCCCCGACCCCCCGCCGATCTGTCTCAGAGGGCATACATGGTGAGTGTTCAATCGCCTCCCGGTGGCCGTGAACTTCCCTACGCGCGCGTCCTGTTGCTGCCGGCCACACTGATGGCCGCGGTGACCGGGACCGCCGTCGCCGTGGTGACGGGCCCGGCCAGGACCGCCGTCGGCTGGTGCGGCGCCATCGCGACGCTGCTGGTCGTCGCCGTCGCGGCGGAAGCCGTGCGCCGCGGCCGCGACGCCCGTGACCTGCGCGCCGAACTCGCCCGCAGCACCGCGTACTTCGAACAGCGCATCGCCGCCCACGACCAGGAGTTCGTGCGCCTGCGCACAGAGGTCCTGCCGATCGCGCTCCGCCGCATGCGGGGCGGTGTCAACCCCGAGAATGTGGCCCGTACCTTCGGCCAGGGCGCGAGCGACCCGTGCGAACTCACCGCCGTGCAGCGGGATCTGCTCGGCGCCGTGCTCAAGGTCGTGGACGACGAGGACCTGCTGCGCGACTCCTCCCAGCGCTCCTTCGTCAACATCGCCCGGCGCGTCCAGGCGATCGTGCACCAGCAGAACAAGGAACTCCGCGAGATGGAGGAGGACCACGGGCGCAACCCCGAGGTCTTCGACGACCTGCTGCGCATCGACCACGGCACCGCGCTGATCGGCCGCCTCGCCGACTCCATCGCCGTGCTCGGCGGCGGCCGTCCGGGGCGCAACTGGCCCGAGCCCGTCCAGCTGTTCAGCGTGATGCGCGGCGCCATGTCCCGGATCCTGGAGTACCGCCGCATCGAGCTGCACTCGATCGCCGACGTCAACGTCAACGGCATCCACGTCGAACCGGTCATCCACGCCGTCGCCGAACTGCTCGACAACGCGACGCGCTACTCGCCGCCGACCACCAAGGTGCACCTCACCGCCCTCGTCGTGCAGACCGGTGTCGCCATCGAGATCGAGGACTCCGGCGTCAGCTTCAGCGACGAGGCCCGCGGAAAGATCGAGGAACTGCTCCGGCAGGCCGCGGCCGGCGTCGACCTCAACATCCTCGGCGAGGCCCCCCGGCTCGGCATGGCCGTCGTCGGGCGGCTCTCGAAGATGTACGACATGAAGATCTCGCTCCGCCAGTCCGCGTACGGCGGCGTCCGCGCCGTCATCGTCGTGCCGAGCAACATGCTCACCAAGGATCCCGCCCCCGGTCTCGCGCACGGCATCGGCGTGAACGCGGTGCCGACGATGGACACCGACGGAGTCGAGGGCCCCAAGCGCAAGCCGAAGAAACGCCGTCCGACCACCGGACCCCGTATCCCGTCGCCGCACGACGGGTCCCAGGACGACGACGCCCCGCTGGTCACCGAGTGGACGGCCAACGGGCTGCCGCAGCGGCGCAGCAGGGTCAAGGTCCCGCTCAGCCAGCGGATCGCGGAGGCCCGGGCCGCAGAGCTGGCCGCCGAGGCCGCGGCCGCCGCGGCGCCCTGGACGCCCGCGCCCGCCCCCAGGGAGGAGGAGCCCCCGCCGGGGCTGTGGGTCGAGGCGTTCATGGAAGGCCTCAAGGGCGACCCGGACCCGACCGCATTCACCCGTAGCCATCAGCCGGCCCCTGCCGAGGCCGACGACGAGGGGGACCTCAAGTGATCCAGCAGCGAGGCAACTTCGACTGGATGCTCAAAGATCTCGCCGACGGCGTCCCGGGCATCCAGCAGATCGTGGTGCTCTCCGCCGACGGGCTGCGCATCGCCCGCTACGGCGGCGACCCCGACGCCGCCGACCGCGTCGCCGCCGCCTGCGCGGGACTCCAGAGCCTGGCCGGAGCCGTCGCGGGCGAGATCCCCCGCAGCGACGGCACGATGCGGATGGTCATCATCGAGATCAACGGCGGCTACTTCTACCTCATGTCCGCCGGGGCCAACGCCTATCTCGCGGTCCTCGCCAACCAGACCGCGGAGCCCGGCCTGATGAGCAACCGCATGCGTGACCTCGTCGCACGGATCGGCGCGCATCTCACCAGCCCGCCGCGCCGCAACGGGCAGACCGTATGACTCCTCCGCAACGCCGTCGGCGCCACCCCACCCCAGAGCCCCGGGACGCCCCCCGGGGAGGCCCCCCGCACGAGGAGGCATCCCCGGAGGGAACCCCCCAGGAGGGCCAGGAACCGGACCCCAAGATCCCTGGGCGCCTGTATGTGCTCACCGGCGGCGGCGAGGACGGCGACCGGGCCGACCTCGACCTGGTCACCCTGATCGTGGCGCGCGCCGACCCTCCGGCGCCCACCACGCAGCCCGAGCAGTCGGTGCTCCTGCGGCTGTGCAGGGCCCCCTTGTCCGTGGCCGAACTCTCGGCCTATCTCAATCTCCCGTTCAGCGTGGTGACCGTCCTGCTCACCGAGCTGCTGACGGCCGAACTGGTACAGGCGCGCGCCCCGATCGTCCGCTCGGCGCTCCCCGACCGTTCCCTCCTCGAAGCGGTGATGCATGGACTTCAAAAGCTCTGACACGATCACCGGCCCGCGCGCCGAGGACCACCTGCCGCACACGGCGACCGCCGCGGTGAAGATCGTGATCGTGGGCGGTTTCGGGGTCGGCAAGACGACCATGGTGGGTGCCGTCAGCGAGATCAAGCCGCTGACCACCGAGGAGACCATGACGCAGGCCGGCATCGGCATCGACGACAACTACGGCTCCGAGACCAAGACGGCCACCACCGTGGCCATGGACTTCGGCCGCATCAGCATCACCGAACAGCTGGTGCTGTACCTCTTCGGCACCCCAGGCCAGGAACGCTTCTGGTTCCTGTGGAACGGCCTCTTCGAGGGCGCGCTCGGCGCGGTGGTGCTGATCGACACCCGCCGTCTGGAAGTCAGCTTCGACGTGATCGGCCGCCTGGAGGAACGCGGCGTGCCGTTCGTCGTCGCCATAAACGACTTCCCGGACGCGCCCAGCTATCCGATCGAGGACCTGCGCACCGCGCTCGACCTCGCGGAGGAGATCCCGATCGTGAAGTGCGACGCGCGCCGCCGGGCCTCCAGCCGTGACGTCCTGATGACGCTGATGCGATTCCTGCACTCGCTGGCGATGTCCTCCTCGCGGGCCTGACACCCGCCGCCTGCCGCGCGCCCCACCCCCCACTCCCACCCCCCACTCCCCAAGACACCGGACCCACTTCAGCTTCGGAGCGATCATCGTGACGCCTGAACCCCACGCACCGGCCGGTACGGACGACCTCGCCCTCGACCCGCCGCCGGGCTGCCCGGCCCACGGCCGAGGTCCCGGCGGGCTCCACCGGCTCTACGGCCCCGAGGCGGAGGACCTGGGAGCCCTGTACGAGGAACTCCGCGACGAGCACGGTGCGGTCGCCCCCGTGCTGCTCCACCACGACGTGCCGATCTGGGTGGTGCTCGGCCACGCGGAGAACCTGCACATGGTGAGCACGCCCACCCACTTCTCCCGGGACAGCCGGCTGTGGACCGCGGTCAAGGACGGCACGGCCGGCCCCGAACACCCGCTCGCGCCGCACATCGCCTGGCAGCCCATCTGCTCCCACGCCGAGGGCGACGAGCACCTGCGGCTGCGCGGCGCGGTCATGGGCGCCATGTCGACCATCAACCACCGCACCATCCGCCGGCACATCAACCGGGCGACCCAGATCCTCGTCAACCGCTTCTGCGAGAAGGGCCGGGCGGATCTGGTCGGCCAGTTCGCCGAGCACCTCCCGATGGCCGTGCTCTGCCAGATCCTCGGTATGCCCCACGAGTACGACGACCGTCTCGTGCAGGCCACCCGCGACCTGCTCAAGGGCACCGAGACCGCGATCGCCAGCAACGAGTACGTCATGAACATCCTGATCCGGCACACCGCCCGGCGCCGTGGCCAGCCCGGGGACGACTTCACCGGCCATCTCATCAACCACCCGGCCGGGCTCACCGACGACGAGGTCGCCCAGCATCTGCGTCTGGTGCTGCTGGCCGCGTACGAGGCCACGGCCAACCTGCTCGCCAACGTGTTGCGCGTGGTGCTCATCGACCCGCGCTTCCGCGCCCGGTTGAATGGCGGGCAGATGACGGTCCCCGAGGCCGTCGAGCAGTCGCTGTGGGACGAGCCCCCGTTCAGCGCCGTCCTCGGCTACTTCGCCAAGCAGGACACCGAGCTGGGCGGCCGGACCATCCGCCGGGGCGACGGTCTGATCCTCGGTATCGCGCCGGGCAACATCGACCCCCGGGTGCGGCCCGACCTCAAGGCCGACATGATGGGCAACCGGTCCCACCTGGCCTTCGGCGGCGGACCCCACGAGTGCCCGGGGCAGGACATCGGCCGTGCCATCGCCGACGTCGGTGTCGAGGCGCTGCTGATGCGTCTGCCCGACGTCGAACTCGAGGGCGACGAGGACGAGTTGCGCTGGCGTTCGGCGATGTCGTCGCGGCACCTGGTGGAGCTCCCCGTCTACTTCGAACCGCAGCCGCCGGAGGAGGTCGAGGACGTGCCGTCCGATGGGCCGGTCCCGCCGCAGCGGCAGCCCTGGCAGATCGGCACCGACCAGTCGGCGGCGTCCGCGCCGCGGCGTGAGCCGTCCCTGCCGATGTCGACGCCCGCCCCGATGGTGCCGCCGGCAGCACCGGCACACGCCCCCGTACCCGTTCGCCCGGCCGGGGCCTGGCAGCGCTTCCTGGCCTGGTGGCGCGGTTACTGAACCGCGCAGGCGGGCCGGGGCTCCGGGCTACCGCGCCCAGTCGTCGTGCGCGGTCCAGGCCTGGAGCTCCCGCCCGCTGACGAACCGGTGCGCGTGCCCCGTGACCGGATCGGTGAACTCCAGTTTCCGCGCGAGCAGTTGGAGCGGACGCCGGAAGTCGCCGGCCGGCACGGGGCCGGTCACCACCGGGTAGAGCGGATCCCCGAGGAGGGGGACGCCCAGCGTGTTCATGTGCACCCGGAGCTGATGGGTCTGCCCGGTGCGGGGCACCAGCCGGTAGCGTCCCAACCCGTCGCGGTGGTCGCGGAGTTCGATCCGGCTCACGGCGTTCGGTTCGCCGGCGACCTCCCGCGCGGCCATCACCCCGCGCTCCTTCACGATCCGGCTGCGGACCGTGCGCGGCAGTTCGAGCCCCCCGTCGTACGGGGCCACCGCCTCGTACTCCTTGGTGACGAGCCGGTCGCGGAACAGCGACTGGTAGGCGCCGCGCTCCTCGGGCCGCACGGTGAACAGCACGAGCCCGGCGGTGAGCCGGTCGAGGCGGTGCGCGGCGCCCAGCGCCGGGAGGTCAAGCTCCCGCCGCAGCCGCGCGAGCACGGTCTCGGCGACATGGCTGCCGCGCGGTGTGGTGGCGAGGAAGTGGGGTTTGTCGGCCACCACGACATGCGCGTCGCGGTACACGACGTCCACGGCGAACGGCACCCGCTCCTCGTCGGGCAGCTCCCGGTGGAACCACACGAACATCCCCGGCTCGTACGCCGTGCCGGGCTCGACCGGCCGCCCGTCCGCCCGCACGATCAGCCCGTCCGCGAGCATCGTGTCGATCACCCCGGCCCCCGCCGCGAGCCGCGCCACCAGATGCTCGCGCACCGTGGCCCACTCCCCTGCCTGCGGCAGTCGGACGCGCACGGGGTCGACACCGTCGCGCTGCGGCAGGGGGGAGGGCGGGATCCTGGGCTTGCGTCTCACCCGCTCAAGCCTACGGGCGGCGGCGGGGCAGGGTGCTCCCCGCTCGGACGCGCGGGGCGGCTGCCGGGTCGGTTGCTCCGGGCTCAGGTGTACGAGGCCGGGGCCGCCACCAGAGCCACCGCCGTCCGTGCCCGGTACGCCCCGTACGCCCGGTAGGCCGCACCCGCGATCAGCGTCGACGCCAGGAACAGCACGGTGAACCACTGGAAGTACCAGTGTCCGCCCCCCGGGTCGTACACCGCGGCGCGCGGCCAGGCGAGGTCGACGCTCATGAGCAGACCGTAGACGAGGGCGATCGCGTTGACCGGGACACCCCAGCGGCCCAGCGAGAAGAGCGGGGCGCCCGTCTCGTCGGTCCCGTCGGCGGTGAACTCGCCGCGCAGCCGGCGCACCAGCATCGGCCCGGTCACCATCGCGTACGCCAGGTACAGCATCACGATGCAGGTGGTGCCGATGGCCAGAAAGGCCTCCGGGGAGGCGAAGTCGAGCAGCAGCAGGGCGGCGGCGAGGACACCGACGGTGAGCGCGGGCACGCTCGGCACGCCGGTGCGCGGGTTGACCCTCGCGAGCCGGCGGGAGAAGGGGAGCCGGCCGTCCCGGGCCATCGAGAAGAGCATGCGGCAGGCGGCCGTCTGGATCGCCAGCGTCGCCACCGCGACGGCCACCACCACGTCGGCGAGCAGCGCCCGGCCCACCCCGTCCCCGAGGCTGCTGGTCAGCACGTAGCTCAGGCCGTCCACACCCAGGTGCCCGTCGGTGAGGCTGGGCGCGGCCAGCAGTCCGCCGAGCACGATCAGTCCGCCGAGCAGACCGGCCGCGCCGAGCGCGGTGAGGATCGTACGGGGCGCGGTACGCCGCGGATGGTGCGTCTCCTCGCTCATCTCGCCCGCGCTGTCGAAGCCGATCAACACGTAGGCCGCCGTGAAGGAGCCCACCATCAGCGCCCCGAACAGGCCTGATCCGCCCTCACCGGTGTGGAAGGTGATGCCCGGGGAGCGCTCGGAGTGGGTGAACAGCAGGACGATGATCAGAACGGCGCCGATGATCTCGGCGGTGACGCCGACGCGGTTGATCACCGACATCACCCGGTTGTCGACGACGTTCACCAGTGTGGTCAGCACGAGCAGGACGACACCGAGGACCGCCGCGTTGGCCGCGCCGTCGGGGCTGGTGGGCGCCGGATCGTCACCCACCAGCTGGAAGCCGGACCAGATCGCGGGCAGCACCGTCTGCAGTGCGAGGGCCGCCGCCGCGACCACCACGATCTGTCCGATCACCATGATCCAGCCGGCGAACCAGCCGAAGGAGAGGTTCGACAGACGCGAGGACCACTGGTAGATCGCGCCCGAGAGCGGGTAGCGCGCGGCCAGTTCGGCGAAGCAGGCGGCCACTGTCAGCTGGCCCACCAGGACGGCCGGCCAGGTCCAGAAGAAGACCGGGCCGCCGAACGCGTACCCGAAGGCGAAGAACTGGAAGACGGTCGTCAGCACCGAGATGAAGGAGAAACCGGCGGCGAACGAGGCGTAACGGCCGAGGCTGCGCCGCAGTTCCTGGCGGTAGCCGAACGGAGTGAGCGAGCCGTCGTCGGAGGACCGGGGTGGATCGGGGCGTACGTCGGAGGGAGCGGTGGTGGTCACGGTGGCACCTGCCTTCGGCGCGGAATTCTGTCGGGTGACAGAAATTAGGGAGACCCTGTTTCGCTCGCGTGACGCGGCAGTGTCCGGGTCGCGCCGAAGTGCTCACGCCCCTGTCCCGGGCCCGGGGCGCGCACCCGCGGCACGGAGCGAGAGCGCATGCCTCGCCGGTGAAGAGGGTCCGACCACACCGCTCATCACGCACTGCCGGGAGGAGGCCGACCAGTTCGCCCGGCGGGTCGCGACCGTCGGCCGGGGCCCTGCCGTCGTCGGTGGGGGAGGGAGCGGTCCGGGCGCCCTCAGGGGCGAACTCCCGCGCCAGACGGCGTACCTGACGTCGCGGGAGGCGCTCGGCGAGTCCGGACCCACGCTGCTGGACGGGCGTTCCCGCCGGGCCGCCGGACCGTGCGTGAGTCGCTGTCCGAGGTCCGCCGCCGTGCGGAGGCCGGGGCCGGGGTGGAAGGCGCCGACGGCGTGGTCCTCGCCGGGGCCGCGTGACGGGCGTGGCCGCTTCCCCGGCCTGGCGCATGACGTGGCGTCAGCGCGGGCTGCTCGTACGGCGGTCCGTGTCCGAGCCGATCACACTGATCCAGCCGCCGGTCCGGCGAGACTGCTCGGCGGCCACGTCAGAAAGGCGGCGCCGTCCGGCAGGCCCGGTTGGACGCGGGGAACGTGGCGCCGTCCGGCGGGTCCGGCTGGACGCGGCGCGGGATTCGCCCCGCTCGACCGGGCGAGGGAGACGGGGGCGTCCGGCGAGGTCCGGGAATCCCGACCGGGTGCCGTGCCCGGCCGTTCGGGCGGTCCGCCCGCGCGGACCGTGGCGGTGGTGTGGCCGTCGCTCCGAAAGTTCAGGTCGTACCGGCGCTCCGAGAGACCCGGACCCGGGGAGGTTCAGGAAGCGGCCGCCGAGGTCGCCTCCTGCTCCACCTCCACCTGCGCGTTCCACTCCCGCTTGGCCGCCTGCCAGCCGTCCTCGTTGTGCCCCAGGCGCCAGTAGCCGGAGATCGACAGGTCCTCGCGCGGGATCTCCCGCTCCACCCGCAGCAGCCGGCGCAGGTCCTTCACGAAGGCCGCCTCGCCGTGCACGAACGCCTGCACCCGGCCTTCCGGGAAGTCGAGCGCGCGCACGGCCTCCACCAGGGCCTCGCCGACGGGCCGGTCCCCGCGGTGCAGCCACACCACGTCCACGTCGGAGTCGATCTTCTGCTCCTCGTCGCGGCCCGAGACCTCCAGGAAGGCGTGAGCCACGGCGCCGTCCGGCAACGCCTCCAGGGCGGCGGCGATCGCGGGCAGCGCGCTCTCGTCACCGGCGAGCAGATGCCAGTCGGCGCTCGCGTCGGGCGCGTACGCGCCGCCGGGGCCCATGAACCGTACGATCTCGCCCGGTTGGACGCGGGCCGCCCAGGGGCCGGCCAGGCCCTCGTCGCCGTGGACCACGAAGTCGAGCGTCAGCTCGCGCAGTTCGGGGTCCCAGGCCCGCACGGTGTACGTCCGGGTCACGGGCCACTGCTCGCGCGGGAACTCCTCGCGGATCCGCTCCATGTCGAACGGCTCCGGATAGGTGACGCCCTCCGCGGCGAAGAGCAGCTTCACGTAATGGTCGGTACAGGTGCCCGCGGTGAACTCGGCGAGGCCCTCGCCGCCCAGGACGACGCGCTGCATATGGGGAGTGAGCCGCTCGGTCCGCACGACGCGCGCGCAATGGGGCTTCCTGGGCCTGCGTGCCGGACGCTCTGCCATGACGGCCTCCTCGTTCATTGACTTAGGCTCCCCTAAGTTAGCATCCCTGTCCCGGTTGGCACCCTTTGCCGGTGAGGCCTTCGCGCTCCTCGTACCGGGATTCGAGTACCCCCGTGGTGAGGCTCGAGCCCCGCTCCAAACAGTGACGATGCCCTCACCCGAGATCCCCCCGTCGGCGAGAACGATGCTTCTCGCGCGAAGAACGCGGCTTCTCAGGTGCCGAGCGTCGTGAGCAGGCGCTGCAGTGATCCTCCCAGGCCCCAGCGGGCCGCGAGCGCGTCCAGGGCGGCCGGGTCGCGCGGGGTGTGCGGCAGCGCCGTGTCGACGCCGGGCAGCGGGACGTCACCCGCGACCCGTACGACCTCGGGCGCCAGGGCGACGTAGGGGCGGGACTCGTCGAGGCGCCTGCGCTGAGAGGGGGTCAGCGCGGACTTCGGGTCGTCCACGGCGGTCATGATCCCGGCGAGGTCACCGAAGGCGTCGAGCAGCTTGGCCGCCGTCTTCTCGCCGATCCCGGGCACCCCCGGAAGGCCGTCGCTCGGGTCGCCGCGCAGCAGCGCCAGGTCCGCGTACCCCGAGCCGTCGACCCCGTACTTCTCGCGCAGCCATGTCTCGTCGGTGAGCTGGAGGGTGCCGACGCCCTTGAGGGGGTACAGGACGCGCACTTCCCGCTCGTCGTCGACGAGTTGGTAGAGGTCGCGGTCGCCGGTGACGATGTCGACCGGTCCGGTGGCGCGCCCGGTGAAGGTGCCGATCACGTCGTCCGCCTCGTACCCCTCGACCCCCACGCGCGCGATGCCCAGCGCGTCCAGGACGTCCTCGATGACGGGCACCTGCGGGGAGAGGGTGTCCGGCACCTCCTCCTCGTCCGGGCCGGTCTCGGTCTCCACGGCCACCCGGTGCGCCTTGTACGAGGGGATCAGGTCGACCCGCCACTGCGGGCGCCAGTCCGCGTCCATACAGGCCACCAGGTCGTCCGGGTGGTGGTCCTTGACCAGGCGGTCGATGAAGTCGAGCAGCCCGCGCACGGCGTTCACGGGCGTGCCGTCCGGGGCCCTCACCGAGTCGGGGACCCCGAAGTAGGCCCGGAAGTACAGGGAGGCGGTGTCGAGCAGCATCAGGCGTCTGGTCACGCCTCGCATCATGCCGTACGCCACTGACAGTGACCTGGACCACTCTCGTGTTTGCTCCGTGTAAGCGAGGGCAGGCGCGGCATCGGGAAGCGCCCGGTTGCTTTTTCAACCGATCACGGCGATCACGGCGATCACAGCGGTCGCACCGATCTGACCCGGCGCAGCGATCAGACCGATCGAGGCGTCCGAACGAGAGGCACACGTGTCATCCAGGCTTGAGGCCGAGCATCTGTACAAGGTGTTCGGGAGACGACCGGAAGAGGCGGTGGAACGACTCCGCCAGGGAACCGACCGGGAGGAACTGCGCGCCGACGGCACCACCGCCGCGGTGATCGACGCGTCCTTCACGGTCGACCCGGGCCAGATCTTCGTCGTCATGGGCCTGTCCGGATCCGGCAAGTCCACCTTGCTGCGCATGCTCAACGGGCTTCTGGAACCGACCGCGGGACAGGTGCGCTTCGACGGTGAGGACCTCACCGCGCTCAGCGCCCGTGACCTGCGCGAGGTCCGCTCGAAGAAGATCAGCATGGTCTTCCAGCACTTCGCGCTCTTCCCGCACCGCAGTGTCCTGGAGAACGCGGCGTACGGCCTGGAGGTCCAGGGCGTACCGGCCGCCGAGCGCAGGAGGCGCGCCACCGAGGCCCTGGAACTGGCCGGGCTGGCGGGCTGGGAGAAGTCCTGGCCCGACGAGCTGTCCGGCGGTATGCAGCAGCGCGTCGGCCTCGCCCGCGCACTCGCCACCGACGCCGATCTGCTGCTGATGGACGAGTCGTTCAGCGCGCTCGACCCGCTGATCCGCCGCGACATGCAGGACCAGCTCATCGAGCTCCAGAAGAAACTCAAGAAGACCATCGTGTTCATCACCCACGACCTCAACGAGGCCATGCGGCTCGGCGACCGGATCGCCGTCATGCGCGACGGCCGCATCGTCCAGATCGGCAGCGCCGAGGACATCCTCGTGCGCCCCGCCGACGACTACGTCGCCTCCTTCACCCAGGACGTCGACCGCTCCCGGGTGCTGACGGCGGGCGCCGTCATGGACACCGGCGTACGCGGCGACGAGGCCGACTGCGACTGCGAGACCGCGCTGCCCGACACCTCGTTCGTGGATCTGTGCGCGATCAGCGCGCGCCTCACGCACCCGGTCGCGGTGCTCGACCCCCAGGGCGAGCTGGTCGGCGTCGTGCCGCGTCGCCGGCTCGTCGCCTTCCTCGGCGACGAACAGGACGAACCCGGCCGCTGTGAGCAGCCGCGGACCGAGGCGGTGACGGCCGGTGCCTAGGATTCCCTTCGGTGACTGGGTCAACGACGTCGTCGACTGGCTGCTGAACCACATGGCGTGGCTCTTCGACTTCCTCAAGACCGTTTTCTCGGGCACCTACGACGGCATCAACGCCGTCCTTCAGGCCCCCCAGCCGCTCCTCCTCGCCGGCATCTTCGCGGTGATCGCGTTCTGGCTGCGCGGCACCTCCGCGGGTGTCCTCACCTTCGTGGGATTCGCCTTCATCGACTCCCTCGAACTGTGGGAGGACGCGATGGTGACCCTCTCGCTCGTCCTCGTGGCGACACTGATCGCACTCGTCGTCTCCGTCCCCGTGGGCATCTGGGCGGCGCGCTCCGACCGGGTCAGCGGCATCGTCCGCCCGGTGCTCGACTTCATGCAGACCCTGCCCGCGATGATCTACCTCATCCCGGCGATCCTCTTCTTCGGCACCGGCGCCCCCGCCGGCATCGTGGCCACCCTGATCTTCGCGCTGGCCCCCGGTGTCCGCATGACCGAACTGGGCATCCGGCAGGTCGACAAGGAACTCGTGGAGGCCGCCGACGCGTTCGGCACCACCCCGCGCAACACCCTGCTGCGCATCCAGCTGCCGCTGGCCCTGCCCACCGTCATGGCGGGCGTCAACCAGGTCATCATGCTGGGTCTGTCGATGGCGGCCATCGCGGGCATGGTCGGCACCGGCGGCCTCGGCGGCGACGTGAACGAGGCCATCGGCCAGCTCAACGTCGGCCTGGGTTCCGAGGCCGGTGTCGCCATCGTCATCCTGGCGATCTACCTCGACCGGATGACCGGCGCCCTCGGCACCCAGGTCTCCCCGCTCGGCCGCCGCGCCGCCGCCAAGCTGCGGGCCGCGCAGGGCCTGCGGATCTGGTCCTACCGTCCCCGTCCCGCCGTCGCGGTGGTGGGCGTCGTCGTCCTCGCGCTGGTCGCGGGCGGCATGGGCGTCTTCGGCGGTACGAACTCGACGTCGACCGCGGCCGACGGCGACAACGTCGGCCAGGGCAAGAAGGTCAGCATCGGCTACATCCCGTGGGACGAGGGCGTCGCCTCCACCTTCCTGTGGAAGGAGATCCTGGAGGAGCGCGGCTTCGACGTCGACACCAAGCAGTTCGACGCGGGCCCGCTGTACACCTCCCTGGCCCAGGGCGACGTCGACTTCGAGACGGACTCGTGGCTGCCGACCACGCACGCCGAGTACTGGAAGAAGTACGGCAAACAACTCGACGACCTGGGCTCCTGGTTCGGCCCCACCTCGCTGGAGCTGAGCGTGCCCTCGTACATGAAGGGCGTCGACTCGCTGGAGGACCTCAAGGGCAAGGCCGGGACCTTCGGCGGGAAGATCACCGGCATCGAGTCCAGCGCGGGGATGATGGGCCTGCTCAAGAGCAAGGTGCTCAAGGAGTACGGGCTCGACAAGGAGTACAAGGTCGTCGACAGCTCGACGCCCGCCATGCTGGCCGAGCTGAAGCGCGCGTACGCCAAGAAGCAGCCGGTCGTCGTCACCCTCTGGTCGCCGCACTGGGCGTACAGCGACTACGACCTGAAGAAGCTCAAGGACCCGAAGGGCGCCTGGGGCAAGGGCGACGGGGTGCACACCCTCTCCCGCAAGGGCTTCGCCCAGGACAACCCGGTCGTCGGCCGGTGGCTGAAGAACTTCAGGATGACCGAGAAGCAGCTCACGGGTCTCGAGGCGGAGATCAACAAGGTCGGCAAGGGCAAGCAGCAGGACGCCGTGCGCGCCTGGCTGAAGAAGAACCCCGGTGTCGTCGACAAGCTGGCTCCGACCGGGAACGCGTCCGCCGCCGCTCCGGCCGAGGCGAAGCGTCCGCTGGACATCGCGTGGTTCCCCTGGGACGAGGACGTCGCCGTCACCTACCTGTGGAAGAACGTGCTGGCACGGCGGGGTTACCAGCTGAACCTCAAGCAGATGGACGTCGGCCCCGTCTACACGGGACTGGCCTCCGGCGACCTCGACCTCAACTTCGACGCCTGGCTGCCCTACGCCCAGTCGAACTACTGGGACCAGCACAAGAACGACCTGAGGGACCTGGGTACCTGGTACGCGCCGACCTCGCTGGAGATCGCCGTGCCCTCGTACGTGAAGGGCGTCAAGTCCCTCGCGGACCTGAAGGGCAAGGGCGGCACCTTCGACGGGAAGATCATCGGCATCGAGCCCGGCACCGGTGAGATGAACCTGCTCAAGAAGAAGGTGCTTCCGGGCTACGGGCTCGACAAGGAGTACAAGGTCGTCGACGGCTCGACGCCCGCGATGCTGGCGGAGCTGAAGCGCGCGTACGCCAAGAAGCAGCCGGTCGCCGTCGTCCTGTGGTCCCCGCACTGGGCCTACAGCGAGTACAAGCTCACCAAGCTCGCGGACGGCAAGAAGCTCTTCGGCGAGGGCAACACGATCCGGACCATCTCCAGCGCGAAGTTCCCGCAGCAGTACCCGCAACTCACCCGGTGGATCAAGAACTTCAAGATGAGCGAGAGTGAACTCGGCTCCCTGGAGAGCGAGATCAAGCAGCGCGGCCAGGGCCAGGAGGAGGACGCCGTCGCGGCCTGGCTGAAGGGACACCCGGACGTGGCGGACCGGATGGCGCCGCGGTAGCCCGACCGGACCCGTCCGACCGAGGGGTGGGCCCCGCCGCCGGCATCCGTGAGATGCCGGAGCGAGGGGTGGGCCCCGCCGTCCGGCATC